>CAZDQP010000006.1:8915-39327 GCA_964507485.1 uncultured Pirellulales bacterium | reverse complement strand
GATGTAGGCAAGAAGGGCTATCAGGAGCTTACGGACGTCAAAAAAGAAAATTATATTGTTCCTGACAGTGAGGGGGCCGTCGCTCAATGCCTGATACAATTCCAGAGCAGTCATAATCCTGATGATTTATGGCACTTAGCTACATACGATTATATGCACGCCAATATCTGGCTGCAGCTGACGAGTGGTGACAATAAGGATATGCAAAAGGTCGTCGAGGCGGCAGATAATTTTTTCAAGGCGAATCCGCCGCCGGTACCTATGAAATACAATTGGGCCGGGCTGACATATATAAACGTGGTCTGGCAGGACAAGATGGTCTGGGGTATGCTGCAATCGTTTTTAGGCAGTTTCATCGTTGTATTTATTATGATGGCGATTCTTTTCCGGTCGGTGCTTTGGGGGCTTGTATGTATGGTACCGCTGACTGTTACGATAGTTATCATTTACGGGATAATCGGGCTGGCGGGCAAGGACTACGATATGCCGGTGGCGGTGCTTAGCGCACTTACGCTCGGTATGGCAGTGGATTTTGCGATACATTTTCTCGAACGCGCCAGAGAGGCATACCGGCAGAGCAAGTCGTGGGAAAAGGCATCGGCTGAGATGTTCGGCGAGCCGGCGAGGGCCATAAGCAGAAATGTAATCGTAATCGCAATCGGGTTTTTGCCGCTTTTGGCAGCGCCGCTGGTACCTTATAAGACAGTCGGCATTTTTGTTTGCGCGATTATGGCTGCTTCCGGGGCAGTGACGTTGCTGGTATTGCCTGCTATCATCAGGGTATTGGAGACGAGATTATTCAAGACTATGAACGAGCCGATGAGGCCGAGCTGCAACTGTGCTTTTTGCGCGATTATATCAGCAGCTACGGTAGTTTTGGTGGCTCTCAATGTGCACCAGTTCGAATTTGTTAAGTGGAATGTACTCGTATGGGTCAGTATAATAGCGATACCAATTATGGCGCTGATTTGTGGGATAATGTCCCGCAGAGCGGCGTGTAAAAGAGCAGAAAGCGATTTGAAAGAGAAGGAGCAATGACTATTGAAAGATATTTGAGGGGTATAGCGGGATTTTTCGTGTTCGCCAGCGTTTTGCTTGCGCATTACCATTCGCCATACTGGCTGTTTTTCACTGGTTTTGTAGGTTTGAATTTGTTTCAGTCAGCATTTACCAACTGGTGCCCAATGATAACAATACTTAAAAAGCTCGGCGTTGAAAAACAATGTCCAAAAAGTGAGGTATAAGATGAGAGTGATATGTTCAATAATAGTTGTTCTTACTGTTTCACTGTCGCTTTTTGCGGCCGATGAGCCGAATGCAATTCAAGGAATTCCTGACGTTCAGACCATGGTCGACAAGGCCAATGTAGTCGCTTATTACCAGGGCGATGACGGCAAAGCAAAGGTCAATATGGTAATAACGGACAAGCAGGGACAGAAGAGAGAGCGGGAGTTTATTATACTCAGAAAGGACATTAAAGACGGCGGCGACCAGAATTATTATGTTTATTTTCTCAAGCCGGCGGATGTTCGCAAAATGGTCTTTATGGTCCATAAACACGCGGACATAAATAAAGACGATGACAGATGGCTATATCTGCCCAGCCTCGACCTTGTAAAACGAATAGCCGCCAGTGATAAGCGGACGAGTTTTGTAGGTTCGGATTTTCTATATGAAGATGTTTCAGGCAGAAGTCTGGAAGAGGATACCCATGAACTTATTAAAACCACAGATAAATTGTTTGTGGTTAAAAACGTGCCGAAACAACCGGATTCCGTGGAATTCAGCTATTACAACGTTTCGATAGACCGCAAGAATTTTGTGCCGATGAAAATGGAATATTACGACAAGAGCAGTAAATTATACCGCACCATCGAATCTGTAAAGGTTGAAGAAATTCAGGGATTTCCTACAGTGGTTAAATCGGTGGTTTCCGATTTAAAAACGGGCAGTAAAACTGAAATGGAATTCAGCGATGTTAAATATAATATCAATCTTGAGAACATATTTACCGAGCGATATCTTCGCAGGCCGCCACGAGAGGCAATTAGATAGTTTAGTTAAATGGATATTAGCCTCAGTGATTGTGTTTGCTACGGCCTTTTCCTTTCCTGCTGCAGTTTTGGGTGAAACCGGCGACAGTAAAGATTCGTTTTTGTCCAGGATTCCCGTAGATGTGCACGGTTTCTACGAGATAAGGTCTGGATACCGGCTGCAGAACAACAAATATGAAAAAGACATGTCGATTATGGAGACGCGGCTGCAGCTTGATTTGTCATCATCATACCTCGACTGGGCTGATTTGAAGTTCAAAGGCGACGTGTTCGGTGACTTAGTAACAGAAGAAGCCGACTTCGATATGCGCGAAGCAAATATATTTATGATGCCGGTCGATTTTATGGATTTAAAAGTCGGAAGACAAATTCTGACGTGGGGCACCGGCGACCTTGTGTTTATCAATGATTTGTTTCCGAAGGATTGGCGGTCTTTCTTTATCGGCAGAGACTCGGAATATTTGAAGGCGCCCTCCGATGCGGTTAAGGCCAGCTTTTTCAGCGACTTGGTCAATCTCGATATTGTTTATACTCCTCAATTCGATTCTGACAGATTTATAAGCGGAGAGCGAATTTCCTATTGGAATTCGAACCTTGGAAGGTTGGCCGGAGGGGATGCGATACAACATGTTGATAAGCCGAACCGCTGGTTCCGTGATGATGAAATTGCTGTTCGGTTGTATAAAACTATTAACGGTTATGAATTTGCCGTCTATGGTTATAAAGGCTATTGGAAAAGTCCGGGCGGGCAGAATGCCTCGGCTACACAGGCGATATTTCCCGATTTGAATGTTTACGGGGCAAGCGTTCGCGGCGACGTCGGAAAAGGGATAGGGAATCTTGAATTCGGGTATTATGACTCAGACGATGACCGAAGCGGAAAGAACGGCCTTATAAACAATTCTGAGCTTCGGCTACTGGCGGGCTATACTCAGGAAATCGGTAAAGATTTCACGGCGGGACTTCAATATTATGTCGAACATATGCTGGAATATAACAGGCACAAGAACAATGCGCCGGCCGGTCTATCGCGTGACAGAGACAGGCACCTGATAACAGTGCGACTGACAAAACTTTTGATGAATCAAAATCTTCGATGCTCATTATTTACGTATTTCTCGCCATCGGACAAGGATGTGTATGTGCGGCCGAACGTAAATTATAAGGTCAGCGACAATCTGGCTGTAGAGACGGGCGCGAACATATTCTTTGGTGGTTATTCAAGCACCTTTTTTGGGCAATTTGAGAATAACACAAATATTTATGCCGCTGTGCGTTACAGCTTTTAGCGATTGGCCGTATTATTAATGCCTTTTTTGTTCGAGGAAGGCCTCGAGGATTTCAGCGGCTGCGACGGCGTCGAGGCGTTTTTTCTTTTTTTTTCTTGTAAATTCGGCCGGAACCAACTTTTTTTCTGCAGCGAAACTGGTTAGTCTTTCATCCTGAAAGTATATCGGGACATCCAGATTAGTCTTTAACTTCTCGGCAAACTGCAAGACTTGCTCGGCCTGAAAGCCCTTAGAGTCGTCCATATTCAAGGGCAAGCCGAGAACAACAGCTTCGATTTTTTCACTTTTAACGATATCTTTAATTTTTTTAATGAGGTTCTTATGACCTTCTATTACAAGGAGCGGCGAGGCAATTGTTTCCGCAGGGTCACAGATTGCCAGTCCTGTGTGTTTGTCGCCGTAATCAATTGCCAAATATCGCATAATAAATGTTATCTACAGGAATTTTTCTCCGGTGTGCTGTTTTATTGATTCGAGCAGCTCCTTTAGTCTCTGAGTCTGGTCGACGTGGCATACAAGCGTGGCATCCGGGCTGTGGGCAATGACTATATTTTTGAGGCCAAGGGCAGCGATTAGATGCTGCTTGTCCTCGGTGACAACGATGCAGTTTTTGCAATCAAGGAGCTCACTTTGGACTGCTACGACGATATTATTGTCCTTGTCTGAAGAGATAATATCGGCGAGAGCGGCAAAAGAACCCATATCAAGCCAGCGGCAATCCAACTTTATAGCATAAACGTTGTCGGCCTTTTCCATAACGGCATAGTCGATACTAATTTTGGGCAGTTTGGGGAACCATTCTTTCAGGGCTGTTTGCTGGTTGGGGCCGTCCCAGCCAGCTCGAATTTTAAGGAGGGGCTCGGCTGCCTCGGGCAGGAATTTTTTGAGATTGGCCAGTATTGTTTTGGCTTTCCAAACGAACATCCCGGAATTCCACAGGTAGCAACCGGTTTTGAGATATTCATCGGCGGTTTTTTCGTCCGGTTTTTCCTTGAATGCTTCCACGGCATATATTTCATTTTCGCGATTGGGATATTTTTTGGGTGCGGCACATTTTATATAACCAAGCTGAGTACTGGCAAAAGTCGGCTGGATACCGAAGGTAACCATATCGTCGGGATTTTCATTCACAAAAGCCAGTGCGTCTTTGAGCGCCTGCCGGAGCACTTCAGGAGGCTGTATCAACTGGTCGGCGGTCACTACAGCCATTGTGGCATTAGGGTCGTACTTGGTGAGGATGGTTGCTGCCAGACCAATTGCGCCGGCGGTATCGCGGACAACGGGTTCCGCAACGACGTTATTAAAGGGCAACTCTGGAAGGTCCTCGCGGACGAGGTATGCGTAGCCCGCATTGGTGAGGATAATTATGTTTCTCCTGTCAAATATGGGTGAGAGACGTTCGAAGCAATGCCGAAGAAGTGTTTTTCCTTCGAGGAGTTTCAAGACCTGTTTCGGATGTTTTTGACGGCTTAACGGCCATAATCTTTTTCCAGTACCGCCCGCCATTACTACTACGTAATCCATTGCCAAAAACCTTTCAAGCCAAGAAAAGAAATAATATTGGGACAACTATTACAACGAAAATAGCCATCGTAACCACCCAGAGCGCGCTGGCTAAGGGACTATCCAAGTCGAAGACATTACTTAGCGTTACTGTAAGGACAGCGCTGGGTGTAGCCGATGAAACTATTATAACCTTCTGGAATAAACTGTCTAAGTTCTGTCCTGCCATTTTCAGCACGGCGATAATTAAAAGCGCTATAGCCGGTGTTAAAATAAATTTTACTGCAGCGACGGGAAAATACAAGTTTATATAGTTTTTGAGGCGGGCTAATTTTACACGCAGACCAATCGCAAAAAAGGACAGACTGGAAGCTGTATAAACCAAAATGTCGACTATATAGAAATCTTTTATGAAAGCCGGCCGTTTTACACCAGTCAGATTTAAGATTATAGCTATTATTATAACCGGTATGGCAATCATTCGAAGATCAAGCAGAAAATCAAACTTTAGTTTAGCGTTGCGGTCTTTGCTGTGCATTTCATGGAGTTTCAGCAACGGCAGATAAACAAGGTAAAAAACAGGCAAGCAAATCAGCAGATATATGTTTGCCAAAGCCAGACCTGTCATACCGAACAGTGCATAACAAACAAACGCCCCACCGGTGTAACCCGTGTTGCTTATTGCTCCTGCAAGGGTGAGGGTAAGCCAAGTTTTTCGGTTAGGTTCGATGAAATGAAAAATAACGGCGGAAAGAACGGTTATTGTGAGCATTAAAACGACGCCGACGATTGGCAGCCATATTAGCTGACGGCTCAGGTTCATCGACCAGATTACAAACAGACCAATAATCCAGTTGAAGCAGACTAAGACAATGGTCATTATTTTTTTTGCGAGATGTTCCGACAGGCCGAATCGGCTGCTTGCGAGGTAGCCGGAAATAAGGCCGATGACTAATACCGCCAGCATACCTATGAGGCGAAGACGGGCAGTTTCGATAGGAGACAGAGCCGCTAAACAGTCGGGTAAATAGGAATACATCAAACCAAGAAGTCTCCATCAACTTCAGTTAGAGGTTGAATTTGCTGTGCCAGTTGTTCGAGGCCGGTTTTTCCAATAAGTGCGAAGGATGCTTGTTTGCCCAACTCAACAGCAGGCTGGTCGTATGGATTGATACCAAATAGAGCACCTGCAAAGGAAGTTGTAACCTCATATAGATAAATGAACTGGCCAATGGTGTAAGCGTTGACTTGCGGAAAGAGTACAGTAAGACAAGGGCGCTTACTTTGTAAGAGAGCATATTCTGTGGCCTTTTTTTCGCTGTTGAGCAAAGTGCCCAAATCTTTTCCGGCAAGAAAGCCGAGCTCCGGTGCACAATCCGGGGCCGGGCCTATTTTCAGGTTACGGTTGAAATTGCTGACCTGGAGAAAGGTGAACAATTTATCGTTTGGTCCTTCACGGTAAAGCTGCACCTGGCTGTGCTGGTCTGTGGCGCCGAGAGCCTTGATTGGTGTTGGGCCGGTGCAGACTTCATTGTCTGACAGGTCCTTTGCCTTCCCAAGACTTTCGGCCCAAAGCTGGCGGTACCAATCGGCCAAGTCTTTAAGGGCATAGCTGTATGGAAACATTACGGAAATTTTTTTGCCGTGGTTGTAAAAGTGGTAATTTATTGTGGCGTTGATTGCGGCAGGGTTTTTATAGAAATCTTCACAGGTAACCCTGGTGTCCATATTTCTAGCGCCTTCAAGGAGCGAGTCGATGTCAATTCCACACATGGCGGCACTAAAGAGACCTACCGCACTTAATACGCTAAATCTGCCGCCGACGCCTTCAGGAACTTCAAGGCACTGCAAGTTCATATCATTGGCGATTTTACGAAGTGTACCTTGTTTAGGGTCGGTAGTTGCGATTATGTGATTCTTCAGGAATTCGGAGTCGAGCTTGTCCAGAAGCATTTTGCGGAGGATTAAAAATTGTGCAGCGGTTTCGGCAGTTTGGCCTGATTTGCTAATAACGTTAAATATGGTGCTCTCGATTTTGTCACCAACCCAGTCCAGGAATGAAGCTAACTGCGGCGGGTCAATGTTATCGAAGACGAAAAGACGAGGGCCGCGGCGCTGCGAGTCATCGAGATTGTGCATATATGGATTTAGTGCGGTTTGTAAAGCGATGTTGCCGAGAGCGGAGCCGCCAATACCAAGTACAACAAGATTTTCACATTGGTTTTTAAGCTGGGCGGAGAGCTCCTTGACTTTTTGGATGGTTTTCTCGTTATAAGGGAGGTCTCTATAGGGGGTTTTTCCTGTTTTTCTTTCTTTGTTTAACAGGGGTATTAACGGCGAAGTTTTTTCGGCAAGGTTTTTTAGCTGAGCATTGGTGATACCGTGCTCATCACCTATGATTTCTGCAGTAGCATTTTTGTAGTATAATTTTACTTCAGATTCAGCCACAGGTATATTCCCTTAATATCGGTTTTTAGTTATCTATATTTTTGAGAGGTCGGCGTATTTTAGCATAAGCGATTTTGTTTGTCCTGTGTTAAATTTGACTACAACAACGCTGTCCTCGCCCATATCGATGAATTCTTTGACGGTGCCAAGTCCGAAAAGTTTGTGGCTGACCATCTGGCCGGCAGCAAAGTCCAGGTCAACCCGGTCCATGCAGTAATTTTCCTGAGGTTGGTCGGAGAAATCTATTCCAAGCTCGAAAAGAAACTGCGAAGGTATCGTTCGCAGTTGCTGGCCGCGTATTTTACGGTACTGGGCGTAGCTTATATAAAGGCCGGATTTGGCTCGAGTAATGCCGACGAAGAGTAGCCTGCGTTCCTCCTCCAGTTCATCTTCATTATCGGTATCACTTCTTTCGTGGGGCAGCAAGCCTTCTTCGACACCGGCGATGAAGACATTTTCAAACTCCAGACCTTTTGCAGTATGTAATGTCATTAAAGCGACACGGTTGGTTGCGGCATCGTACGCATCTACATCACTGAAAAGCGCTATCTGTTGAAGATAATCGAGTAATGAGGGGGCTTCGGTTTGCTGGTCGTACTGGGCAGCGGCGTTTATCAACTCGTTGACATTATCGATTGCGTTTTGTCCATCGGAGCCAGCTTCACGGAGAGATTTTTTCAGGCCGGATTCGGTAAAGACTCGCTCTGTGAGTTGAGCAACTTTACCTGCGATATCTTTCTTAAATCCTTCAAGCATATCGACAAAAACAGCGATTTTAGCCCTTGCAGCTTTTGAAAGAGAATCGATGTGCTGTGCTTTTTTAAGAGCATCAAAGAAAGTGATATTATTCTGATTGGCAAAGGAGCGGATTTTGTCAATGGTGGTTTTTCCTATGCCTCGGGCAGGAGTGTTGATGATGCGCAGCAGTGCAACTTCATCATCGGGGTTGACAATGGTTTTAAGGTAGGCAATGACATCGCGTATTTCTTTTCTGCTGTAAAATTCGACGCCTCGAACAATCTGGTATGGTATTTTGTTACGGATGAATGCTTCTTCAAGGACGCGGCTCTGGGCATTAACTCGATAAAAAACGGCGGTATCTTTGAGAGCAGCACCGGCTTCCACGAGTTCTTTTAGCTGTTCGGCGATACCCTGGGCTTCATCAAGTTCATCTGTAAAGGTGTTTATGATGACAGTTGCGGGCGAGGGCTTTGTGGGAATAAGCTTTTTTTTCTTTCGGTTTCGATTTTGTGCGATTAGCTTGTCGGCTATTTCAAGTATCTCAGGTTTGCTGCGAAAATTTTCCTCAAGTTTTATAACAACGGCATCGGGCCAGTCATTTTCAAAATCCAATATATTGCGGATGTCTGCACCACGCCAGCGGTAGATAGACTGGTCAGGGTCGCCAGTCACACAGATATTATTGTGATTCGAAGCAAGGGCCTTGGCAATACTATACTGTGCATGATTGGTGTCCTGATATTCGTCGATGAGGAGATATTTGAAACGATTTCCAAGCTCGGAGCATGCGTCGGGACAATCACGGAGCAAAAAAGCGGTCTTCATTAGTAAGTCATCAAAATCTAAGGCATTATTTTCGCTTAAAATGCTCTGATAGCGTTCATATATCTTGGCCAGCATTTCGCTGAAGAAGTCGTCTGCGTTTGCTTTTACGGTGTCGATGTCTATAAGGTTGTTTTTCAGACGTGAGGAGATTGCATCGAGCATTCGAGCCGGAGGAAAATTAGCGGTGTCAAGCCCGCAATCTTTAACAGCCTGCTTAACACATCTGGCCTGGTCGGACTCATCGTAAATACTGAAGGCAGGTTTTATGCCTGCCTTATCGGCGTATTTTCGTAGGATTCTTACACATAAAGAATGAAAGGTGCTAATATGAGCCCCAGCGGAGGTACCTAAAGCAACTGCTCTTTGTCGCATTTCATCGGCGGCCTTGTTTGTGAAAGTTATCGCGCAAATATTGAATGGCTTGACACCCGAGTTGATAAGTGCGGCGATTCTATAAGTAATAACCCGGGTTTTGCCGCTGCCCGGACCGGCAATAACAAGCAACGGTCCATAGATGTGGAAGACCGCTTTTCTTTGTGAAGGTGTCAGTTGCTGCAAGAATTCATTGTGCATACAAAAAGTGCGTGTTCTTGACTCAATATCATTTTGACTGTTTGAGTTTTTTAAAAAATTCTTCCTCCTGCTTCTCGAGCTGTTCGGCGAGTTCGGGCCTTTCCATTTTTATGCGATTAGACAAGGCAAGCCTCATATTGGGAGGATACTGTTGGTCATTTAGGAAGTCCATAAGCGCAACGTATCTTAACAAGGTGAAATCAGGTAAGTCAATTCTGGATTCGTCTGAATATGGTGATTGGTAGCTGTCATACATTTCTTTCGCCATTTTTTCTCTACCGAATGCTTCGCCGTCGTCGTGCATTGCATATCTGAAGTAACTTTCCCGCAGCATCATTATTACAATTTCCTTTGCGTTGTTGAGATTTGTGTGTCTGAGTTCTTCGCGGAGGCGATTTCTAATGAAAATGACGAGTGGGACTTTGAATTCATCCTGGGGATAGAGTTCTCTTAGCTGTTCGTAGATTTTTTGTGCCTGTGGATTGTGGCCTGCCTGGTAGAAGGAAAACAGGGCATTTCTGAGCATATTTCGATGGCCTTCTTTGAGGGTTGTGAGACCGCCAATATCTCCGAGATTTTCGTATTTTTCGATTATTTTCAATGCAGCCTTATTGTACTGTTCGAACATTCTCAAGTCCGGACGCAGGAATATCTGTTTTTCTATTTTTATTTGTGGTTCTTGCGAGTAAGAATCCGAGGGGATTTCGACCGGCACATTGTAGATAAATATTTTTCCATTACGGAAGAGGTTTTGCAAACTATGGTTTACGATTCGGTCGGTGTTAATTTCAGCTATAGAAAATTCTTTTTTGCTTGCTATTTGTAATCCTTTGAGGGCCCAATATATTGCGTGCACGTCTGGATGCCTCCAATCCAGAGGTAGATTCGTGTTTGGGTCGTTAAAGTTGGTGGGGCCATAAGTTTTATTTAACTGCTGCATGAAAACAGGGTCAAGTTTCCAGGTGTTTCTCAAGTAGTAGGCTTTGGCAAAGATGTCGAATTTTCGCAGGGCTTCTGTGCCTCTGAAATTGTCTATTACATCAAAAGCATCAGGGCTGAAACCGGCCGGGTTTTGTCTTAAGGATAAGTAATTACCGACGAAGCTTTCATCGTCGTTGAATGCTTTGTCGGCAGATTTCAGGGCTGTAATAAATTGGGCGACGTCGGGGTCTTTTATGATTTTTTGCCAATCGGCAGGAGCTTCGGCGAGTTCCTTGAAAAACTGGTTGTCTGCCGGTCCGAGCAGTGGTTCCATAGCCAGTGCCAGCTGCAGTTTGTAATATGCGTGTGCGTCGTCTGATACGAAGCCCATTTTGTGATGGAATATTCTTGCTAATTCCTGGTAAAGCGAAATGCTTTTAGGGTTTAACGGGATGCCCTTGTCGCGAAGCAGTTCGTAACCGTTCTTGACCCATCGCCATCGTTCATCAGGTTGAGTTGCAGGTATAGCAACGGAGATGTTATATGCCATATTCCAGGCATGGAATTCCCAGACAGGAGCGAAACGAGGCTGTAATGTAGTGATCCATTCCGCAATCTGTCTGGCGTCGAAGAACTCACCTTTGTCTTTGAGGGTGTCCGCCCGTATCCATAAGATATCTACAAGCAAGCCCCGAAAAGCACCCATTGCGACCGTTGCAAACGCCAGTGAAGGCGGGGCATTTTCAAGGGGCTCATTAATTATCAGTTTCATTTCTTTGCGCTGAGAATTTATAAAGTCAAGCTGCATACCAGCGGTGATAAGCAAAAAAGCTGCAAGTATAATGCAAACAGAACAAATTATTATGTCTCGCAAACGCATAAGAAGAGTACAAATTAAAACCTGAATAACTTCAGTGACATTTTATTTAGTTTTTTCAAACTATCACTTTTGCAACTTCTTTATAACTGAAAACAAGCAAAGCTACAAGCCATAACAAAACCGCTTTAACACAGACCAAAGAAAAGGAGGCTTTGGCCAACGTATGCCAGCTTAATAGTCTTGCGGGAATTAAAAATTTTGACGGGCTAAATTTATCAAACTGCGGCAAAAGAAGGACTATTGGTCTGACAGTATAGTAGTACACGCTACTTAAGTTTTTACTTAGAATATCGAATGAATCCAGACAGAAATTGCTGATAGTTCCGGTGAAGAAGATTGCCAGGCAAAACAGTATGGCCACTGGAAATGAAAGGAAAGTCGATGCTAATATTCCTAAACAAGCAAGGAAAATCAAGCGTAACAAGATTAAAAGAGCAGCTCTTGCGAAATTAGCAGTGAAAGTATCGGCTTTATAAAGGACTTCAAGACCATCCTCCGGGGCGAAAATCACAACGGTGTTATTTAGGGGGACATTGAGGAATCCGACAGCAAGATAGCCATCTTTGGCCACGGCTTTGGCTGGTACCTTTATCTCACAGAAAGTGCGGATGAGATCTTTGCGGTCAAAAGTATAAATTGGTGTTTGTATATTTTCGCCATATTTGACCTGCCGGTCATCGCCTACGAACCATCTGCTGTATACCTGCAGGTCGGGCGGATTTACTGAAACGTCATATTTGAATCTTATAAATAAAGTTTGATTAGGGTCGAGGGGTTTAACATTATTGAATTCCCAGACTAAGTCGTCACCAACCACAACGGATTGTTTACTGGATTTTATATTTTCGGTAAGCCCTCTGATGTAACTTTCGCGCGAAGCTTTATTGTCAGCGACGTCGAGTGGCAGTTGCCCAGAGTTTTCGATTTTATTATAGGTGTCAATGACTTCTTGTGAGACATCGATTTCAGGTGGGATTAGTCCAGCCCTGGCTGTGAAAAACTCGTTTTTAGCGCGTTCGAGCTCATCTTGGTTTGCTCCGTGAAATTTCGGTGTGTAAATAATAACGACATATATTACAGCGGAAAACAGGGTAAGCAAAGCAACATCCAATAAAATTATGCCGAGAAGTTTTCCGAGAAGAAGCTGGAGACGACGGATAGGCTTGGTAAGAACGGTGTATATTTGTTTTTGTTTAATATCACTGGTTAATGAATACACCGAAACTACTACTGTGAGTAGAGAGAGTAAGAGACTAGTGAGTGAAAAGCCGTAGTTAACAAATGTCTGGAGTTTACCTTTAAGGGTACCATCGCCTGTTATCGAAAAACCCATAACTGGAAGCAAGACAATCAGGAGGATTATAAAGACAACGGCAATTTTTATCCTTATAGCTTGCTTTAAAGTGTTTATGGCAACGGCCCAGATACTACGCATTGCCGGGATCTCCTGTCTGGGTTTGATCTGTTTGCTTTTTATCGTCGTTTTGGATTGAAGAACTATTTGTGAGTTGGTCAAGAATACTTTTTTTAATCTGCTCTTTTGGCGGAGCCTTGGGTTCAACTGGTTTTGTTTTTACAGCAGGTTTTGATTCTGCCGCTTTGGTTTGTTCGGTTAGTTTATCAAGCAATTGCTCATCAGGTTTTGGTTTGGAAGTTTCAAGAGGAGTGGTTTGTTTTGTTGTTGGAGGTTTTGAGGGGACTTCCGGTGTGGAGACAAGTTTATCGAGTATGTTTTCAGGATGGGCCTGTGGAGCAAGAAAGTGGCCGATTTGAGTAGTACTAACGGCGCCACTTGTGGGTAGTGAGAGCTGCTGAGCGTCGGTAACGGTTTTGATGAAAAGTGTTTCAAGCTTATCCATCGGTGATGTCACGACGCAGTCTGCCTGTTCATCACGAACTATCTGTTTAATTTTCTCGACAGCGGTATCGCTAATGGTGCCTGTAGTAATTTGCATTTTATTTGTCTGTCGCAGGAGTTCTTTGACTTTACCTTCAGACTGGATTTTTCCGCCGTAAAGAATTGCAATTCTATCACACACATCTTCTACGTCAGCGAGCAAATGACTGCAGAGCAGGATTGTTTTGCCACGTTTTGCAAGCTCCAAAATTAAATCTTTTATCTGTCTTGTCCCAATGGGGTCAAGCCCTGTAGTCGGCTCATCCAGCATTAGAAGGTCGGGGTCGTTTATCAGAGCTTGTGCAAGCGCAATTCTTCGCGCCATGCCTTTTGAAAACGTTTCGATTGGTCTTCTTGCGACAGCTTTTAAACCGACCATGTCGAGCAGTGCTTCAATTCGCATTTTCCGAACTTTGGAATTCAGTCCAAATAACCTGCCATAGAAGTCCAATGTTTCACGGGCATTCAAATACCTGTAAAGATAGGACTCTTCGGGCATAAAACCTATCCGAGCATTGATTTTGGGGTCGGTGGCATCCCCGCCGAGACAAAGGACTTTTCCTTTTGTAGGGTAAAGCAATCCGAGCAAAACTTTCAGCATAGTAGTTTTACCTGACCCATTTGGGCCCAAAAGACCGAATACTTCATTATATCGAATTTGTAAATTCAGGTCGTCGACTGCACAAACCTTGTCTCTGCCCCACCAATCAGAAAAAATCTTAGTCAAAGAAAAAGTCTCAACAGCGTATTCCATAGTTTCGTATCCTGAATGAGGTGCGTCTGCTTGACGTAACGTGATTATGGTTCGTGACTGAGCTCCTCACCATATCGTACAAGCCGTGCACTATTAAAAACAACAATCAATGAACCAACGAAATGTAAAACAGCAGCATAAATGGTCGGCAGCCATGCAGCAGCAGCGGCAGCAACACCAAGAATGATAAAAATGATTCCGAAACAAAGGTTCTGATTGATAACACCCCTGGTTTTTCGTGAAAGACGAACGAGGAAAGGCAGCCGTTTCAAATCGTCGCTCATAAGTGCAATGGAAGCGGAATTTATAGCAACGTCACTGCCTGCTGCTCCCATAGCTACACCGAGGTCGCCTGCCGCAAGAGCCGGTGCATCATTTATGCCGTCACCAACTACAGCAACGGTGTGACCGTCGGCCCTTATTTGCTCAACAATAGAGAGTTTATCCTGTGGTAAACAATGAGCTTTAAAATCAGTGCAGCCCAACTCGGCAGCGACACGGTTAGCAACCTCGTCCCTGTCTCCTGTGAGCATGGTTATTCTTTTTACACCGATATCAAGTAATTCGGCGATTGCGTGGTGAGCTTCCGGTCTGGTTTTGTCCTGCAATCCAATCCAGCCGATGCACTTAGCATTCTTTGCGACATATAGAGTACTGAAGCCGTGCTCTTCATGGAGGGCCGGAGCGTCGACAGTGCTTATATCAACATTATTTTCCTTCAAGAAAGTGTCTCTTCCGATAATCACTTCAGCGGAGTCGATAACGGCGGATACACCTTTGCCTGGGTTCTCTTTGAAATTACTCATTTTGGGCAGTGTAATATTAGCATCTTTAGCTACATCCCGCAGAGCTCTTGCTACAGGATGTTTGCTCATCTGTTCAGCAGAAGCAGCTACAGACAACAATTCAGCCGGTTCAATGTTTTCAGCGGGCGTCAATTTCGTTACATACAACCGGCCAGTTGTTACTGTACCGGTTTTGTCAAAGACCATCGCCGTCATTTTTCCAGCGATCTCAAGATCAGCAACATTCTTTATCAGAATTCCAAGTCTGGCAGATGCGGAAATTGCCGCTACCATCGCAGTTGGAGTTGCTAAAATCAAGGCGCAGGGACAGGAAATAACAAGTATCGTAATCGCTCGATTAATATCGCTCGTAAAGAATAGGACGATGCCTGCAATCATCAGTATCGTTGGTGTATACCACTTAACATATCTGTCGATTATCCGCATAATAGGTATCTTTGTCTGCTCGGCCTGTATAATCAGCGACTGGACTTTGCCAAGAGTTGTGTCTTTGCCGGCTTTTGTTACTGTGATATGAAGGACGCCTGTAAGGTTTGTGGTTCCGGCGAAGACCTGCATTCCCGGCACTTTATCGACGGGCAGGGATTCACCGGTTATAGTCGCTTCATTAACGGAGCTGAGGCCTTTTATAACTTGACCATCGGCGGATATGTTATCACCGGGGCGAACTCGTATGCAATCACCGGGTCGAAGTGCACTTACTTTTACATCCTTTTCGGAGCCGTCTTTCTCTATAAGACTTGCTCTTGTAGGGGTGAGTTTTATAAGTGATTCAATGGAAGCACGTGCACCGAGAGCAGTTCGACTCTCTATAAGCTGGCTTAGAAGCATAAAGAACGCGACAACCCCTGCAGTGACATAGTTTTGTGTAGCAAAAGCGGCGATTATTGCCAAAGCAACCAACTCATCCATATGCATTTGCTTCTGCAGAAGACTTTTTATTGCATGCAGGACAATAGGACCGCCCAGCAGTATAGCAGCGAGCATCCCCAAAAACTCTGTATTAAAACTATTACTGCCATATAATAAGGGAGCAACTAATACTCTGCTTATCAATAACGCTCCGCCGGCTAATGTCCCTAATAGAGCTATGCTTACGCGTATTTGCTTGCCATATGTATGCTCAGCAGTAATATTATCTTTCAAATGTAAGTGGTCGTGAGCCATATTTTAGATTTTTACTTTTCCTCAGATTTTGGTGTTATCTTTGGGTCTTTATTCAAAAGAAGCCTGATTTGCTTGCCTTTCGTACCTTGAGTGGGTTGAATTATAATTTTCTCATCTACATTATTAAGGACTTGTTCTATTGCATCCTGATAGATTTTTTGAATGACGAGCCGGGGTCGTTTGCGATATTCGGGTAGTAATTTTTGGAGGTATTCTGCGTTTGCTTTAGCGGTTTCCACTACTTTCGTTCTATATGCCCTGGCGCCGGCGATTTTTTCCTGAGCTTGGCCAGCTAACTGAGACCACAGCATCTCTTTTTCTTCCTCAGTAGTAGTTTTATCCTTAAGAGCTTTAAAAAGTTGAACGGCAACGGGGCCAGCGGTTTCGTTAAGAGTATTTTCAGCATAACCTTTTGCTTCACTAATGGCCTTTTGACTTTCTTGGCTGGCTTTAATAGAGGCCAGGAATGCATCATCGACCTGACGGGGCCAGGTTATATCAGTGAGTTGTACTGATACAACTGTTATGCCGCTTTGTATAAGATCTAATTTTTCCTGCAGTAATTTTTTGACATGTTTTGGGATTCTATCCTGACTCGAAATAGCTTCGTCAATAGTGTAATTGACCATAGCGGTTACAACCGCATCCTCGAACGAATACTCCAGTAATGGCTTTATACTTTTTTCTATAACATCGGTGTAGCGTTGTCCCGGTTTTGTATCTTCTGTATAGGTATTTTTGAAAAAGCGTTCAGGATCGTCAATTTTATAGGTTAGCTGCCATTTGCAATGGACGATATGATAGTCACTTCCGGTAAAACCGGTGATAGTCTGGTTTTGTTCTTCACTTCGGGTAATGCAGTAACCATCTACAACAGGGTTTAATGTTTCCGGTACTCGAATTCTCTTTACAGCACCCTGTGGGAGCAATTCCGACGGTTTTTGGTAGTACCAGAACGAGTCGATTGGCAAGTTTTGCTTTTTAGCTACGGGGATTTTTACCATTTTGTCTATTGGATATGGAAACACCCACTTCAGTCCCGGTCCAAGAACTCTGTTTTCTCCTATACCGCGAATCTTTCCAAATCTCAGAACAAGCGCCTGCTCATCTGGCTCAACGGTTCTAAAACCCGAGGCGAGAAAAACAATAATGAGCACAACCATTATTATTTTCAGAGCAATAAAGCTGATCCGTAATGCCTCTGCGAGAGCTTTTCCGGCGACGTCGAGCTCATCACCGGCAGGTTTTCTAGGCGATTGAGGTATCAGGTATTTATTATTTTGGTTATCTTGTTCTGTCATAATCGAGATTATTTTTTCGGTTTGATGTCAGGTATTTTCTTTAAAAGTTCGAATGGTTCTGTATCGGCACTGAACACAATAGTCGACCTGTTCTCCAAATATTTTTTAAGGGCTTCGATATTCCGCAGGAAGATTGCGAACTCGGGGTCTTCTTCGAGTAATTTATAGTATTTTGCGGCTTCGGCATCACCCTCAGCACGTATTGCCTTTGCTCTTGCCTCCGCGGCAGCAAGCAATTCCGTCTTTTTTGAGTCGGCGTCGGTTTTTATTCTTGTAGCTTCGGCGTTTCCTTCAGCGATAGTCGCTTCGGTCTTACGGTTTCTTTCAGCTTTCATTCGTTCGAAGACATTTTTGCTGACATCCTCGCTGATTTTAAGCTGTTTGATGCCGATGGTTTTAATTTCAATGCCATAATCAGATTTCACAGGGTGCTGAAGGTCGACAAGCATCTCGCTTTGGATATCTTCAAATTTTATTTTTGATGGGTCACTATTTACAAATTCAGCAAAGTAATGCCTGCCGATTACTTTATTTTGCGTATCGCTAAGCAGACTGAGTAATTTGTTTTTGGCTTCCTTGATAGTTCCGACGGCGTTGAAAAATACAAGCGGCTCAGCAATTTTCCAGACGACATATGTGTTAACGATAATTGGCACAGCCCCTTTGGTTGTTGTTTCACCGAGGTCGGCTTCAAAGACTCTCATTCGGGAATCGAACTTATAAACACGCTCGATTGGAGCCGGCCATTTGAAATATAGACCGGGTTCTGTTATTGATCTGGTGGGTTTGCCGAAGGTTGTTATAAGGGCAGATTCTATTTCCCTGACCTGGAACGAAACAAAATATAGCACCATTACGGCAACAATCAATATGATAAAAATGGTAACAGTTATATTTTTCATTTTTTGTTGTTCTCCTCATAACCACCTAATTCATATAAACTGGGCATTGGTTTATCTTGGGCATCGAATATAAAGATTTGTGTGTCATTCTGGTCGGCGACCACGACATACTTTCGTATATCCTCAAGCGTCTCCTCCAAGACTGCTAATCTTTGCTCCTGTCTGTAAATTTCTTTTGCGGCCTTGTATGCTTTAAGTTGGCTGTTAAATCGCTGTCCTGTAGCCTGAGCAAGTATTGCCTTTTCGAAAGCGTAACTTTGTGCTTTTCGCAATGTGCTAAATATATCGCCCTTCGCTCCTGCAAAGGCCAAATCCAAATCATTAGAGAGCTTTTCGATTTCTTCCGGCTGATTTTTTTCCTTGGCCTGTTGGTATTCAGCCGCGAGAGTATAAAGTCTGTCAGCATCTTCTACAGAACCTGCAAGGGCGCTTAAATCTTTGTTGCGTTGTGCGTAAGCATTAAGGATAAGGGCCTGTTTCGTTTGGACAGAGCCAATAACCTTTTGATAATCTCCTGCGACTTCTGGCGGGGGATGGATGCCCTGAAGGCCAAGAAACACGATTTCAACGCCCAAACCAGCTTCATCTGCAGCGGCCTGAATGCGGCTGGTAAGAATGCGCTCGGCTTCAGCGCGGCCGGCTCCAAGCAGACTTTGCTCTACACTGATCTGGTCATTCACTTCAATTTTTGCACTGGCTGCAAATCTTGTAAGTTCGTGATAACAAATAGACTCCAGCAGTCTTTCCGGTTCGTTATGATTATAGATAAAAGCATACAGGTCTTTTATTTTGTATTGAACCGGGACGGTAGCAATTATAAGACTTACTGGCACGGCCCCATGGTCCGATCGAGTGGCTGTTTGTTCAGAGGCAACAAGCAGAAGATATTCCTGTTCATAATGAGCTTTGCCCCACAACAACGGTTGACGGTCCAACTCTTTAGTTCCTGATTTGAACTTTGGGACGAAACCAATACTAATTTCTGAAATCATTTTTGTAGGATGCTTATAGGCGATATCGAAGGGCCAAGGCCACTTAAAGATCAAACCGGGCTTGGCAAGTCTGACCTCGTTGGCTTGGTTTAAAGGGTTGCCGAGATGCTCTATTATTGCCTCTTCATTTGGATTCACGACAACGATACAACTCAGCAAATACAGGGTGACCGTAGCAAAGAGAATCAGAGGTGCAATTGCTTTTTCAAGAAGTTTATAGAACCATGTTTGAGAGACTTTGAATCCGAACTGATAATCTATCGTACTTGCGGCGGTTCGGAATATACCGCCTGGCTCGTTTATAATCCCCAGTAATCTGCTGTCAAAAGCGCTCCTGGCATATTGCCCTTTTAGTCTTGGGCGGTAGATGTCGAGGACGATGTTAAGAGCGGTTTCTGCACCAATTAGAAGGAGTAAGATTGGGATTATAAAGTTTATTATATTTATTATTTCGAAAATTTTGAATTGCGCCATTGCCAAGCTAATAGCTAAGGCAAAACACAGGATAGCAATTCCGAGAAAAATGCTGCTGCCGGCCCTTAAGGGTTTCCATTGTTGCTGTGTTGACATACCAGTGGCATATCGGGATATTATGAAAGTTACGAATGCTATTGCCGTCATACAAGCAGCACAAACTAAAGCTTGTTTCGCTTCGTATTCAGTAGTTGTGCGAATAGTTTTTAATAAATACAAACCAATGGCTATCTGGTAGATAGCTATGATTGCTGAGAATAAAGGAATAAACCATTTTTCAAGCAATTTGAGCCGTCGCTGGGCAACAGCAAACATAACAGCCCGTTCACCTTTGGCTTGAAATATTGTGGAGCCTTGCTTGCTCTCGGCCAACTGGCTTATATCGAGCTTCTCTTGCTCGGCTAAAGCCCGTTGGTGAAATTGAATAACGAGAACAAACCAAATCAAACCAGCAGAGAGGATAAACCAGCTAATCGCAGAAAGCGCGAAAAAATCACTCCATCGGCCGACAAAAAAGACAATGCCATAGAATACTATGCTCAAAATTAAGGATGCCAGAGCTACATATTCAGCGCGTTTAGATGATATTGCCATTCGCTATTCCAGTTTTGTAATTTGAACAAAAAATCACAAATTAGAGTATATAATCAAATCCTTTTACTAGATAGATGTTGTTTAATATAATAAACATCGTATATTAAGTATAGAAGCAATTGTAAAAAAAGTTATTACTTTAAGTCAAGCTATGGCGGTTGTCAGTCTGGCTGAGGGTGGTTGAAGACAGGTGGCTAAGCCACGGATAGCAAACGATGTATAAGAAATTATTTACAATAGCGAAAAACACCTTCATAGAGACATTAAGACAACCTGTCTATGCCGTAATAATTGTTGCATCTCTTATTCTATTTTTTATAAGTCCGTCCTTGACTATGTATACAATGGGCGACGACAATAAACTTTTACGAGAAGTAGGGTTATCTACGTTGTTTTTAGCCAGCTTGTTCATAGCAATATTTTCTGCCTCTGGGGCCGTGGCAGAGGAAATCGAAAATAAGACAATAATTACTGTCCTTAGTAAGCCGGTCCAACGTCCTATATTTATTGTTTCGAAGTTTTTTGGTGTGGCCGCTGCGGTTGCTCTGGCACATTATATCTGCACCATTGCCCTGCTTATGGCAATCAGGCACGGCGTCTTGCTATCTATTGACGATACGCACGACTGGCCGGTAATGAGTGTAGTGGCAGTTACTGTTACAGCGTCATTTTTACTAAGTGCTTTTTTTAACTACACTTATGACTGGAAATTTTCATCAACAGCTATTGTGCTGGTCGCCTTGTTTGCTACGTTTGGCATGGTGTTTTTATATTTTATCGACCGAGATTGGCAGTTTAACCCAAGTAATAATGGCATAAATGCCCTGGATGTTTATGGAGCCGTTTTGTTGCTCTTAGCTGCCATTATAATTGTGGCTCTTGCGGTGGCTCTTTCGGCTAGATTTAACATTGTAGTAACACTTTCTGCCTGTATTGGGATTTTTTTGTTGGGTCTTATAAGCGATTACGCGTTTGGAAGGTTTGCTGAGACGCATTTGTGGGCCCAGATAGGCAGGTATTTAGTGCCTAATTTGCAGATTTTCTGGATAAGCGATGCGATTTATGAAAGCAGCGAGGACAGTGAAATCGTGGTCCCCTTAAAATATATAGTGATAAGCGCGACCTATGCTGTGTGCTATACAACTGCCATACTTTTCTCGGCTGTTGCGCTGTTTCAAAGGCGGCAGGTAGGGTGATTTTAGTGACTCGTCGCTCGTATTATAGTGCACGAGGAACAGTCTTCATAACAACTGTTTCATCGCATTTTTGTTGTTTTGGGCACTTGGCGCAATCGCTCCAAACCTTCATCGGCAGCTTATCTTTTTCAATCACTTCAAAACCCAGCTTTTTAAAAAAGTTGGGGTATAATGTAAGAGCGAAGACTCTTGCTGTGCCGAGCTTGGCAGATTTCTCGACAGCGGCTGCCACGAGAGTACTGCCGATGCCCTTTTGGGTATTTGCCGAGTCAACTGCCAGTGACTTTATCTCCGCCAGGTCCGACCAAATCACCTGTAAAGCGCAACAGCCCACTACCCTGCTGTTTAGTTCAGCGACGATAAAGGACTGCAGGTTCTCGTAAATGTCGGCCATTGACCGAAATAACATCTTGTCTTCTTCTGCATAAGAATTAATCAAGGAATAAATGGCTTTGGCGTCGGTAGTTTTTGCGCTGCGTGTTTTCATAAATGGAAGTATACATGACCGCGTAAAATTTTCCAATGTCAATTTCGGGAGAAGCGAAGTTCGGATACAGTAAGCACTAAAAAAACGAAAAAAAACTGGAAAAATGATTGAGCATAACTACAATGACCGAGATTATGAGGTTTATACTCATCGATAAGATTGTTTCGCTGGAAAGAGGCAAAGTAATTAAGGCAGTTAAAAGCGTTTCTATGGCGGAAGAGTATTTGGCTGACCATTTTCCGATATTTCCTGTATTGCCGGGTGTTCTGCTATTGGAGGGGTTGATAGAATCGGCGTCTTGGCTGATTCGAGATGTGGAAAATTTTACCCACAGTATGATATTGCTTGAAGAAGCAAGAAATGTTAAGTATAAGAGTTTCCTGGCACCGGGAACTCAGGTAGAATATACCGTTGAAGCAAAAGCAATAGAAGAAAATATCAGCAGCTTTACCGGTTCTGGAGAATCCGGTGGTGAGCAGATTGTGGAAGCAAAGTTTGGATTAAGGCACTTTAATCTTGCAGATAAAGATTCCACGATGGCGGCAACAGATGCAAGAATAATCGAAAATATGAAGAAACGATGGGAACTACTAAGATAATTCAAAGTTGGTGGTTCATAGTTCGCAGACAAAGTAAGTAAAAATACAGGAGGCAAAGAACTATGGCAATGAATCAGGATGAGATTTTTCAGGAAGTTCAGGAGGTTTTAGTTGATGCACTGGGGGTAGATGATGATGAAGTTAAGGCCGAAGCGACCCTGATGGGCGATTTAGGAGCTGAAAGCATAGACTTTCTGGACATAGTATTCCGATTAGAAAAAGCGTTTGGAATAAAGATTCCTCGTGAAGAGCTGTTTCCTGCCGAGAGTCTGATGAGTAATCCCGAGTTTATCAATAACGGGAAATTGACCGCGGTAGGACTGGCTGAGCTGCGGGAGAAAATGCCGCATACCGACCTGGCCACATTCGAGAACGACCCGGACATTAATAAACTTGGTGATTTGTTCACTGTTGGTGCGATTGTAAATTACGTTGATACTAAACTGAACGCTGCATAATAATTTGAACTATCTTTAAAACACTGTCGGCAGGTTGACATAGAGCAATCCTGCCGATATTCTTAATAGGCGGAAATGCGCTGGATATGGATTGATAAATTTGTTGAGTTTCACAGCGGTCAAAGCGCTGTGGCGATTAAAAATGTAACGCTTGCGGAGGAGCATTTACACGACCATTTTCCCGGATTTCCTGTTATGCCGGAAAGTTTAATGATAGAAGCGATGGCCCAGACATCGGGAATACTTGTCGGTGAGGCAAACCGTTTTAAGGAAAAGGTGATTCTTGCGAAGGTGAAAAAGTGTGTTTTCTTTGACTATGTGAAACCCGGTGACACGCTGAAGTTGTTTACAAAGATTGAAAGCATCGCCCCTGAAGCGGCAAGCACAAACGGCAGGATAACCTGTGAGGACAAGCTGGTCGCCGAGATAGATTTGATGTTCAGTCATATTGACCAGAATCTGGCCGGCAAAGAGTTCCCAAAAGAAAATTTTGTATTCACCGATACGTTCAAATCACTTCTTCAGGACTTGTCTTTTGATAATGGCAGTTCAGACGCTGCGGATTCGGGGCAAGATTGATGAGTTTATCCCGTGTAGTAATAACCGGCCTGGGGGCTGTAAGTCCGCTTGGATTGAGCGTGGGTGATATGTGGGATGGCCTGTGCACCGGCAGGTGCGGAATAAATAAAATCACGGCATTCGACCCGGCAGGTTTTAGCTGCAAATTAGCAGGTCAGGTTCCTGATTATAAAATTCAGCAACATGTGCCAAGGAGTTATCGTAAAGCCGTAAAACTGATGTCCAGAGATATTGAACTGGCGGTTATGGCGGCAAACGAAGCAATATCTTGCAGTGGGCTTATTACAAAAGGTATCGATGCTGAGAGGGTTAATGTGGCTCCGGAACGCATGGCAATCAACCTGGGAGCCGGGCTTATAAGCTGTGATTTGGTTGAGTTGGCCCCTGCAGTGTCGGCGAGTATTACAGACGGCGAATTTGACATTCATAAGTGGGGTAAGGAAGGTCTTGAACTTGTAACGCCCCTGTGGTTGTTGAAATACCTGCCTAATATGTTGGCGTGTCATATAGGTATTATTCACGATATTGAAGGACCGAGTAATACTATCACGTGCGCTGAGGCGTCTGCACATTTAGCGATAGGCGAGGCGGCGCAGATTATTGCCCGTGGTGACAGTGATATTGCTCTGGCCGGTGGGACCGAAGCAAAAGTCAATCCGATAGTTATGATTCGGCAGTGCCTTCTGCACAGGGCTGCTATTGAAAATAACGATGACCCTTCGTCAGCATGCAGGCCTTTTGATGCGGATGCTAAGGGCTCGGTTTTCGGTGAAGGCTCTGGCATAGTTGTCCTGGAAAATCTGGAAAATGCAAAAAAGCGGGGCGTGAAAATTTACGCTGAAGTGGTAGGAACAGGCCAGAGTAATAATATCAACCCGGCATACGAGCATCTTGAGCCGGACGGTAAGGGCATCAAAATAGCAATAGAAAAAGCCATAGCGGATGCCCAAATACAACCGGAGGATTTGGACCTGATTATCCCGCATGGGACCGGGATAGCTGCTGATGACCTTGCTGAAGCGACGGCCATAGAGTCGGCTCTCGGCGAAGCGGCAGCAAAGGTGCCTGTTTGGCCAACCAAAAGTATGCTGAGTAACACCGGAGCGGCGAGTGGAGTTCTCGATGTTGTCGCAGCAGTTCGCGCAATAACAGATGGTAAGATACCCGCTGCGAAAAATTGTGATAGGAAAGCTGATGGCTGCAATCTGAATATTGTAAACCAGCCGATTGAGATGAATATTCGCTACGCATTATGCTGCAGCTACACGTATGGTGGACAAACAGCCGCAGTGGTTTTGAAAACTTTTAGCGACTAAAAAATGACGGAGAAAAACGCGACAGAACGAGTAGTAATAACCGGAATGGGGATTGTTTGTCCACTTGGACATGATGTAGATACTCTCTGGAATGCTCTTCTGGCCGGCAAAAGCGGGATGGCCAAAACTACTATCTTCGACGCCTCGACTTTCCCTACGACTTTCGATGCCGAGGTAAAGGATTATGACCTTACGAAATATACGAAAAATCCGCAGTTGCACGAACACAGCAATCGCGGCTCCGGGTTTGCCATCGGTGCAACGGTTCAGGCGTGTGAACAAGCGGGAATTGATATTGAAACCGATTCTCCCGCCGATGAAATAGACCGTAGCAGGTTGGGGATTTATCTCGGAGCCGGTGAAGGCTCTGTCGATAACGACGTATTCTTCGAAGCTCTGGTCAAAGGTTGGAGCAGCGAAAATAATGCGATGGATTGGAACAAGTGGGCGGAAGTGGCATTCGGTAAAATGAAACCGAAGCGCGAGCTTGAGCAGGAGCCGAATATGCCCGCTGCCCATATTGCAATGCTCACTGGTGCGCGCGGGCCGACAAGAAGTTGCCTCACCGCCTGTGCTGCCAGCACTCAGGCGGTAGGCGAAGCGACTATGATGATTCGCAGGGGCGATGCCGATGTGATAATCGCTGGCGGTGCTCATTCGATGATACACCCGCTCGGCCTTACCGGCTTTAACCGCCTTACCGCCCTTTCGACAAGAAACGATAGTCCCCAGACGGCGTCCCGCCCTTTCTCCGCCAGCAGGGACGGCTTCATCCTCGGCGAGGGCTCGGCCATTCTTATCCTCGAAAGCTTAACCTCGGCTAAGAAAAGAAACGTGAAGATTTTGGCCGAGGTCATCGGCTACGGCGATAGTGCCGATGCCTTCAGAGTCACCGATATGCACGAGGATGGCCGTGGCGCTATACAATCTATAACACGAGCGCTGGCCGATGCCGGCATTACCTACCGCGATGTGGACTATATAAACACTCACGGCACGAGCACCGCCGAGAATGATTCTATAGAAACCAAGGTAATTAAAACGGTCTTTAAGGAAAAGGCGAAAAATATCCCTGCTAGCAGTGTTAAAAGTATGTTCGGACATTTAATTGGGGCAACAGGCGCTGCGGAATTGATTACCTGCGTTCTGGCAATACGCGATAATATCGTCCCGCCGACTATGAACCTCAACGACCCTGATCCTCAGCTTGATTTAGATTTCGTCCCAAACAAGCCCAGAAAGATGCAGGTTAATATCGCAATGAATGAGTCTTTCGGCTTCGGCGGGCAAAATAATGTTGTCATTATCAAACGTTTCGACGAAAATTAAGCTATGATTGATATTAAGCAGATACGCGAAAACCCGGAAAAGTTTAAGGCTGCCTGTGAGGCAAAAAGATTCAACGTTGATATTGATAGATTGATAGTTCTTGATTCAACGATTAAAGAAGCCAAACAGAATTTACAAGCAATCGCTGCTGAAAAAAATAGTCTTGGTAGGTTAATTCCCAAAATGTCAGGCCATGAGAAGAAAACAACTCTTGAAAAGCTTGCTTTCTTAAAAGAGCAGGAAAGTATACAAAATCAAGGTATTAAAGGTTGTGAATCTGAACTTAAAAGATTGATGTTGCAGGTCGCTCAGCCAGCCGATGATGATGTGCCGCTCGGCAAAGACGATACTGAAAATATCGAAATCAGGACAGAGGGCGAAGTTCGGCAGTTCGATTTCGAGCCGAAAGACCACGTCCAGCTTGGGACAGCACTCGGCATTATCGATATTGAACGCGGCGTCAAATTAGCAGGTACAAGAAATTACATCTTAAAAGGCGATGGTGCCCTGCTGCACTGGGCGGTCCTGCGGTTCGCTATGGACTTTATGGTGGCTAAGGGTTACGTGCCGTTCTCGGTGCCGGTCCTTATGAAAGATGAGGCGATGACCGGGACCGGCTTTTTCCCCGGCTCCGAAGACCAGACCTACAGAACTGAAGAAGACCGGGAAGGAGTTCTTGTTAATGGTGAGGCAATGCTAGAAACTGCAACTTTTTCAATAGGATACATTGGGGTGGATGAAGTAATCCCAGAGACCAGATCTTCCCAGGCAGAAACCGAACTTGATCAACCATGTCGGACGGGAGAAGGTATGCTTAACCTTGCAGGCACCGCCGAAGTCCCGCTGACCGCTTACCGGATGGGCGAAATCTTAAAAGCCGATGAGCTGCCGTTAAAATATGTGGCGATGTCATCCTGCTTCCGCCGCGAAGCTGGCGCAGCGGGCAAGGATACCTACGGCCTTTACAGAATCCATCAGTTCGACAAAATCGAGCAGGTAATTATCTGCGAGAACAGCGTTGAGCAGAGCAACAGGTTTCACGAGGAAATCTTGGCCAATGCGGAAGGCGTGATGAAGGCGCTTGAACTGCCCTACCGCGTCGTGAACGTATGTACCGGTGATTTGGGCAGAGGCCAGGCCAAAAAATACGATATCGAGGCGTGGATGCCGTCGCGAAATAATTACTGCGAGACCCACAGCGCAAGTAAATTCTACGAGTTCCAGGCCAGAAGAATGAACCTGCGCTACAAACCCCCCGCCTCGAAGAAGAATTTGTTCTGCCATACTTTGAATAATACCGTAATTGCGTCCCCCCGAATACTCATCCCCCTCCTCGAGCTTTATCAGAACGCCGACGGCTCGGTAACAATACCCAAAGTTCTTCAGCCGTATATGGGAGGAAAGGGGAAAATAGTAAAACGTGGAGAGTAAATCAAGTCATGAGTTAAATCTTGTGGTTTTTAGCAGAATGGTTATAATTACAGCTTCTATTATTAGATAGGCACAAAAGGAAAGAAGAATGAATATCGAGGCCTTTTTATTATGTGATGCCGCAACCGAACAAGTGGGTAAACTGAATATTTTGGGCGCATTTGATGTCATTTGGACCAAGGAAGTGCCTGCTACGCATCCAGCCTGTGCTATCGCAGCAAGAATACGATTTGAGAAGGTTGAGGAAGGTAATCATCCAATAAAGATCCATATAATTGATGAAGATGGTAATCCAATAGGCCCAAACCTACAGGGTAATATAAATGTAAATATCAAGGAAGATGTGGATTCGAATATAACTAATATTGTTCTAAATATTCAAAGGCTAAAACTTGAAAAGTTTGGGCAATATAGAATTGATATAGCCATTGATAATCAGATAAAAGGCTCTTTACCTTTTTATGTTAGAAGAATACCAAATCAGGCCAGATGAAAACTCGCAAAACTAGAAACAGCAATCTTTTTTGCTGTTGTGCCCTCCAGTTCGGCCTTCTTTTTTTTACTCTTTAATTTCTTGTTTTGCCTACTGCTAGGATACCTTTTTGGCCATTTTTCTGTTGCATCCTCCAGTTCGATCCCTGCTTCTACTTGCTTCGGAGTTACACTCCTACGCAATACTAAGGTTTCTCATTGCGGCTTCCGGAAACAACAGCAACTAGGGCCTATCGGCCGCACCATACGATGAAATTTCCAATTGATTTCATCTCAATGTCGGCATAAAATCATATTACAGTCATGAATGAATTTTGGTTGAAGACAATACTTATACTCCCTCTGAAATATATTTTCGGTTTTGTGTTTGCCATACCTTGTTTTGTAGCTGCATCGATCGAAGATGATTATTAATGTAAGGAGATAATATATGGTCTTATGGGAGGAAATAGTCCTGACGAATTCGATAGAGGTCAAAGCAGCACCGGAGAAGGTTTCTGATTTCTTTGCTCATATTATTGACGACGAAAGCTATCGTGCTTGGCACCCGGATGATCATGTGGCCCTTCGCTGGATAAAGGGAAAACCATGGCAGGAAGGTTCTGTAGTATATGCCAGAGAGTATCTTCACGGCAAGCTGCACAATATTAAGTTCGTTATCACCAGGGTAATTCCAAATAGAAAAATCGAATTTGCCCCCCTGTCACGTTTTTTAAGAATATTCTTCCCCAGGAATTCATTCGTGATAGAACCTAAAGGCGACATCTGCGTTCTCACTACCACGGCCTGTCTCCGGGTCGGCTGGTTAGTCAAGACTTTTGCAAAAAGCAAACTTGCGCTGGGGCTTTCAAGTGCCAAAAAGCACATGAGAGAAGAAGCTGAAAACTTAAAGAGGATTATTGAGTCGCAACTGTAGGGTAGGCTTTAGCCCACTTGAGCTTTACCAGAACGCCGACGGCTCGGTTACAATCCCCAAAGTCCTCCAACCATATATGGGTGGGAAAGAGAAAATTATCAATACCTCGGACAAATAACGGTGAAGTTAGGCGGCTTCGTAAGAAACAAATGAAGGGGCCGTTTTCGGCGTAGGTCATAGAGTCTTTTATTTCCCGTTTGGCTTCTCGGTCTCAGCCTTGATTTCGGCTGTAGTCTCAGTAGGAACCCCCGGCTTTTTTTCGCCTTCGGTTTTTAACATCTCTTCCATTTCTGCTTTGACTTTAGTTATCGTTGCGGAATAAGCCCTCATCTTCTCGGCGTAAGCCATCGCTTTATTCTCGGCTTCCGTTCTGAGATATTCTATCACCTCAGCATTTGCCTGGGCCTGTTCCTCTGCTTCGAATCTCGCCTGTGCTTCAGCTTCGGCCTTGGCTTTGGCTTCAGCTTCGGCCTTGGCTTTGGCCTCAGATTCAGCCCGTAATTTTTCTATCGCTTTGGCTTTGGCTTCTTCTCTGGCTTTGGCTTCTTCTCTGGCTTTGGCTTTTGATTCGGCTATGGCTTCGGCCTTAGCGGCTCTCTCTGACTCGGCTTTTAGTTTTTCTTCTCTGGCCTTCGCTTCCGCTTCTGCCTTTACCTTGGCTTGAGATTCTGCTCTTAGTTTCTCTTCGATTTCGTTGATTTTCTCAGCGTAAGATTCGGCTTTTTTCTCAGCTTCTATTTTGGCTCTGGCCTCGGATTCGGCCCTCGCCTCGGCCGTAGCTGTCTTCTCTGCCTCGGCTTTCAGTTTCCCTTCCAGCTCGGACTTGATTTCGGCTATCGTCTCAGAATAGACCCTCGACTTTTCCTCGGCTTCCGCTTTGAGTTTCTCAATCGCCTCGGAATTTACTCTGGCCTTTTCTTCAAATTCAGCTCTTGCCCTTGCTTCCGCCTCGGCCTTGGCTTCCTCTATCGCTTTGGAACTGGTTTCGGCCTTAGCGACTTTCTCAGCCTCGACTTTTAATTGTTCGTATCTTGCCTTTGCTTCCGTTTCTGCCTTTGCTCTGGCTTCGGATTCGACTCTCAGCTTCTCTTCGAATTCGTTGATTTTCTCAGCGTAAGACTTGGCTTTTTTCTCAGCTTCTATTTTGGCTCTGGCCTCGGATTCGGCCCTCGCCTCGGCCGTAGCTGTCTTCTCTGCCTCGGCTTTCAGTTTCCCTTCCAGCTCGGACTTGATTTCGGCTATCGTCTCAGAATAAACCCTCGACTTTTCCTCGGCTTCCGCCCCGAGCTTCTCAATCGCCTCGGAGTTTATTCTGGCATTTTCTTCAAATTCAGCCCTTGCCCTTGCTTCCGCCTCGGCCCTGGCTTTCTCTATGGCTTTGGTTCTGGCCTCGGATTCGGCCCTCGCCTCGGCCGTAGCTGTCTTCTCTGCCTCGGCTTTCAGTTTCCCTTCCAGCTCGGACTTGATTTCGGCTATCGTCTCAGAATA
>CAZDQP010000006.1:0-8815 GCA_964507485.1 uncultured Pirellulales bacterium | reverse complement strand
TCTTCTCTGCCTCGGCTTTCAGTTTCCCTTCCAGCTCGGACTTGATTTCGGCTATTGTCTCAGAATAAACCCTCGATTTTTCCTCGGCTTCCACCCCGAGCTTCTCAATCGCCTCGAATTTTACTCTGGCCTTTTCTTCCGCTTCGGTTCTGGCTTGTGCTTCGGCCGCAGTTTCGGCTTCTGCTTTGGCTCTGGCTTTAGATTCAGCTAATAATTTTTCCTCTGCTTCGACTCTAAGTTTGTCTACTATCTCAAAGTAAGCTTTTGACTTTTCTTCAATTTCCGCCCTGATTTTCTCAGCCGCTTCGGCGGTTGCTTTGACTTTTTCTTCCGGGCGGCGGAGTAATCCGTCACATTTTTCGCAGAGGATTTTATCATTGAAAATGTATGCTTGTTCATTTGCCGAAATCAATCTGCCGCAATTCTCGCAGCTTTCCCATTTCATATTACTGTCTTACCCTCTTTCGTTTTGGGTTCACAGTTCAGCAATCCGAACAAGGATTTATATCGCTATCGAATTGCACCCAGCCCTTATCCTGTTATTTCGGCAGAATTTTCAATGCAATCTAAGTAATCTATCGGCCGCTATCGACTATTCGCTAACGACTGCTTTTATGCTGCGATATACCCTTTGCCTTTCAATAAATGTGATGCCATAAAAAGAATAGTGAAAATTATAGGACTGTGCCTGCGGCGAAACAGGTTCAGCAAGCTCATTACAGATTGGGTTTGAATTGGGTTCGTTTTGCATAATTTGTTATTTTTGATTGATTGATTTTCCTATTCATCGTTTATAGAGAATCTCCACTGGGGATTTACGTCCGCCTTACAAAAGGCGAGGTAAACTTCGCTGTTAGATATAAATTATTCAGTCGTTTCTGACCCGGGCCTGCTGGACCTGAAACCTTGCCCTGCTGGGCGAATGACGTTCATCTGCTGATGAACAAGGGGAATTATATCAAATTTGAGGCAAAAGTAAAGAGAAATCCTGTCGCTTGTTGCTCGCTAATTGAACAGTGCTGAACATTTTAATGCACGTTGCTGCCAGCGGGATGGCGGATTGAAAATGATACTACCGTTTATTTAGCGAGCCCCTGTCATTTCTTCTTCAATACCTGTATTTTAATAACAGGAGCGGTTAACATCCCCAAACGTTCGGTTTTGTCTTTCTGTGTTTTTGACTGGACATATACTTCAAGAGAGGCCTTTAGAGTATACGTTCCAGCACCTAAATCGTGGAAGGTTGAGGTCTTCGTAATTTTTTGATTCGGCTCCAGGGAAACCATATACTCGTCTTTTGCTGATGCCCAATGGGCCCAATAATATGAAATAGGCGGGTCACTTATTACACTTTCACCTTCTGCATTTACGAGTTCATAAAGCAGATTTCCTCCGGAGGCCATAACTTCATTAACGCGAATTGTTTCTTGACTGATATTTTTCAGTTCGTATGTTACCAATATCTTTTCGTCCGCGTTGTAAGTCTGTTTATCAGTGGTAACAGTGAAGCTCAGGGGTGTACGGCTAACGTTTTCATCTGAAGAAGCGCATCCTGTTAATAACACAGATACAACTACCGCCGTCAGGCAGATTGCAATGAACCATTTTTTAATTTTTATTTTGTTTTCCATAATAAATTTCTGCCTCCTCGAGGGTCATTCGAAACCGCTGCTGCGCTTTTTTGTATTTAACGACACCGGATGGATTGAATGAGATTTCATAGACGCTATCAAGTTTGATTTTCTCATAATCGATGTACTTGCCGTGATCCTCGAGGATAGAAAGATATTCATCATGAGCTATGCCATTACGTACTTTTGTCGCAGCATTTTCGAATCGTGTCACAAACGCTTGAAAGCCTTCTTCAGGCATATTGATTCTGGCCTGTAATGCCCGCGCCAATTCCGCGCTTTTGCCTTCCATCGGCACAATTCCACCCGCATCCAATACGACCACACTCCATTTATCTTCGCCGGGTAATTTCTTGAAGGTATAATTGCTGGAATGGTTATCAAGCCAGGCATAACCTTTACTATTGAGCTCACGGGTAGCTTTATCAAAGGCATCGGCCTGGCCTTCGGTCATAACTCCTCCGGGCTGCTTTGAAATCATTTCTTTCGCGGTTCCATCGACGCGCTTAACGACTTCGATTGTTGAGCCAGGCAACCGCCGATTCGTAGAACTTGCTGCTACATTGTATTTATCGAAGCGCTCTACTATGCTGATAACATCTTTATCAACACTTTCTTGCAATACCTTTCTGCCGAACTCGTCGAGCTTTCCTGCGTTGCTTCCAATACCGCCGTAGGTAATCCGAACAACCCTGTCCGGATGGGTCGCACTTGCAAAAACTTGACTGGTGCTACCCTTGTTAATATATTCCCCTCTGGCTAAAGTTACGTTTTGTCCATGCTCGTCTACAAATACTAATTCCTTAACGGGTTTAGGTTCGGCGGCTGGGGGAGGGCTCCGTGCGGGGGGAGGTGTCTTTTTAGCAACAATATCGGGCTCTGATGGCACTTTTGGCGGTGATTTGAGTTGCTGTTCGGGCATTGGCGGTTTTGCAGTAGGTTCTACTATCGCATCACTGCCTGCTGTGGGCAACTTACCAGGTTTTTTATTATGCAATATAAGCGTCGGAGCATCGGCGCCGCGTGCTGCATCTTCTGATAATTTGACTGTTGGTGCCTTTGCACCACGAGCTACATCTTCCGGCAGTCTGACCGTTGGCGCCTCCGCACCACGAGCTGCTTCTTCCGGTAACCTGACAGTTGGCGCCTCAGCGCCACGGGCTGCTTCTTCCGGCAACCTGACAGTTGGTGCTTCTGCGCCACGAGCTACATCTTCCGGCAATCTGACCGTTGGTGCTTCAGCACCACGGGCTGCATCCTCCGGCAGTCTAACAGTTGGCGCCTCTGCGCCACGAGCTGCTTCTTCCGGTAACCTGACCGTTGGCACCTCCGCACCACGGGCTGCATCCTCCGGCAGTCTGACCGTTGGCGCCTCTGCACCACGTGCTACATCTTCTGGCAATCTGACCGTTGGTGCCTCCGCGCCGCGTGCTACATCCTCCGGCAGTCTAACTGTTGGCGCCTCCGCGCCGCGTGCTACATCTTCCGGCAACCTGACAGTTGGCGCCTCCGCACCACGGGCTGCTTCTTCCGGCAGTCTAACCGTTGGTGCTTCAGCGCCGCGGGCTGCATCTTCCGGCAGTCTGACCGTTGGTGCCTCTGCGCCGCGGGCTACATCTTCCGGCAGTCTAACAGTTGGTGCTTCTGCGCCGCGAGCTGCATCTTCCGGCAATCTAACTGTTGGTGCTTCAGCACCACGGGCTACATCTTCAGGCAATCTGACCGTTGGTGCTTCTGCGCCGCGTGCTACATCCTCCGGCAGTCTAACTGTTGGCGCCTCCGCGCCGCGTGCTGCATCTTCCGGCAGTCTAACAGTTGGCGCCTCTGCGCCACGGGCTGCATCTTCCGGCAATCTAACCGTTGGTGCCTCTGCACCACGGGCTGCATCTTCCGGCAATCTAACCGTTGGTGCTTCCGCGCCGCGTGCTACATCCTCCGGCAGTCTGACAGTTGGCGCTTCTGCACCGCGAGCTGCATCTTCCGGCAGTTTGACTGTTGGCGCTTCCGCGCCGCGGGCTACATCCTCCGGTAATCTAACTGTTGGTGCTTCCGCGCCACGGGCTGCATCCTCCGGCAGTCTGACCGTTGGTGCCTCTGCGCCGCGGGCTGCATCTTCTGACAATCTGACTGTAGGAGCCCCAGCTCCCTGGGCAACTTCTTTTGCAACATCATCTGTGCTGCCTCTTAATTTTCCGGGGATATCTTTTACATCTGTTAGTAAAACTTTACCTGTCTTTTTGGCGGCATCCTTGACGACCTTTGCTGTTTGGGCGGTTTTCTCAATACCTTTCTTGCCGACGGCTACGGCTTTCTCGGTACCTTTCTCGCCGATGACTTTAGTCGACGCGGTTTTAGTTTTATCAACCGCGAATTTGCCAGCAGACTTACCTTTTTCTGCAACGTACGCACCGGCAGACTTACCTTTCTCAGCTGTTAACGTGCCGACAGCTTTACCCTTTTCTGCAAAGTACGCACCGGTAGATTTACCTCGCTCAGCTAAGGCAACAGCTGTTCGTTTTGTGGCCTCAGCCGCTTCCTCGCCGACAATTCTCGTTGCAGCTCTGCCAGCTCCTCGGCCGGTGCTCCTTGCAACTTTTGCTCCTCCGGAAACAACGATTTTGCCGCCTTTGATAACTTTTTGCGCTATTTTTCCACCGGCGATAGTAATAAGCGCATCGCCTGCGTAACCTGCTGCGGCAATTTTATCAATGTCATCAACAAATTCCTGGGCTCCGTGCTCTTCTTCTTCGGCCCGGATTAGCATCTGGTGCAGAATTCTACGTTCTTCTCCAGTAGTTTTTTCGTCTGCCAGTTTTTCGAGAATTACCTGTTTTCGCGCGCTGGCGAGAGCCCAGTATCGCAACATTGCCCGCCGCTGGTTCTTGGTAAGGTCTTGAAATCTTGCCCCTTCAGAAAGGAAATTGACGGCTTCATTATCCGACCACTCGTCCCACATATCCTGCCAGACCTCTTTTTCTGCGAGCCTGCTTTTGGCAACTCCATGGGCTTGATGTCTTATCTCTTTTGCAAGTTCCGCCCTGAGCTTGTCTTGCTCTTTTTCCTCTTTTTTTTCTGTTTCGGTGGCATCGAACAAATGTTCCGTTTCCATCGCATGCTCATCTATTTTCTTTTTGATGCGCATTGCCTCAGCTTTATCGCCGCTGTTGTAGGCCTGAAAATATTCCCTCTGCAATTCAAGTAATTTCCGATCCGCCTCGTCCCTTCTCCGCATTATTTCCAATTCGTCAACAACAGGGACAGCAAATTGACTTACATCACAAATGCACTCCTGACCATTCAGCTTTACTTTTTGATTTACACCATTAACATCCTGCTTGAGGGTAACCTTGGCATATAGTCTTGTAGCATCTTTGAGGTCTGTTTTGTAAACTCCGGTAAATGTGATTTTTGGGTTCTCAAACTCAATCTCTACCCGACGCCCCGGCTGTACCGGAAGATTCTCACCTTGAAACAGCAAATATGTGCCGAGCGGGGTTGCTGATTTGAGTTTCATGGGAAGCCGGGACCATGTTTCTTTTCCACTCGACCTGCCGGTAGTTTCGTCATACTGGTCGCCAGCGCGATTGTATTTAATCTGGGATTTGCTGCTCGTATAGCTCCAAGTTCCAGTCATCTCTTCGGGAGTTTTTCCCTGCGGAATTTTTAACTCAACGGTGAGCCACGCACTTTCCATCGCCGCCGAATCCTTGACTTCCGATGTTTTCTCTGCCACGATGGGTTCCCCGCTTTTTTCTTCGGGTACTTCTTCATAACGGATAGTCAGCTTTTGCCCCTTAGGCACGGTGATACATGCTGCGTCCTGCAAATCCTTCATTTCGGTGCTTTTGCCGGTATCATCAGCGCCGCTTGGCGGCGATTGGCCAACCAGGTCTATTCTGATGGACTCTGGTTTATAGGAGTCCGGCAACAGCTCAACCTTTTGGGATTTCAGAAAATAGGTTTTATCCGAATTGGGATGTTTCAATCTGATGGTCACATCCTGGAGGCCGCTGCCAGCTACATTTGCGATGCCGGTAACGGTCTTGAGCGCTTTATCCTCGTATGATACATTCCAGCTTCCGTAGAACCACTGATAGTATTGGCCGAGCTCTTTGTTATAGATGTGGGACAGCTCGGTATCTGCGAAAGTGCTTACCTTGCTTGCCGAGAAGAACAACAAGATGATTACAAGAATGAAATGAATCCGACTATGACGAGAATTCATGATAAACACCTCCCTATCGTGTCTTATTTAATTCATTTTCAGATAACGGATTGACCAGGAATGGGCCGCTTCGATACAGCGTTGATAACTCTTCAGTGCGTTCAACCTCAACTTCTAAGTTGTTATTTGCCCAGTTGAGAGTAATTGTTTTTTTGTCTTCTTCCGGTGCTTCTGAAAATTCCGCCTCAATCCAGAACGGCTCGCCTCGCGGGACTCTAACGACTTCGACAAAGTCTTTTTCGCCACGCTTTACAAAAGCCAACTCGACCGTTTTTTTCGGCTGCTTGCTCTTAGCCCACTTCCAATAAACGGGAACCTTTAGCTGCTTACCCTTAAATCTCTTAAGAACCTCATAGGGCTTCCTGACATCGACAAGCAACTTGCCGTCTGACATAAGCTTTGCGAGCTCGACGTCGGAAAGAAACTTTGCCCATTTTTTCAATTGTTTAGTAAATTTCGCGGCCTCGCGCCTTAAAAGCCATTTAGTTATTCTGCCGAATTCATCCGATATTTGAAGGTCTTCGTCAGTTATCTGGACGTCGACGTAATGAGTCTTATCTCCGACCTTTTTCAGCCTCGGGACGATATTGACTTTCAGCTTCGCATCCAATGTGTCGGGGTAATCTTTTACAACGAAGTCAAACGGTATCTTTTTGCCATCGATGAAGAGCGTCTTTCGGCCGGGAACAAACTGTTCCCAAATGACGACTTCCAGTTTCAGTCCAATGATTCTTCCAGGACGACCGAGCGCATTTTCATCCCACATATGGGAATAACCGCGTGGTTCGAGGTCGACGGCCCCATCCAGATCAATAACGTGGTGTCCCCAGAGATTCTCGCCGTAGATTTCTATATCGAAGTCTGGCCGGTTACCGCGCATATCAACAGCAGCGCTCCACCAATAGCTGTCGTAAGATTTTTCAACGCGGCCGACGTTGCCTTCGGTAACCTCACTATCAATATCGGAAAGAAACTTTACACGCGTAATCTTAGGGGCGGCTTTGGTCCAGATTTCCTTTCCGCCATTATCTTTATATTTCCACAGCCCTGTGATTTTGTCGGGTGCAACGAGTTCGACGGTCGAACTGCCCCCCCAGTGGCCGAGAATAAAATATGGGTGTTCAATCTCGATGCTTCTGTTTCCCGAAACAACGGGAGTAATAGTATTGTAACCATAATCATAGTTTTCGCCACGCCAGCCATCAAGCGACCAGCCTGCGTTCTTTTTGCGGTTATAAACCCAGCGCGTGGCGTCCAACTTGGTCGATTGCTCAACCATTTCCCACGGCTTGGTAAGGGTAAGGGCTGCCCGTTCGACCATGCCTTCTTCCGGATAATCATGCCATTCGACGAACCAATTTCCCTCAATATCCGGGACCTTTGCAGCTGTCCTCTGCCACCATCCGTGAGAAGGCGGCTTTACCTTTTTTGAATAAGTCAGTTCAAGCTCCATCGGCGGAGAGGAAGTAATACTGCTGTCATCTGACTCTTCAGCATTAGTCGAAAAGCTTGCGGCCAATATTATGGAAATGAAACAGTAACATGCGTATAGTCTCTTCATCTTTTTTACCCCATTCATACTGCCCCCGACGTTAATTTAGCCACACGACGAAGATTTCCAATACCAGATGATATTAAAATCTTCTTTGAATCACAATCACAAAATTTGCTTGTATTTGTCCAGACGGCACGACCGGTGAGTTAGGGGCTTTGACCTAACGAAGCAGGAGAAACCCAGTCGCGGGCGATGGAGCTAAATATTTCGAGATTGCCGCGTTGCGCTCGCAATGACAGTTTTTCCGATATATTTTCTTGGCGGCCAGATTTTCGTAGTTCCGGGCGGGGAATTCTTTTTATTTCTTCTTAAATAATTCTACACTTTGTTTAGAAGCGGTTTCGTTGATGAGTTGTTTAAGAATTTTTGCCTTATTTTTAACATCGGGTTTTTTGATTTTATCTGTTTTGATTTTCCGGGCGGCTTTGTCTAACGAATTTTTCAAACTCTTTGAATCGAGCAAGGCCGCCGCCCTGCAGAAGAAGCTTCTCGACCTGCCATCGTCGAAATTCTTTAACATTGTCTGGAGTAATTTGATTCTTTTATTCTGCTGCTGTATGAATTTTTTGAGGCCATGCTTTTTTATGAAATTCAGGTTCGGCAATATTTTTCTGTTTGGCGGATAAGACGAAGATTCTTTCATTTGCTGATATTGGCGTTCGGTTTTGAATTTAGGGCAGGGAAATTCGGGACATTGGGCGCAGACTTCGAGATTTTTCTTTATGACACAGCAGGTTATAAAGGAACAGGACGGGTGTTTCTTTAAGAAATTGGGTCCGGCGCAGCCGGGACATCTTGAAGGTCCTACCGTGTAGTATCTTGGGCATAAACCGCAATCAAGGCCGCAGCAGGCAATAGTCGGATAAGTTTTTTCGGGTATGTTCATTTTAGCTATATTTTATCAAATACCCTTTAAAAAACAGCTACCTTCTCGGCAGCCAGATTTTCATAGTGTTTGGGCCGCGGTTTGACCATGCGTAATATGGAATAGCGGTGAGTTTCAACAGGCCGTGGTCATTTCGGAAAGGGACACCGCCTGTAATTACATTGACGCCGTTAAGCAAATCTTTTTGTCTTTCCACCTTCAACGCAACATTGTCGGGCAAGATGAAGTCATCTAACTTATTATTGTTATCTATGCCTTCTACGCAATAGACGATAGGGCCATATTCGAGGACGGCTTTACCGCGGTCGTCTTTAACCTCGTCGCGGGCAATGACGTGACGGATAGTCACAGGCAGCTTGAGTGTAACTGTGTCGCCTGCTTTCCATTTTCGGCCAATAGCGGCGTAGCCGAGGTTGGTTTCGAATTTAACTTCTTTGCCATTAACTATGATAACCGGCTTATCATTTACGGTATCAACATACGAATACAAGCCGCCGGGCAGGGGCGTATTTTGCGCC
>CAZDQP010000005.1:0-40963 GCA_964507485.1 uncultured Pirellulales bacterium | reverse complement strand
TATTGTAAACAGCATTTGGAAACCGCTCCTTTTTGGTTAAATGGTTAACTTGTTAATTAGCTAACTGGGCCCCCTTGGGGGCAGGCTGCCTGGCCCCACGACCTTGCCCTTCTGGGCGATATGCAGTTTGCAATATCGCAAACTTGGGAGGAATTATACCAAATTTTGGGGAAAAAGTAAAGAGAAAAATAGGGGATAGGGTTTAGGGTTGAGGAAAATTAATTTGAGGTTAAAATGGGGTAGTTAAGTTTTAGGTACTTTTGGGATTTTAAGAAGTCAGCAGGGAGAAAATGGCTAAGCAACAGAAAAAGCAAAAGAGCGGACGAAAAGATATAAAACAGTCGCTCAACAAAGCCTATAGAAAGCAGAGGCCAACAAGAGAAGAAATTGAAGTACTGAAACTTCATCTTGCGACAATGCTCGATAGAGCAAACCCTAAAGAGACAGAAGAATATCACAAGGGATTGCTTAAAGATTTTCTAAGTAATTCTGCGTACTCCAAATATTTCATAAATACAAAAGGAAGAAGCGATCTTGTCATACACAACAACGACGATTCAAGGTCGAGTGTTGGAGTTATTATTGAGGTGAAAGGCCCCGGCAATAAAACTGAGATGCCAACGGTTGATAATCTAAATAAAAAGGCGATGCAGGAACTTTTGCTATATTTTCTAAGAGAAAGAGTAACAAACAAGAATTATGAGATAAAGCATCTTATAGCAACTAATCTTTACAAATGGTTTATATTTGATGCTAAAGAGTTTGAGAAAATAACTGCAAACGCAAAACTCAAAAAGCATTTCAAAGATTTTGAGGAGGGACGTTTGACTTCTGAAAAAACCGAATTGTTCTATAAGGAAATAGCTAGTCCTGCGATTGAGCAGGTAAGAAAGGACATCGAATTTGCCTATGTTGATATCCATGACTATGAAAAGTATCTTGAAAAACAAAGCGAAATAGGAGATCACAAATTAATCGAACTTAAAAAAATCATTTCACCGACGCATTTACTCAAACTTCCATTTACTAACGACAGCAATACACTAAACAAAGAGTTTTATAATGAGTTGTTGTATATAATTGGTCTTGAGGAATATAAGAAAAAGAGTAAAAAGTTAATCCGCCGTAAAACAGAAGAAAACCGTTACGAAGATTCACTTATTGAGGCGGCAATAACACAAATTGCATCATTAGATAAGCTCTCACAAATATCAGATGTAAAACGTTTCGGCGATAGTATTAATGAACAACTTTTTAATGTTGGCTTAGAATTAGTGATAACTTGGATAAATAGGGTACTTTTTTTGAAGCTTTTAGAATCGCAGATTGTAGGTTATAAAAGGAACAAAGAACATGTTTTCCTTAACAAAGAAAAAGTTACAGGGTATTCCGATTTAAATATACTCTTCTTTCAAGTATTAGCGGTCGAATCAAAGAACAGGCAAGAGAAAATCACAAAGAAGTTTCCCAAGGTTCCATATCTGAACAGTTCGCTGTTTGAGCCAACTGAACTCGAAAGACAAACGATTTTTATCAGCAATCTTCCAGATGATACAAGTTTACCCTTATATAAGAAGACAGTGTTAAACAGTAAAAACAAAAAGATGAACACGCTGGAATATCTTTTAAAATTTTTAGATGCATATGATTTTGCGTCAGAGGGAAAGGAAGAGATTGTAGAAGAAAATAAAATGCTGATAAACGCATCCGTGCTGGGATTAATATATGAAAAGATAAATGGCTATAGAGAAGGTTCGTATTTTACCCCTGGATTTATCACGATGTATATGTGCAGGAATACAATACGCCGAACAGTTGTGCAAAAGTTTAAAGAACAAACGGATTTTAAAAGCGACGACTTTGGTGATTTGGTCAATTATACTGTAGGTGCCTATAAGAAAACTGATCTTGATAAATACAATGGGATTATTAATTCACTGAAAATTTGTGACCCGGCCGTTGGCAGTGGGCATTTTCTCGTTTCTGCACTAAACGAAATAATAGCAATCAAGTCAGAACTTGAAATTCTAACAGACAAAAGCGGAAAGCCATTACGGGATTATTTGATAGGCGTTGAAAACGACGAGCTTATGATTCTTGATAATAACAATGAATTCTTCAAGTATGACCCACAGAATCGAGAAACTTGTAGAGTGCAAAAAACGCTGTTTCATGAAAAGCAGAAAATAATTGAGAACTGCCTTTTCGGTGTTGATATAAATCCAAATTCTGTAAATATATGCCGCTTGCGATTGTGGATTGAGCTATTGAAAAATTCATATTATAAAGAGGATGGAGAGCTTGAGACGCTTCCCAATATCGATATAAACATTAAATACGGCAATTCACTGATAAGCCGTTATCCTCTAAATGCTGATTTGGGCCATGCTTTGGTAGGTTCGACTTGGGATATAGGAACTTATAGGTTAGCCGTTATGAGTTACCGAAATGCTGAAAATAAAGAACAAAAGTGTGAAGCTGAAAATCTTATAGATAAAATAAAAAGTGACTTTCATATAGGTATTACAGAGAATGATCCTATCAGAAAGAAACGAAAGAAAATCAAAGATGAGCTAAACGATTTAACAATTCAAGGTCGTCTTTTTGGTAAGGATAAATTCAAAACGGACAAAAAGATTGTAAAGAGAATAGAAAAACTATCAAATGATATTGCAAAACTTGATGCTCATATAGAAGATCTCAAAAGTGGCGCTCTCTATAAAAATGCTTTTGAGTGGCGTTTTGAGTTTCCAGAAGTTCTTGACGAGAAGACAGGTGATTTTACCGGATTTGATATTGTAATTGCTAATCCACCATATGTGCGCGTAGACGATATTTCAGATTTACTACGCGATAAGTATAAATTGTTCTACAAGACATCTATAGGAAAGTATGACTTATATTATCTTTTTTTTGAAAAGGCTTTCTCAATCTGTGCACCCGAGTCTATGTGTGTATTCATCTCACCTAATAAATTTTGCGCCGCTGATTCCGCAAATAAATTAAGAGAAATATTATTTGAGTTTACTACTTATGGAGATATTCTTAGTACTTCAATGCTTAATGTATTTGAAACTGCTGCGAATTACCCTGTTATTTCCATCTTAAAAAAGTCATCATCTGATTTCAAAACATTTGAAGTAAGGCAAGCAAGTAATTTGGAAGATTTAACAACTAAGAACAGCCTATATTCATATAGAACTAAAATTGATAAATTTCGAACTATCCCAAATTTGGTTATACCGATCAATATCTCCCAAAGCACATTTGACTTAATAATAAAGCTGTACTCAAAATCACATTTATTATCAGAATTAGTTAGTATTAGCGAAGGATTGCGAATTCCAAAAAATCTTGAATCGACAACCGATCAAACGTTCGAGATTGTGAAACAATATCAGTTTGAAAGATATTCCAAAATCAGCAAAGGAACATATATTTCGAAGAGTAATTTGAGTAAAGTTTTAGGTAAGAAGACCGACAGATATGAGAAAATAATTAATGATAAGATTTTAATTGCAGAAGATGCCTTAAGGATTACAGCAACCATAGACGAAGAAAGAAGAGTGCCGCAAGGAGGAGTATATTTTGCAGTGTGTAAAAATAATATCTATGATATAAAGCTTATTTTGGGCTTGCTTAATTCAAGATTATTTTCTTATATTTACGAAGCATTATATTCTGGGATGCATATGGGTGGAGGTTATCTAAGATACAGAACTAATTTTTTGAAAAACCTACCTATACCACAAAAATTAGATCGATTCCCCAAAAATGACTTTAAGGTTATAAGTACTTCAGTAAAGAAAATTTTACAGTTATATCCTAATAAGAATAAAATCTCTGAAGTCAATAAACTTGAAACTCAAATTGATCGGATAGTTTATAAACTATATGGTCTGACAGACGAAGAAATCGCTCTTGTGGAAGGGCGCAGTAAAACAAATTAGTGCGTGAACCGTCATCTGAAGGAGAATTGAGTAATGCTTTGGACGCCTAATAAGATTTATGAAAGTGAACCTTTCGAATCAGAACCTGAGCTTGAATCAGCAATACTTGAGGCTCGCGAGGATTTCTTCGGCGATGAAAGAATTTATCTCGATATTAAAAAGAAAATAGGTTCAAAAGGGAAAACAAAGAATATACCAGATGGATATTTAATAGACCTTTCAAGCAAAAAGGATCCAAAATTATATGTTGTAGAAAATGAGTTAATAAGGCATGAATCTCTAAAACATATTGCTGTTCAGGTTTTGGAGTTTTCACTATCATTTGCGACCTCATTGCAAAAAATTAAAGCACTTGTTAAAGAGACCCTGATAAAAGACAAAGGAGCTCACCAAAAATGCCTAGAGTATGTTGAGGAAAACGGTTTTGAAAACATAGATTTTCTTCTGGAGAAAATGATATATGGAGATAACAAATTTAATGTTCTTGTTATCATTGATGAAGTGTCAGAAGAGCTTGAAAGTGCTCTGATGAATCAATTAAATTTCCCCGTAGAAATTGTAACATTTCAACGCTTTATTAACTCTGATGGGGAGCGAATATATCAATTTGAGCCATTTTTGGCTGACGTTTCTATACCTGTAGTTTCCTATAAGAAAGGAGTTACAACCAGCACAAAAACAATTGACCCATCTGAAATTGATACGATAGTTGTACCCGCCAGAGAAGATGGATTTAAGGAAGTTTTTATCGGAGAAAATTGTTGGCATGCAATTCGTATTCACCCAAGCATGATTCCAAAGATTAAGTATATCGCGGGGTATCAGGTTGCACCTGTTTCTGCGATCACTCACGTTGCTAAAGTAAAATTAATAAAACAATGGAAGGATACTAATAAATACATTTTGTATTTTACTGAACCAGCAGATAAAATTGGGCCAATTAAACTTGTCCCTAAAGGAACTGTGAAAGCATTGCAAAATTCAAGATACACATCAATGGAAAGATTAAGAAAAGCAAAAACACTTGAAGAAGCTTTTTAGAATCTATCATTTGCTGTTGCTAACGGAAGCCGCAATGAGAAACCTTAGTATTGTGTAGGAGTGAAACTCCGAAGCAAGCAAATAAAAGCAGAAATCGAACTGGAGGCAGCAACAGCAATAACGTATGAAAAGTATCTGAGCAGGAGGCAGCACTTCGCATCAAAACTTCACCATCCCACTTTTACCTCAATATCGCTCATTTTTTTAAAAATATTTTGAGCTATTGACTGATTTCATCTATCATATCCGCCATCGAACTTTTTGTCGGCGACAATCGTAACTAACTTATAGACAACGAATAATGAGCGAAACCAAACTAAAAACCGCCGTCCTCGGCCTGGATGATAAGGGTTTGCTTCTCCTCGAAGCCGCCTCAAAAACCGGCCATTTTCAGATTCAGGCCGTCGCCGACAAAGACATTACTCTTGCCGAATCAACAGCTTACAAATACAAGTGCGCCGCCTACGACGACTACCGCCAGCTCATAATACAAAACCAGTTCGACTGTTTATTCGTCGCCGCCCCCATCCACAGCTGCGACGAATTTCTCAAAACGGCAATAAAAAGAAAAACCAACATCCTTAAAACCGCTCCGCTGGCGAGAAATTTTCAGGAGGCAGCGGAATTCGTCCGCCTTGGAGAAGATGAAAATATAAAATTCGCCGTCGTAAATCCCCGCCGATTTGCCCCAAGCTATCTCGCGCTGCGAGAATTCCTGCAACAGGACCGCATCGAGAAAATCTTTTTGGTAACCGCTTTCTGCACTGTCGGTAATGAACATATCGGCGACTGGCAGACCGACCCAAAACTGGCCGGCGGAGGTGTTCTGCTGCATAACTGTTACCATATAATCGACCAGATAGTCTGGAACCTCTCAATACCGCAGCAGGTCTATGCACTTAATACCAACACGGCCGGCGACCGGCAGCAGCGGTCCTATTTAACAGAGGACACCTCGGTAGTAACAATGAAATTTACCGACACTTTCTTTGGCAATCTAACAGCAAGCAAGGTCTTCGGGCCGGAACAGGAAATCCTGAAGGTCTACGGCAAAGATAAAATTTTAACCGTCAGCAACACCAGATTCATCATTAGCAACGGTCCTGGACAGACAAGCAAAGAATCAGAATACGACGACGATGAGCTTACTTTGCTCACGGCCCTGCTACAAAACTTCGCTCTAAGTATACTATCGCCTAACGAATACAAACTTTGCAGCAGCGCCAGAGAAAACCTAAACAATATGTCCGTCATCGAATCCGCCTATCTTTCGGCCCGTACGGGTATGCCGGAAGAGCCCGGTAGAATCCTAAAAATGGCGCAGACCGAGCCGATAAATATCCGGCCGGCCCATAAATAATAAAAAAATAAGCGTTTGACAAATTATACAATAAGTAATAGTTTATTATCGTAAAACATAACTATATTGATGTCTATTATTTGGAGATCCTGGTATGGAAGAAGGCAAGAAAAAAATGCTCATGATTTTAGTTATCGCGGCATGCATAATCGCGGCTGTGATAATAACTGTTGTAACTCAATCCAGAGACAGAGGGGGACTCGACAGCATTGAACGAGGCAGCGCATCGGTTTGGCTAAAGTGCCGCAACGAAAAATGTGAACACGCATGGCAAATGGACAAGAGAGGTTTTTACGAATATGTACAAGAAAACCGGATTGGGATGCAAGTACCAGCAGTTGAGTGTCCTGAGTGCGGCGAGGAAAGCGGTTACAGGGCTTATAAATGTGAAAAATGCGGACTAATATTTGAAGCAGGTGCTGTTCCCGATGCCGTCGAAGACACGTGCCCCAAATGCGGGTATAGCCCAATAGAAGCAAAAAGAAAAGAGGTCACTGGAGAAAAATAATAAACTAAAGAAATACTCCGACAAACGATGAGCCATTCATCGTTCTTTAGTCAACTGCAAGACAAATACAACTTTGCCGTCGTTCCGGGTGAAAGTAGAAAAGGTACGAATAATAAATTGTACTAAGTCCAGCTTCTAACAAAGCTGGACTTTTTACATAGAGTAAATTTTTTTAACCGCCTGAACTTGAACAGGTATTCCAAGCCATCCAAATCAGATTCCCGCTCACCCTTTCTGGTGTGTCAAAGTCTCAAATTTATAAAGTTTCTGTTTGAAAACCCTGCTGATATCTATTATAAAGGGTGGTTTATCTTTTATACAATAGCAAAGACAATGACAGAACTAAAACCTTGTCAGGAATGCAACCAAAAACATCAGTGCCAAGAGATTTATCAACAGGTTGGTAATGCGAAGGGCCCGCCCGTAACCCTTAAAGTTGTAGCTGCTTTTCTGATCCCATTGATTGTTTTCATTTTGTCTTTAGTAACCTCTGAATGGTTTTCGGCCAAGATGATAAATACGAAGGTATTGCAAGCATTCGTCAGTCTCCTGTTTGCTATATTAATGACTTTTATCTGCATATTAATCATACAAGCGGCGTACAAACACCAAAGGAAACACAAATTACAATAAGAAATGAAAATAAGTACTAAGGGTAAATATTCTTTTCCCGGCGGGACGCACCCGCCGCAAAGCAAAGGACTCACAGAGGAGATTACAATCCTGCCTGGTCCCACTGTCAAGCAGGTTGCAGTAATGCTCAGCCAGCATATAGGAGCCGTCTGCCATCCAACAGTAAATAAAGGAGACCTTGTCCAGGCAGGACAAAAAATCGGTGACAGCGACGCATTCGTATCAGCTCCGGCTCATTCACCAATCAACGGTAAAGTAAAGGAAGTCTCGCTACAATCTCACGCCGTTCTTGGACGAAGTCCAGCGGTTGTCATTGAAGCAGACCTTGAAAATAATCCACCAAAAGAACCAACCTGCTGTAAATTCACAAGCAGTTTCGATGAAGGAAAATACTCGATTGAAGAAATCTGTGCTGCTGTACGCAAAGCGGGTATTGTCGGTATGGGCGGTGCAGGATTCCCTACGAGGGTAAAGATAGAGCCAAATCCAAGACTGCCGAAAGAAACATTGATTATCAATGGATGCGAGTGCGAGCCATATATTACCTGCGACTACCGGATTATGCTGGAGTGGACGAACCAGATTATTGCGGGGATTAAACTTGCCAAGAAAGCATCCAGTTGTTCGCGGGTAGTAATCGGTATCGAAGACAATAAGCCGGAGGCAATCGAAGTTTTTAATGAAGCTCTGGAAAAAACCGGAAATTATGATATTAAAATCATCGCCGTTAAGACAAAGTATCCTCAGGGCGGTGAAAGGCAGCTCATAGAGGCGATTCTTAGAAAAAATGTACCCACGGCCGGCATTCCTCCAATGATTGGTGTAGTCGTGCTAAATGTAGCAACGGCAGCAGCAATAGCAGAAGCGGTTGTTCTCGGCCAGCCGCTCACCCACAGAGTAGTAACGGTCACAGGTGAGGCAGTTGCTAATCCGGGCAACTACTATACCGCGATAGGAACGACGGTTGGTGAGCTGATTGAATTCTGCGGAGGAATTACACAAAAGGCGGCAAAAGTCGTACTCGGTGGGCCGATGATGGGGATAGCAGTGGCGGACTTGCATACACCCATTACGAAAACGAGCGGTGCTGTAACCATATTAACAAAAGAACAAATCGGCGTCGCCAAATTTGCCAGGCGTCAAACGGCTTGTATCCGCTGCGGCAGATGTCTGGAAGTCTGCCCGGAGAATCTGAATCCAACAAGAATAGCACACGCCGTGAAAAATAATTTCCTGGATGTTGCTGAAAATTACTACATTAATGCATGTATTGAGTGTGGCTGCTGCAGCTACGTCTGCCCGGCCAACATAGAGATAACAGGGTATATCAAAACAGGAAAGATACTACTCGCAAGACAAAAGAAGAAAATGCCGCAGTAACATTCGAGATACGAGAAGATGTTCAGAAATATAACAGTTTCATGTTCGCCGCATATTAGTGAGCGGCTCTCGACGCGCACGGTAATGTTAGACGTTATAATCGGGCTGGTATTACCTATGATAGCGGCGGGCTACTATTTCAGAATTCACGCAGCAGTACTTATTACAACGTGCGTCATTTCATCGGTCGTAACAGAATGGCTATGCAACGTCATCCGAAAAAAGCCAAATTCTCTGGGTGATTTCAGCGCTGTGGTTACCGGTATAATCCTTGCGCTATCTGTACCGCCGGCACTTCCTGTCTGGGCTGCAATAATCGGGAGCGTATTTGCCATTGCAATAGGAAAAATGGTGTTCGGAGGACTGGGAGCTAACATATTCAATCCTGCGATGGTCGGCAGAGCATTTCTTACGGCATCTTTCGGTATGCTTATGACGACATGGACGGTACCGGCTACCATTGACCCATCAATGCCGATTATCTCCGCGGAAAATAAAATCAACGCGAGGACGCAAGCAACACCATTAGCGTGGAGCAAAGAAGCTGTAAAAACCAAACAGGGAGCCGAGATCGTAAATGCACAGCTCGGAGCGATGTTCAAAGGCGAAATCGGCGGATGCCTCGGTGAAACAAGCGCGCTTGCGTTATTAGTCGGCGGAGCATATCTACTGATAAGGCGCACAATAAGTCTGCATATCCCTCTGGCAGTTATAGCATCAGCTTCGGCTTTTGCCGGGATTACGTATCTTGTCAACCGCGATGCCTATATTTTGCCGCCGAACCATTTATTCAGCGGCGGTATGCTAATCGGCGCATTTTTCATCGCAACCGACCCGGTTACCGCACCACTCACAAAAAAAGGTATGTGGATTTTCGGCGTCGGGGTAGGAACAATAACGATGCTTATAAGAATTGTAGGCGAGTATCCTGAAGGCATGATGTTTTCAATTCTGCTGATGAATGCCGTGACACCATTGATTGACAGATTCTGCAAGCTTGTACCGGCAGGAGGGAAACCGAATGTCTAAGATAAAACATTTTATCGAGCAAAGCTGGCTGCTTATTGCCGCATCGTTTTTCTTCGGACTCTTGATAGCAACGACAAACACGGCGTGGGCACCCAGAATAGAACAGAATAAAATCGCCAAGATAAATAACCTGATGAGTGGTTTGCTGCCAAAAGCTAAAAAATTTGAGCTGACCACGGAACTGCAAATCGAAACAGCAAAGGGCAAAAAAGTGAGAAGCAATGTTTACAAAGGTATAGCTGAAGGACGGTGTGTGGGCTGGGCGTTTAACTGCGAAGGGCCGGGCTTCGCGGACAAAATAGAATTGATTATTGCTGTGGATGAACATTTCAAAAAATTCGCCGGCTACGCCGTCTTAGCAAGCAACGAGACACCGGGCTTTGGAGACCAGATAAAACTGTCTTATTACCGGAAGCAATTCACAGGGGCGCCGGTGGGCAATTTCGAACTTGTTAAAACAGGTGAAGCAGAAAAAATCGATGCTGAAATCGTGGCGATAAGCGGAGCTACTGTAAGCAGCGAATCGGTTATCAAAATAATAAATAATTTCATAATACCTGTAAAAAAGCAAATGCAGGAAAAAGGATTAATCAGTGATGATAAATAATGCGCAAATTTCCACATCGCTATACAAAAAGACTCTGTTAGCGGGACTATGGCGCGAAAATCCTGTGTTTCGCCTTCTCTTGGGAATGTGTCCGACTCTGGCGGTTACAGCAGCGGTCAAACCAGCCCTTACGATGGGGCTCAGTGTGATTTTTGTCCTGGTATGCAGCAATATAGTAGTTAGCTTGATGCGCAACCTTCTCAAGCCGCACCTGAGAATCCTGATGTTCACGCTGACTATTGCAACGTTTGTTACGATAGCAGACCTGTTCCTAAAAGCATTCGTACCAAGAATGAGTGAGACGCTTGGGCCATATGTGCCGCTCATTATCGTCAACTGCATTATCATTTGCAGGGCAGAGGCCTGTGCAAGCAAAAACAACCTGTCAGTTAGTATTGTTGACGCACTCAGCATGGGAGCAGGTTTTACATTTGCTTTATGCGTTTTAGCAGCAGCAAGAGAAATCCTTTCAACTGGTGCAATTTGGGAAATTAAGGTTCTGCCGGTATGGTTCGTGCCGTGGGCCGCATTAAGTATGCCGGCGGGAGCATTTATAACACTGGGACTTCTGCTGGGACTGGTAAATGTAATAAGCAGAAAACAAACATAAATAAGGTAAAAAATGGACACACTCAATACTCTACTTATGGCTTTTATATCTATCGTGCTGATTAATAATCTTGTTCTGACAAAGTTTCTCGGCATCTGTCCCTATCTCGGCGTATCAGGCAGGATAGATATGGCCTTTGGAATGGGAATGGCGGTAACGTTTGTTGTAACACTGAGCGGGATAATGACGTGGATGATTGACCACTGGATATTGATGCCGATGAATCTTGAGGTCACACGGTACGTATGCTTTATATTAGTCATTGCGGGTGCTGTGCAACTTGTTGAAATGTATATCCGAAAGTTTTTTCCGTCGCTGTACGACAGCTTCGGGATATTTCTGCCTTTGATTACCACGAACTGCGCTATTTTAGGATTGTGCCTGTTTATAAACTTATGGGGCGTCGATAATCTGCCGGAAGCAGCGGTGCTAAGTTTCGGGGCAGGTATCGGTTTTACAATGGCAATATGCATAATGGCGGGGATACGTGAGAATCTGAATATGGCTGACGTGCCGAAATGCTTAAGAGGTGCACCAATCACGCTGATTACCGCAGGGTTATTGACTCTTGCATTTATGGGTTTTGCAGGAATGATAAAATGATTTTGGCCGACATATTTGAATTGTGGAATAGTTCGTGGCCGGCAGGATTGACAATGCTGGGGCTGGGAACCGGCTTTGCAATAGTGCTTCTGATAGCAAGCATAAAGCTTAAAGTCGAAGTTGACCCGAAGGTCGAACAAATCCATAAGGCGCTTCCGAACATTGACTGCGGTGCATGCGGCTTTGCCGGTTGCAGCTCTTACGCAAAAGCGGTCGCGGAAAAACCGTCTCTGATAGGTTTATGCGCGCCGGGCGGCGCACAAGCATCAGCGAAAATCGCAGGGATACTGAACCTGCAAATCAGCGATTCCGGCCCCGCAAAAAAACCTATCGTACACTGCCGGGCTCATACCGGTGATAAAACCTCTTACGCAAATTATCAGGGCATACCTACCTGCGTGTCCGCAAACGCATTAGTCAATGTGCAAGCGTGCAAATTTGGCTGCCTCGGTTTCGGCGATTGCGCGGCGGCCTGTAAATTCGACGCCCTTAACATTGTTGATGGTCTGGCCACCGTCAACTATGATAAATGCACCGGCTGCGGCGCATGCTCGAAGGCGTGTCCGCGCAATCTGATTGAAATGATTCCCTTCAGCCACGAAAATATGATGACCGTCGCCTGCAGAAGTAAAGAAAACGGCAAAACAACCCGTACAATGTGCAAAGTCGGCTGTATCGGATGCGGGATTTGCGCCAAACAAACAGATGCATTTACGGTCGAAGATAATTTAGCTCATCTGGATTACAAAAAATACCAACCCAACGAACAAACCGAAACTGCACTGAATAAATGCCCCACTGGAGTAATCATTTATCGAGGGAAATCTGCGCCCGAACCTCGTCAATCTACTAAAAAAACCGAAAAAGCTGCAACAACTTGAGAAATAAACACACACCCTAATCGATATTATCGAATCACTGTATATATTTTTCTGCGCCGCTGGTCTTTATAATCTCATAGTCCGGCGCCGAAGTTATCAAAATTGCCTCTGTCTCTGGCATTTCTTCGATTAAAGCAAGGCCCTTCTCGGCCCCCATAACGCTGACCGCTGTCGCTAAAGCGTCCGCGTCAATAGCATTCTGAGTAATAACAGTTACACTTGGTACCCCTTCACAGCCGTATCCGGTTCTGGCATCAAGAATATGACTGTACTTTTTACCCCCAATCATAACATATCGCCGATAGTCCCCGCTGGTGGCAACCGCAGCATCCGTAAATTCCAAAACCAGCATAATCCTGCCTGCGCCGAAATCCTCTTCTGCTACTCTGGCGTCCTGCAGACCGATTCGCCACTTGTTCTGACCTCTCGGCGGCGAGCCAAAGCATCGAACTTCACCACCAATCTCTATCATCCCGCCGATTGCTCCGCCCTTTTTTATCGTCTCAATCGCCTTATCGAGCGCATACCCTTTCGCTATCCCGCCCAAATCCACTCTCATACCATCCACGGCAAACCGGATACTTTCTTCATTCGCATCCAGTATAAGTTTATCATAGCCGACCTTGGAGCGTGCTTGCCGCAGCTCCTCATCAGTGGGAAGAGAATTCACCTCCCCCGCTGAATGCCAAAGGTCCACCAGCGGCCCAACAGTAACATCAAACGCTCCGCCGCTAGGCTTGCTGAATTCAATGCTTCTTTGTAAGACCTCGTATGTCGGTTTACTAACTGTTACTGCCCGCTTGAACCCGTCGCGGTTCAGCTCGCTTATTTCCGAATCGCTTTTATGGTCGCTCATCAATTTATCAATCCTTTTAATCTCCGCAAAAGCAGATTCGATACACCTCCCGGCTGTATCTGAATCCGCCGCAACGGCGATGATTCGGGCGAACGTCCCCATCACCACATGCCTGCCGCTGTCAACATCAACTCGACCGGGGGGCCACATCGATTCCTCTGGGACACCAACAAAAAAATACACCGCCACTGTAATCAGACTAAGGCCGACCACTATCTCAATAAAAACACGGTCTTTCTTTTTCATAAAAACCCCTTAACATACAACCATAGAAGCTCTGATTCTAATTACTCTGCAGATTATGTTCAATAATACTTTTACATTGTATAATATACCCGTGAATAAAAAAGAAGTAATAATATTAACCGAGCAGGTCGACCAGCAATTCCTCCCCTTCGTCCGCAGACCGAGCAGATACATCGGCGGAGAAATAAACCAGATTAAAAAAGACCTTCACAATTGTGACCTGACGGTGGCACTATGCTTCCCGGACATTTACGAAGTCGGGATGAGTAACACAGGCCTTGCGATAATATACGATATTCTAAACAGTCTCGATGGCGTAGCCGCCGAACGGTTCTTTGCGCCGTGGCTCGATGCGGAGAAATTCCTTAGGGATAAAAACATCCCGCTGTTCAGTCTCGAATCCAAAGCATCGCTGGCAAGTTTTGACGTTGTCGGATTCAGCTTAACCAATGAGCTTTGCTACACCAACGTGCTTAATATGCTTAACCTCGGCGGCCTGGAAATACGCAGCGCCGACCGAAACGAAAACGCTCCCGTAGTAATTGCCGGCGGCGGTATGGCGAACTGCTGTGAGCCAATGGCCGACTTTCTCGACCTGTTCCTCTTGGGCGAAGGCGAAGAGGCGGTTGTGGAGCTGGCTGAGCTTATAAAATCCGAAAAGCAGAAAGGAACTGCGAAAAAGGAAATCTTAGTAAAAGCCGCCGAAAAATTCGAGTGGGCTTATGTTCCTGCCTTTCATAATTCGAAACGAAGTAATGCTGTTGTCAGGGATTTCGAAAACGCTCCTGTCCAGCTTAAGCCAATCGTTCCCTTTGCCCAGACTGTGCACGAACGGGTCAGCGTTGAGATTATGCGCGGCTGTCCCGGCCGATGCAGTTTCTGCCAGGCCAGCTTTTGTAGAAGGCCTGTTCGCCGCCGAAGCGTCGAAAAAATAATGGACATCGCCAAGGTCTGTTACCATTCGACCGGCTTCGATACGATAGGCCTGCTTAGCTTATCAACGGCCGATTACCCGAACCTCGAAGAATTAATCACCAAGCTAAATGAATATTTTAGAGACAAACACGTCGGACTTTCCGTGCCGAGTCTGCGTGTCGACCGGCAGTTAAAGTCGCTGCCGGAACTGGTGACCTCGGTAAGAAAAGGCGGACTGACAATCGCCGTAGAGGCCGCCAATGAAAGATTAAGAGAGATTATCAATAAGCCGCTGAAAAACGAGGATTTGTTCGCCGCCGCGGAGGCCGCATACAAAGCGGGCTGGCAGCGGCTGAAATTATACTTTATGGTCGGACTGCCCGGCGAGACCGAGGAAAATGTCAAGCAGATTGTCGCCCTGTCTCTGCAGCTGGCAAAGCTGCGGCAGAAGGTCGACGGCAGAATCGCCCAAATCAACGTCACTGTAAGCTGGCTCGTCCCCAAGCCGCATACGCCGTTCGGCTGGCTGCCGCAAAAGCCGAAGGCGTATTTCGAGCAGGCAAAGCAGCTCGTACTCGATGAGAAGAAAAGACTACGCGCAAAGATGGTGCAGTTTAAGTTCCACAATATCGAGCGCAGCATACTCGAATCGGCAATCGGCCGTGGTGACATACGGCTTTGCGATGTCATCGAGCAGGCCTGGAAAGATGGGGCCAAATTCGATTTGTGGGATGAATGCTTTAATCCTGCGATTTGGCAATCGGCCTTTGAAAAATTCGGCCTCTGTTTAAACGAACTCGCGGAGAGAAAATTCGAATCCGATGAGATTCTTCCGTGGGAGCACCTCGGCGGGCCAGACAAGCAAAACCTGCTTAAACACTTCAATGAAGCAATGAACAAGATTAAGTCCGCCTGAGGCGGGTAAAATTGGGTTTGATTGGGTTCGTTTTGGGTTCGTTTTGACCAAGTGTTCAACTCACATTTTATGTTGTAACTCCTTCATTTCATTGTGGTTATGAAAATTTGACATTGTCGGAAATTGGGTTCGTTTTGCATAATTTATTATTTTTGATTGATTGATTTTCCGCTCGCCGGGGGGCTTAAGATGGTTTGAGATTTCAAATATAATATTCTCATAATGTTTTCCTTTAAGGACAAACTATTGCCGCCTCTACAATGGGACGGACCTGCGCGTTTGATGCGAAAATTGGAACATTTTTCGAGGGGTAAAACTATGTAACTCATTACGCAGAAAGGGATAGAAAATTTTTCTGCTTTATCATTTTTAGTGTGCAGGTAGCTGCGCTTTTGATTGAAACAAAACAACAGCTAAGTTGGAAAGAAAAATTGGTTACCCCAATTGCAAATTGTCAGTGGAGGGTATGGAAGGGAAAAAGAAAAGTAAACTCAGGGAGTTTAAGCCTGCAAATATTTAACGAGAAGTCTTCACGCAAAATCTATAAGAAAGGTTGATTTTCGAGAAAGACCTGATATATTATTGGAAATATTAGCAGGTATATCTTTGCAAATTGATTTTAGGGAGACTTTTCATGAAAAATTGCCACTTTCTTACAAGTATCTTCTGTTTTGCATTCTTCGTGAACTGCACAGAAGCTATTAAAGCAGAGGAAACAGCCAAGTATCATAAAGCTGGTGATGTCGGGGTATTCTCTGCTGAAGTTGAAATTCCGGCAGATGTCAATATTTACACAACGGTATTCACTGCCCGAGCGAACAATGAAAAGGCATATCTATTGTATATTCAGGTGCCGCAATCTATGACTGAGCGTCTGGCAAAGGCAATGCAATCAGATCGCTATTATAGAAGTCCAGAGCCTGAGGAAGTACAGAGGCAGACGAGAGAGCTGGCTCAGAGGAATGTCGAGACACGAAAGAATCTTTGGGAAGCTCAAAATGAATTAAAGGCATTGAAATCGATCAGCGAAGGCGCCGAGAAAGAAAATGATGAAGTTTTATTGGATAAAACACAACTCAAGATAAAAGAAACTGAGCAGAAGATCGCTGAGTTAGAAGCTCTCAATAAGGAGCAGAATCAACAGATTCGGGAGATTCATAGAAAACACAGAGATGCCCAAATGAAAGGTCCAGAGAAAAAAATAGAACAGACGCCTGAAATCACCAGCCTCGAAGTTCTTGGACGTTTCAAAGGAAGCGGCGATGTTAAGATAGAAGTTTATGCGCGAGACTCTGCCGAACTGTTAGCCAAAGTAAATCTTGTTAAAACGATTGAACTTAATCTTCCTTCCACAGACACTAACAATCCTGAGCTTCTCAAGGAATGGGCAACAGCACGAGCAAGAACGTATACGGTCAGGGTTTTGGACAGCCCCTACACAAGTTATTACCAATATTGCCTACTGCAGTCCAAGCAGAAATATGGTTTGGCGGATAATGTTTTTTTTGGTGCTTTTCAAGAAGAGAGGCGTGGCGGAGGACCGGACCTTTATTCTATGACAACCGGCGCCCTTGCCATACAGGAATCGCTTCAACTCGAAGAGATGACCGGAAGACAAAGCGTTCCAACAGAGCGCACTATTGCGGTGGATAGTCTCGAAGGCCCAAATATAAAACCCCACCCGTTCGACGAGATGCTTCAGGGCAGAGACTTTAAGATATTTCCTGCCGCCGGTCTTATACCTTATGATAATTACTATTGCCACTTCACAAGCATCTCGAAGGAGATAGCCACCAGTGATTTGATGAAGCAATGGGGGACAAGTCTTTTGAGGGCAATAAGTGTATCGGCACGAGACGCAGATTTACCATCCCGCTACCAAGACCAGCTATGTATTGACATCTCCACTCTTACGAGACTATTCGGCGAGCTTGTCATCGGCGAGATAGCGATAACCGGCGGCGACCCATTCCTGAGAGAAGGCAGTGATGCTGCTATTATCATCCAAGTAAAGAACCAGATGGTTTTTAATAAAATGATGAAAAGTTATGCTGATAAGGCCCTGAAGGTGAATCCCAATGCTAAGCGGACCGAAAGCAACTACAATGGAATCTCTATTCAAAGTATTGCAACACCTGACCGCAGTATCAATTCGCATTCCGCTTATCTTGACGACTATAAGGTTTACTCAAATTCAATGGACACCCTGAAGCTTATCATCGATACGCATTCCAAGAAGCGAAAATCCATGGCTGACAACATTGATTTTAAGTATATACGGACGATATTTCCCGGAACGGCTGAGGCAGAAGACGGTTTTATATACATGTCTGATTCTTTTATACGGAAGCTGCTGAGCGCAAGATGGAAGATTGAGGCGCAGCGCAGGATAATCTGCCAGAATCATTTGCGTATGATCGGCAACGCGGCGACTATGTATAAAACAGAGATGAGAAAGGAGGCAACCGTTTCTACGCTGGTTGACGAAGGTTATCTGAGCGACAAAATAACCCAGTGCCCGGACGGCGGCGCTTATTCCTTAGATGAATCCGGAAGGGCTTTCTGTACGGTGCATAACTGTCTACAATATTGCACACCTGTTGCGAGTGTTGCTGTAGACAAGGCCGCAGAAGCTGAGGCTGAGGATTATAAGGAATTTGTCAGCCGGTATAACAATTACTGGAGCAGGTACTTTGACCCCATTGGAATTCGTTTCAAAGTAGGGAATCATATCGAGGTCGAAACCTGTATTCTGCCTTTGATTGAGAACAGTATCTATAATCAGCTTCGGGAAATAGTGGGCGGCGAACCAGTGCAGTTAAACTCTCAGCTCATTACTGACGGCACAATAGTCTCAATCGGCGGAAAGCTCAACTTGGACAGCAACAGTAATCGAGAGATACAGAGGATGATTCCGATTTTGCCGGAAATAAGCAACTATTTCGGCGATAATTTATCAATAAACTTTTATGACAGTGATGTGCTCTTCACGTTTTCTGAGAGCGGCATGGGTATGTTTGGCCGCTGGATGGACCTTAAGGGGCAGATTGTCTTCGGCCTGATTGCTTCTTCTATTAATCTCCCGGTCTATGCTGTGCTTGACCTTAAAGATGAGGCTCTTGCTGCAACATATATCCAAGAAATACTGAAGGTAGCTCAACTGAAGTTTTCTGCCGAAGGCAGACGAGGTTTTTCCGGGTTTGATATTGAGCCATATTCGGCTGGCGAATATAAGGGATATGCGGTTAACACAGTTACATTCCGCTTGGCTATCATCAAGTTCCGGCTGTATTATGCTATTGCTTCTAATCGTTTAATTGTTTCCACGAAAAGGTATGTTCTGGAAAAGGCACTGGATGCAATAGGCAGCGGGCAGAGTAATGCTACGGCGAATCTTCAATTGGAGATAAAGCCGAGGGCATTTAACAAGCTGAGGCCTATTGTCAGAGTTGGCTGGCAGGAGCGCATGCGAGACGCATGCCTGAAGAATATTGAGCCGGTTCGGGCGCTAGTAGAGTGTCATAGTGCAACTGAAGAAACACTCAATACTGTGAGTAAAAAAGTAGAAGGTGTTACGCTGAGATGTCCATCCGGCGGCGAGTATAAGTATGATAACGCCCGCGACATGGTTTACTGCACTGTGCACGGGAACCGTAACCATCCAAAGCAGCCTGTTGAGATAAATGAAAACGAGGGTTTAATAGATTTTCTGAACCGGATGAATGACTTTTCTGTTGAATTTAGGTTTACTGAAGAAGGTATCATGACCAAAATCGCCTTTGAGCTCGAGCCTAAAAACCAAGGCGGGAAGAAGAAATAAAGCGAATGGATTTTGTGGATAGATTTAATTTGCTGTTGCTGCCGGAGGCCGCAACGAAGAAACGAAAAGTAGTTCGCTGAAAGCGAACATAAAACAGTATCTGAGCAGGAGGCAGGACAAGCAAATCCTTTAAAAGCTTTCCTCACGGCTACAACCCCAAGCAGAAACGGGCTAAAATAAGACGAAGCGGGGGGTATTTTATCGGAAAGAACTTTTTTTTCAAAAAAACGTGTTTTTTTCGGCGCAATCTAAATCACGGCGGGACTTCAATTTGTATACTTTATACTAAAGTGAATCTTTCGTTTTGACGAAAGAATTTATGCGGTGTCCATCAATCGCGGAGGATAGGGCAAAATCAAATTAGGGGACGAGGGGATATAATAAGGGGTGCGAAAATGCCAACTAACACACAAAAAAGATTGGTCTTTCTATGTTTAGCAGGCGTACTTCTGGCAATGGTGCTGCTCGGCCAAGGATGTTCAAGGTATGGCCAGATAGTCGGGCCGAAGACCAAGCACGAGGAGATTTCGAAAGCTCATTCGGAGTTCTCCGACTTAGCCAACTTTTCAGATTTGCCTGTCGAGTATGTCAGTGAAGGCAAGATAGGCATATCGAAGGTGGAAGCCGCTCTGGAGACGGCCGACACCACCGACGTGCAGGCGCGCGCAGAATTGAATAAACAACTGGCTGATTTCAGGGCGAGGCGCGTAGAAGTAGAAGCCCAGATAAGCAAGAACATCTCTGAAGCGGAAGCTCTCCTGGAAAAGTACAACCAGGAATACAGCAAGGCAACAGCACAGATTGCAGCAAGGGAAGCAGAGCTTGAAGCTCTCATCGAACGGAAAGACACAGTCTTATCGTCATTAATGAAAGAAAGCGAAAGCAAATATAACGACAACGTCGATGACGCACGGGAAAAGTTCCTGAGCGAAACAGCCCGCATAGACCAGCTTAAAGAGATTCACGAGGCGATTCAGGTCGAAGGACAAGCAAAAATTCTTGAGATGACGGAAGCTTCGAGAGCGACTCGGGAACGTGCGTCAGCAACTATTACAGAGCTTAGGGCCAAGGCCGCTGCGGTTTCAAAGGAAACGGAAGCCCGCGCAGACGAACTGGGAGAGCAAATCAAATCTGTAAAAATTCGGACAGACTCCGAAGTCAACAGACTCAAAGCCGCGAGTAGCGCAATCGTTAATGATACGTCATCCCGCGCAGATGAGCTCCGCGCAAAAGCCGCCAAGATTGAGGCAAATCTCGCAAATGAAGAGTATCGGTTAAAACTACTGGAAGCGGCGTCCGTCAAGACGGTAGAGCAGGCGAAAACACAAGAGAAATCCGCCGGCGCTCCTACGCGCTTTGAAAAGGCGATGGCAGAAATCGACCGTCTGCGAGCTGAGGTTCAGCATCATCAGGGGAAATCGACGGCCAACTACGAATCGCTACTTGCAGAGGCACAGACCAGACTCGATGACGAGCTCAACGAAGTCGATAAACTTCGAGCCGGTGCAGAGAGGGCTGAAGAAACGGCCCGAGCCGAATTTGTCAGGGCAGAAGCCGCGGCCCTCGCCGAGGCGGCACGTGAAACAGCCATCCATGCGGAAGCCGTAGCAGAAGCAAAGAAACTTCAGCTTATAGCAGATGCAGAAGCAGAAGCTGCAAAAATCAAAAAGGAAGTTTTGGAAGAGATAGCGTCTAAAAAAGCGGCCAAAAAGGTCGAAATGAAAAACTACACGACTGAGATATCCCAAGAGAGCGAAGAACTGCACCAAGTGCCGGAAGTTCCTGAAGTGACGGCTGTGGCACCAAGGATAGAACCGGACCACATCGCAGAGTATCGGACAAGCTTAGCGGATGTTATGCGAATTGAGGCGCGAGCGGCCGCACATGAAATGGTTGCAGAAGCGACGTTCGCAGAAACTAAAGCAAATCTTCTTGCTACAAAAAGACAGGAGGATGCTATAGCACATGAGAAATTAGGTATCGCTGATGCTCTCGAATCTCAGGCCCGTTCACGCTTCAGCGAAATTGAGACGAAGACCGAAAAAGAAATGGAAATAATAGAATCGAAGTACAAGCAGCATCTTGTTCAGGCGGAATCGTTCCGTAAGGAAAAAGAAGCGGAGGTCCTGGATTATCGCAGCCAGGCGGACGCTCTGGAGCAAATCGGGAAAGCGCGTTCGGATAAACTACTTGCGGAAGCAGCATCCACTTCCAAATGCGGCCAACAGGAGATTGGTGAACTTAAGGTCATTCTCTGGGCCATTAAACAGCGCGGAGAAGCACACTATTCCAAACTTATGACAGAAGCTAAAAGCGTTTCTGATTCGCAAGAAGCTCTTGCAATGCAGATTGACGCGCAGATTGATTCGGCCCGGAGATGTCTCGAGGCAGAACTGGCTAAGAGTGAGAATTCGATATTAGCCGCGGAAAGAATTGCGCAAGCCGATTATAAGCAGGCATTGACGCAGGCCGACGTTACGCGCCAAAAAAGAGATGCGGAAATCGACCGCACCAACATACAATTTACAATGGAATACGCGGTATCGAAGGCGCAAATAGAGCGTGACAGAAGGCTGGCATTAAGCCAGAAACTCCGCGGCGAAGCTGCGTATGAGCGTATGATAGCAAATGCAAATGCCAGCAAACTGTGTGAGAACGCCAACATCGACGCGAGCCATGCGACTGCACAAGCGGAGGTTGATATTATCCTGGCAAACAACACCGCGAAACGTGAGGCGGCACAGGCGTATCTTGATGCTGTCAAAGCCAGGTTCAACGCACGGGTACAACAAGTGACATCGGAACGAGTAGTGGACAAGGCCGGTGAGGACTATGCGATGGCTATGAGAAAAACCGATTTAGCCGGTGCACTGGCCGAGGCAAGAGCCGCCCGTGAAGAGTCTAATAAGAAACTGGCTGCGCTGAAGGAAAAACAGGCAGAGCTGCAGGTTGCTTCTATGGCAAACTGGTCAGCCAAACTTGCTATGTTTAAAGATGACAGCACAGAGCTTAAGCCCGCTGAACAGGATACTCTTTTCAGGCCGGCTGTCAAAACGTCTGTACCTGAAACAACACCTGCAATCCATACAGCAATGGATTTTGACAATCGCTGAAGCTGTTGGCAAAGCTGCGCCGTGCAGCAAGACGCGGTGATTAATTTTTAGGCAGTTATAACGCCAGTGCAGAAATGCACTGGCGTTTTTTTGTTTCCGGAAGCATACAAGTAGAACAGTATCCGACCAGGAGGCAAGATAAGGAATTTCTGGCTTGAGTATGCGGAGAAAGAAAGGTATAATTTTCGTAAATCTGCAAAAAGCAATGGCAGGGACAGACGAAAGGAAATTATATGAAGTGCCCTTTATGTAAAATCGAGATGGGGAAAAAAACTGGAGGAGGCGTCGAAGTTGATGCGTGCAATAAATGTAAAGGCCTTTGGTTCGAAAAAGATGAACTGCGGAAGGCAAAAGACTCGGTAGATAAAGACATCAACTGGATGGACTTCGAAATATGGAAGCACAAAGACAAATTCAAGGCAGACCCAAGAAAGATAGCCTGTCCGAAATGCAACCTGACACTCGTGGCAATTAATTACGGCCACACGAATATTGAGATTGATTACTGCCCGACCTGCAAAGGGGTATGGCTGGACAAGGGGGAATTCGAAAAGATAATCGAATCGCTGACGGAAGAACTCAATACAAAGTCTTTTTCGGATTATATAAAAGAAAGTCTTGTGGAAGCCAAAGAGATTATTACAGGGCCGGAATCGTTTTTATCCGAATGGAAAGATTTTACCACCGTGCTACATATGATGGAACTCAGAATGTTTGTGGAACATCCCAAGCTGCTTGGGATGGTGAACACTGTCGAGAGAATTCCTATAAAGTAATTTTAACGTGCATTCGCTCGCATAATAACAATATTATGTCTTTTTCATTTCGGAGGGTAGATGGATGCCGACGCGGCCTTCGGACTCTTTGAAATCCACAATAATCTTTACCGCGGCTTCCGGCTCGTCAACTATTGTAAAGACATTGAGGTCTTCCGGAGAAATGTAGCTGTGCTCTTTGAGCATCTTTTCCTTCATCCAGGTAATCAGACCCTTCCAGTAGTCACTACCCATCAGAATTACGGGGAAGGAGGCCTGCTTGAGCGTCTGAATCAGCACGAGCGATTCGGAAAATTCGTCCATAGTTCCGAAGCCGCCGGGGAAAACTATAAAGCCGTGGGCGTATTTGAGGAACATAACCTTACGGCAGAAGAAATACTTGAAGTGAAGCGAGAGGTTCTGATACTTATTGGGTATCTGCTCCATCGGGATTTCGATATTGAGGCCGATGCTTTTACCGCGGGCATCCGCGGCCCCTTTATTGGCCGCTTCCATAACCCCGCCTCCGCCGCCGGTTATCACGGCGAAACCGGCCTTTGCTACCTCCGAAGCGGTCCTTTCGGCAAGCTTGTAATACTTATCCTGCGGCTTTGCGCGGGACGAGCCGAAAAACGACACGGCAGGGCCTATGGCAGCAAGCTCATCGAAACCTTCGACGAATTCGGCCATTATTCGGAATATCCGCCAGAGGTCTCTTACAGGTCTTTCGGTAATTTCCATCATAATTCGTTCCTCGCTGTTCTATTCACAGGTCAATTTGCTTACCATAACTTCGGATTATCAGCTGCAGGACAAAATCTGGCAATCGGACAGTTTTGGCAATCGGGCTTACGCGCCTTGCAAATACTTCGCCCCTGAAGAATCAACAGGTGGCTAAATAAAGTCCAGCTCTTCTTTGGTATTATTTCGGCCAAATCGAACTCCAGCTTTACCGGGTCGCTGTTTTCAGAAAGCCCCAAGCGCCGGCTAAGCCGAATAACGTGTGTGTCACAGGCAATCGCCGGTGTTCCGAAGGCATTGCCCAATACGACGTTAGCGGTCTTTCTGCCCACGCCGGGAAGCTTTACGAGCTCGTCCATCGTATCGGGGACTTTGCCGTCAAACCGCCCGATTACCTCCGCACAGCTATTTTTAATGTTAATTGCCTTATTGCGGTAAAAGCCGGTGCTTTTTATATCCGACTCAATCTGCTTTATATCAGCTTTCGCCCAGTCGGCAGCCGATTTGTATTTCTTGAACAAGTCTTTGGTAACTATATTAACACGCACATCGGTGCATTGTGCCGACAGAATCGTCGCGATTAGAAGCTGCAGAGGATTTTTAAAGTTAAGCGCTGTTTTAGCTTCCGGGTACATCTTTTCCAGTACAGGTAAAATCTTTTTGACGCGCTGTGCCGCCTCGGCCTTATTAACTTTTATCTTTGCTTTTTTTAGTTTTGTTTTTTGGGGCATAGGAGTTATTTCGAAGGGAGTTTTTCCAAAAGCGTTTTCAATTCATCGCCGAAGGCCTTGCCGCGCCACCTGACCGGCTCCTTTTGGCCGGGCAGAAATAACATACTTACCGGCACACCCGGCTCGTTGTATATATCTTTAAGCGCTTTTGACGCGGGATAATCTTTTGCCGTCGTGTCGGCCCTTATTGCGACGACGGCTTTTTGCTTTATCAATTCCGCAATGTCTTTCCGCCGATAAACCAGTTTTTCAACGACCTTGCAACTGAGGCACCAGTCAGCGGTGAATTTAATGAGGACGGGTTTATTATCAGCGATGGACTTTTCTATAAGGTCGGCATCGTATTTTTTCCAGTCTATCAGTTCCGACTGAGGGGACAACAGCCAGAAACCCGCACCGACGGCAAGCAGTACCGCGAGTGTCCGAACGATTATTTTGTTCGAAGTTTTGGAATTGAAACCGACCCATCCGCCCCACATCCACACGCAAAATGAAAGAACGACCGAATAGTAAAGCAAAGCTATCCGGCGCTGCTGCGACAACACCGTTATCATCCAGACGGCGAAACCAAGCAGAATAAACCCGACTGTTTTTTTGAAAATATCCATCCATCTGCCGGGTTTGGGCAGATTATCGAGCAGGCCCGGGATTAAAACTAAAACCAGATACGGCACAGCCATTCCGACGCCTATGGCCATTATTGCAACAGTTGCGCGAACAAGGGGCTGTCCCTGCGCCCATGCAAAGGCGGCGGCTAATATGCCGAAACTGCACGGCGTACTCAGGACGGCGGCGAGAAAGCCCATCCCTACTGTGCCAGCGTGGCCGCTGCCGCTTTTGCCCGATATAGAGCCGGGCAAAACGAAAGTGAAAACATCAAACATAAATAAAGCCAACATTATTAAAACTAACGCCAATACCGTAACAAACGTCTGGTTTCGCAGCTGGTCGCCCCACTGCAAAACCTGCCCGTAGAAAACCTGCAAAATGATATTCGCCCCGGCAAGACAGGCAAAAAACAGCAATATGCCAAGACAAAAGGCAAGACCCATTACTATTAATTTGCTTTTGTCCTGTCTTGACTGCTCGACAATCCGCATCACGATAAGAGGCAGCACAGGCCAGACGCACGGCATAATATTCAGACTTAATCCGGCCAGAAACGCCAGAGCAAGGGCAAACCACATCGAATAACCTGCCCATTGACCGGGTGAAACTGGTTTGCTTTGCTCTGTTGGCTGCGTTATAGTGAACTTAGCATCGCCCATCGGTGGCTCAGCAATCCTGACCTGCGTTTGCAATTTACCAAAATCGGGAACACGGCATTGAATATCCGAGCAAACCGCCCCTACAATGCCTATCTCAACACTGACATCGACCGGCTTGCCTTCAGTTAAGTCAAACTTATCAACGCTAAAAGGCAAAAACACAGTGAACTCATCGCTGAACACCTCAAGCTGTTCGTTTAACGTCTTATCAAAATAAAAACCTGGCCGTGGGAATATCGGCTTGGAAAAACTTATGAACTTCTCTGAAGACGACGAGAGTGTAAGGTTCATACCCCCGACAGCCGTCTCCTCGGACGCATAAAAGTGCCAGTTCTTTTTGAGCTTGAAGTGAACCGCCAATGCAGATTTGCCGCCCGGCTTAACCGTGTCATACTGATTCTCAACAGAAATGGTTACAATATCGTTTTTAATAACATCGCCAGAGGGCGGTGCAGCAAGACAATCTGCGGTGAAGATTGAAATTAAGCATAAAATAACGGCAGTTTTTTCCCACATACCCATCTTGGAAGAAAATTTAAAAAATAAAAAGAAAAGCTATTTTTGTTGTTCCTTTTGCTCAGAGTTCTGCTGCTTACTCCTAGCCTGCTCGGCGGCCAATAAATCAGAAACCGTGGGCTTGTCCAGTTCGCCGCCCTCCAGAATCAATTTAACATCATCGGCGTCAAGAGTTTCATATTTCAGCAGGGTCTTCGCTATTTTCTCAAGCTTATCCTTATTTGCTTCTATCAATTCCCGCGATTTCTTATATGCCTCGTCAACCAGCTTCCTCACTTCACTGTCAATTTCCTCCGCCGTTTTCTCCGAATACTCTCTCTCGCCGGGAACTACATACATCAGGTCTCTAATCCCTGAATCCGATTCATAGCTAATTGGGCCGAGTTTCTCACTCATCCCCCACGTTAAAATCATCTGTTTTGCAATGTTTGTAGCCTGCCGAATATCTGCCTGTGCACCGCTGGAAATATCATCACAGAATATCTTTTCTGCAATACGGCCGCCAAAGCACACCTGCAAAAGCGCCATACAATATCTTTTCGTATAATGCAGATGGTCCTTTTCCGGAAGTGCGAAAGTGGCCCCACCGAAAGGACCACGAGGTATTATACTGACTTTATGCAGAGGGTCGGCGTCCTTCAGCATCGACTGAACAAATGCATGCCCCGCCTCATGATAAGCAGTAATTTTCTTGTCATACTCATCAATAACTCTGCTTTTTCTGGCCCTTCCCCATCGGACTTTGTCTCGCGCCTCTTCTAAATCAGCCGTCTCAACATAATCCTTGTCGGCCATAGTTGCGGCCAGAGCCGCTTCATTAATAATAGCGGCCAAATCCGCCCCACTAAACATCGGTGTTCCGCGAGCTAATCTCTCCAAGTTGGCATCAGAGGCTAATTTTACCTTTTTGGCGTGAACACGGAGGATTTCAAGTCGCCCTTTCAAATCCGGCAAGGGTACGGAAATTTGCCTGTCGAACCTTCCCGGACGAGTCAAGGCATGGTCTAAAATATCGCCACGGTTCGTAGCCGCTATCACTATTACCTGGTCATTCGTATCAAAGCCGTCCATCTCAACTAAAATCGCATTCAGCGTTTGTTCACGCTCGTCATGGCCTCCGCCGACATAGCCGGCGCCGCGTTTGCGTCCAATAGCATCAACTTCATCAAGGAAAATAATACACGGCGAATTCTCCTTGGCCTGCTTGAACAAGTCACGCACACGGGATGCTCCCACTCCAACAAACATCTCTACAAAATCGCTGCCGGAAATACTAAAGAATGGAACATCCGCCTCACCGGCTATCGCTTTGGCAAGTAATGTTTTTCCGCAACCGGGCGGGCCTACGAGCAAAACCCCCCGAGGAATTCGGCCACCAAGCCGTTGGAATTTCTTCGGATTCTTTAAAAATTCTATTATCTCAGCCACTTCTTCCTTCGCTTCTTCGACACCAGCGACATCCTTAAACGTCACCGGAACTCTGTCTTTGCTTTGTAATCGATGTCTGCTTCGACCAAACGACATCAGCATTCCACCGGCACCGCCGCGAAGATTTCGCGCAAAAAGAAAATAAAAAAGCCCCAGAATCAAAACTATCGGCAATATCAATCCCGCCAGATTCCACAGCCAAGCATGCTGTTTTGAAAATTTCCACTTCACGCCGCTTTCGTCAAGCATTTTGACAAGAAGCTCACCTACAACCTGCTGCTTATAGTCAACGGTAAATGTTTCCGATGGTTTTTTACCCTGAGAAACAATGCCGTCCTCATTAAATTTACCCTCGATTTCCGTCTCACCGATTTCGACGCTTTCAACTTGATTGTTTTTGAGATATTTTACAAATTCGTCCCACGTGATACTGTCATCCGGCAGCTGCCGCAACAGCATCATCCCTGTGAATAACAAAATGAGAATCAGCAAATAACTGAATGGTCCATATCTAGAACTCGGAAGCGGGGGTTTCTTGCCCGACCTGTCCTGCGGGGTACGGTGTGGACGAGATGATTTTTTGTTCTGATTTTTACCCATAACTTATATCTCGTCTCTATTAATTCAACTTATCTGTCACAGCTCAAAGTTCGTGATATTACCATTGTTTTTCCATCAGTTCTACGATTCTTTTCGCCAAATTGTTTGCTGCAAGAGTCGAACCGTAGCGAAAACCCTGCCGCTGCCACTCGGAATAGCTCGCTGAGCCACTGACCGCCCGATTGTCTATCAGCAATTCTCCTGTTTTCAGGTTTTTCCAGTTAACAACGGCCCGCAACTCTACTTCCTCCTCCAAGGGACGGCCTGTTTCTCGTTCTGTGCTCAGCCGTGATTCCCCAACTGATACAATCTGGCCGCTAAGTACCGTATCTGCCCGGTCCTTGCTGGAGATTATCTTATACGGCGTTTCAGCCTCGATTCGCTTCGCCAAGGCATCGGTCAACTCATATTCCACTCCGCGCCGAAAGCTGCGGTTATCAAACATCTCCACATATACGCTGCTCACATCTTCCGGAAACAGTGACTCATTGGAGTAGCCGCTCATATCAGCACATCCATAAAAACCAACAAATGATGCGGCAATTAAGCTGAAGAAAATTATAAAAGTAATTCTTCGAGTTTTCTTGCTATATCCTCTTTCCATTTTTTCCCCTTTTCATTCTGCAAATCTTTGTCAGAGGCTTTATTATCCATCCTCTGTTTCGCCATCTCTGCCACTGTACTCTCAGGCCAGTTATTCAAAACCATCTGATAATAAAGAGCAGCCGACTGCTCATTACCGGCTTTTTGATAATACTCACCCGCAAGAAATTCCTTGTAAGCCATTTGCTCATCTATTTGTTTCAGTATTTTATCAATATCAATTCTTTCGGCATCTTTAGGATACCGCAATCTGAAATTCTCGTAATAGCTTTTTGCACTGATGAGGTTGGAGACATCAAATTTCGGCCCTTTATATGCAGCGTGTTTACATCGAGCCATACCCAGCAGCGACTCCTTACCAACTTCATGGATTGGCCATCGGGAGGAAATATCCGACCATTTATGATATGCGTCAGTGAATTTCTCTCTTTTTTCGTAGTTCTGAGCCACCGCCACAGCGGCCTTTATCCCTATAGGAGCATTGCCCGCCCGGTCACTAATCCCCTCCATAATTTTAATGCCTTCGGCATACCTGCTCATCATAAACACTCCAAGGACTCTTTTCTTCTGCCCGCCTAAAAAAGCCGTAGCTATGGAAAACTGTCTGTCCAAAGCTGCTTCGTAAAGTTCGCTCGCAGGGAATTTTGCTAAAAACCTATCATAGCTCCTGACAGCCTTAGTGAATTTCCCCTCACAAAAGAGCATCTCCGCTTTCATAAAGGCATCCAAATCAGGCCCTGTGATTTCCGGAAAGTCCTTTTTAAGTTTATCTACCGCCTGCCCAACTGCTTCAGTTTCCCCTATATTGACCAACTTTTTTATTTCAGCCACCGCCAGCAGATATTTATCTTCAGCCGAGACGGCTTTCCACTGCCCCTTTCCGCCTAAACGCCATGTTTCCGCCGAGAATACCGACGAAACAAACAGTCCGGTCACCATTGCCAACATTACACATTGCATTTTGTATCTGAGCATAATCTCGCTCCTCAATTATTCTAAATCTAAATCATAACACCATTATCGCCAAACATTATACACGCTCTTAGAACCATTGCAAACCCCGTTAGATACATTTTTCTTATGGATTCCCAAGAGGACAAATCATTCTTGACATGAAGAAAGGTAATTAACAACAACCTAAAGGCTGGCTGTAGCCTCATCTTGCGATGAGGCGTAAAACAGGAAAAACTACCCTATGTATGCATTTCTTGCATCCGCAATGAATTTGAGCATATAGTCTGCCTGAGCCTGGACTTCGGGGTCGAAATTGGTCACTCTCGCATTCCACTTGCGATACTCCTTATTCAGGTACTGTCGGATATTTTCCCTGCTCATATCAGGATTGACCCCAAGGACAGCCTCTGTATCCTTAACCTCGTGTATATTGACCGGAAGGACTCTCTCCATCATAGAACGGAACCTATCATTATCAACCTCAAGCCAGATTGCCAGCTTCTTTAAAAGAGCCAGCTCTTCCGCAGCAGCAACTCCATCAGCCTGTGCTACATGCAGACAAAGGTCTAAAATATCATAGCGTTCCGCTACTGGTAAAATCTCAACAATTTCTCTGCAAATTTTATGAGCGTCAACTTTGTTCCCATCGCGGAAAAAAGCAAGCGTTTTATTCAAAGCTCTATCAAGCTTTCGCACGGCTTTGCCGGAAATTTGTGAAACACCAACATTGACTCTTGCCCAGTTTTTTATAAGCTCCACCTCACAACCATACATTTTGTTATCTGCGGCACTGACGGCAAATCCCAGAGCCACCGCCAGGGTCTTTGCACGCCGGATATTTTCCTGCAAATCAATATAGCCAAGTGAGAGATTGTTGTAAGTAAAATTGCATTTGGCACAGGCAAGTTCCCCACCCGTTTCGCGCGATAGTACCGATGTGCTAAATTGCAGCTGTCTTTCTCCTTTGCGGGGGAATCTCAGCCATTCAAGCGGCACCTTAGCAACTGCGGTCCAATCTGAAAGAGTCGTCTTTGCACAAGCAAGCTTGCCGAGGTCGGAGCTGTAGCAAAAGACAGGTGAATCTTCTATTTGCCACCTGCTAATAAGGCTGTGAACCGGAAGGCCCTCACAGCTGCTATCTGTCACATCGGTAATAGAAACCCGTATAACAGCATAGTGCGTATCGCCGGTGGCATCGATTGTGCCGCATATCTCTATGCTAAAAGCATCAAAGATTGCGCTGTCTTTATCATCATGACCTGCCGATTTAGTTCCGTTAGAAATCTCGACCTGACCCGAAGTACCCGACGAATCCGGTTTACTCTCAACAGGGCAAACACGGCTGTTCAAAACTTTCAGGTCCAGCGGAGGATGGATTTCAGTAGTTGGATTAGGATTTGCACTGCACAAAAATGGAAACTTAAAATCCTTAACAAAACGAAGAAACTTAAATACCACGGGTGTTTTTAAAATCGGTTTCAGAAGCTTGCCCATTTCAACACTTGCAAAATAATATTATTCGACCTTGACCATCTCCAGTTTCCCGGTTCCTTCTCTTATTTCGCTCTCCGACATACTGCCGTCCTGGCTAAGGCAAAAATCAACTTCAAGCACTCTGCCGGACCTAATGTCATCGAAACTGCAGTGCATCCTCTGGTTAACATCATAACTGTAAGTAACCTTAACCGGGCATCGGGCCGGTCTATCCGGAGGAAGTTTAAATTTATGCGTTGCAATTCTGTTTACATATTCAACGGCCGTATCTTCACCCTGAGTTACGGTCACTTCAAGCTCTGTCTGCCCCTTTGTCATCGTATAGAACATCTGTGTGCTCTCGCAGGGCAACGGTGTATTTTTTTTCAGGATAATCCGATTCTCAATTACTCGCTGACCCGTCTCTTTATTAACAGGAGCGCAAATCGTACCATAGCTGTGATTACACACATCCGTAAGATTAATATCCTGCAGCCCTCCTGCAATTCCCGCCGGTACCATATCAGGTTTTTTCCTCAGCATCACCAATCCGGCATGAAGAGCGGCACCAAGTGCAACACACTCATCTACATTGACTGCTGTCTCAGGCGCAAATCCGAATATTTTCTCCAGATTCTTCTGGACTATCGGGATTCTAGTGCTGCCGCCTACTAAAAGCACTTTATTAATTCCGGAAGGTTTGATTCCTGCTTCTTCAAGGGCCACCTCCAATAAAATATCGGTACGAGATATCAATGACGAAATTGCTTCCTCGAACATCCCGCGTGTAATTTCTATTCTATTGCTACCCGCCGGGCCGTAGATCATCTTCTTTGCAACCGGACGTCTCGAAAGTGTCTTTTTAATATCTTCGGCCTCATCCTCGTACTTCGCCCTGTCCTCTTCTGAATTAATCAGTTCAGTGCTGAATTTGTCCTTGTATCCTTGCTCCAATATCTCCAGTATCTTCTTGTCAAAATCAATACCACCGAGTGCGTGGTCGCCCTGCGAACAGACCACTTCTATTCGATGCCCATTGACATCCAGTATGGTTACATCAAAAGTTCCTCCGCCGAGGTCATATACCAGCACCCTCCCGGAAACCTGGCGAGTAGCAGCATAATACAATGCCGCAGCCACAGGCTCATTGATAATTCCAATCACATTTAATCCCGCCATCGTCCCCGCATCCATAGTCGCTTTTCTGCGAACCTCATCGAAGTGGGCCGGAACCGAAATAACAGCATCACAAATTTTACCTTCCTCGGACAAGCAGTCCTGTTTGAGCTTTTTCAGAATCAAAGATGACAATTCCACGGCCGTCCAGTTCCTGCCGTCGATATTCTTTCCGTAATTCGCATCGCCGATATGCCGCTTTATCCAGCGAACAGACCTCTCGGCATTCAGATACCGTGAATTAATCGCCTCGATACCCACCCTGATTAGCTCGGGACTCTCCTCATCGAAGAAAATAGCCGATGGTGTAAGTCTTTCGCCGTCGGCATTCGGCACTATCTCCGGTTTGCCGATGGCATTGAGTACCGCCAGTGCCGAAAAAGTTGTTCCGAGGTCTATGCCCACTATTCCAGCTTTTGCATTAACCATTTTACACCTTTTATTTCATATCCTGTAAAATAAGTATATTGTATTGCGCCTCTTTACTTCACGCTTCTATTACTAATAATTACCTATCAGTTATAAAGCATTACCTGGGCTGTACGAACCACCTTGCTATGCTCCTGGTCAAAAACGTATTGATAACCCGGCTTGATAACTTTCGCGATTTTGTCCGTCATATTCGGGTCATCACAGCACTGTCTTTCTTTAACCGCCTCCGCACATTTTTCCTGTCCGCGATAATCGCTGCCGATTTCCGGCTCAAATTGTTCGACCCCACTAGACTCGAGGGCAAAAAGCAGCTCATCCCTTACCTCCCTCAGGTCCGCCGTCTCAGCACCCTGCTCGGAGAGCCGGTTTATACGCTCTTCAAGATTGTCAATGCCGCGAATAACGCGCAGGCAAAACGTTCTGATTATGCCCCAGTCATATCCATCCTGAAGTTTTTCCACCCTGTCCTGCTGCTGGGAGGCATATTCACGAATCGCTGACATCTGCTGGGTCAGTTCCCTGATACTATTCCCAAGCAACCCTGAATGCTCAAGAGTACTCTGCTGAACGTTTTGGGCCGGACTATTAAGCTTCATTGTATTTAAGCTAAGACCTTCGGAGTCTGCTTGTAACGGCTCTTTAGACCCGACGGCGACAGAACTCTCATTGGAAAGCTGCACGGCTATCTTTCGGGCCCCCGAAGCCGCTCCATCAGCTTCGGCTTCGCCCTCAGATTTTTCAGATAAGTTTTCACAACAGGGCTCACTGGTCTTCTCTTCGAAATTGTGCCAGCCCGAAGTCACAAGGACTTCCGTGTGTCTTTTAGGTTTAGCCCGCTTCTTCCGCATCCCCCGCCTGTGCTCCAAACTTGTTTCACCTTCTCTCGCATCGACCCTGACCGGCCGTTTACCTCTGTTCTCTTTCCAGCCTCTGAAAAATCCCACGGCAAGCTTCTTCGAAAAAGATAATACCTTAATCACCAGCCTGGCCGTCCATATCAATAAGCAGCAACCAAATATCGCACTCCCCGCAGATATACAAACAATAGAGCACGTAAAAATAAACTCTCTCTGCTCTTTTCGCTCCTTGTATTTTCTCAATTCCTCTTGCCAGTTCTCGCCGTAAAAAACATCCGCAAAAGGATAAACCTCTATGCTGCCGGAGGCCAGTTTATCCAGGTCGGCCCTGAGGCGTCCCTGCTGTTTCTGTCGCGACTGGACTTCTATCTCGCCCCTCCCGTACTCGTCCAGTCCCCACGGCAGCCGGCTTCGCTCCCCCGCCGGTCTTTGCAGCCATTTTTCATACTGTTCGAAATAATCATCCAGCTCCGAAGCATATCTGGCCTTATAAAAATCCGCCTGTTCCTGTTCCTTCCTTTTCTCAGAGGTGCTCCAGCTAATCGCCGCAGCACCGGCCGTCAATAACACTAATCCAAGAATAACGAATTTTCTGCTCATCTTCTCTATTCTTTATCAATCCCGTTAAAAGCCTCCGCCCTGCTCATAACGGGACTTACTTCTAACGGGGGTATTCATTTGGCACAGAGCCAAATGCAGCGCAGCGCCCCTGCCAATGCCTGTTAAACAACGCTGCTACAACTCCGCAATAGTGCGAAGAAACCCCCTAAAACCACCTAATAAAAATATAAAAATAATTCTTAACGTTTCAAACCCCCTCGCCGGACGAAGTTGCCAACTTTCCTCTCTGTCCGATAAAACATCGCATACGACCGGAAAAAATTCTACCCCGATGAAATTATTACCGTAATATTTTGGCAGCCCCCCTGCCTTTGTACCGCCCAAAGTCACCTGCAATTTCACTTTTCACTTAGCCACCCTTAGTCTACAATTGCCCTATGCACTATATCTGGTCAATAATACTGATTCTTCTAAACGCCTTTTGGCTTGCGCTTGTCCCTTTTGCGTTTCCGGGCAACTGGCTTATTGTCATAACAACTGCCCTGTTTGCCTGGTGGCGCGCCGAAGACGGTATGTTCTCCCCCTATGTATTGATTGCTATAACAGTACTGGCTCTTCTCGGCGAGCTGGTCGAATTTCTCGGCGGAGTCCTCGGGGCGAAAAAAGCCGGCGCCCGCTTTCGCGGCTCGCTCGGAGCACTCATCGGTGCCTTCATAGGTGCCGTGGTCGGTACCTTTATAGTTCCCGTGCTCGGCACGATTCTCGGCTCCTGCGCCGGTGCAGCTCTCGGCGCCTGTGTCTTCGAGCTCACCGGTGGACGGCCGATAGAGGATTCAGTTCGTTCTGGTTTTGGCGCAGGCCTTGGTTGGTTCCTCGGTACCACCACCAAAATCTCACTCGGCATCCTGATTTGGCTTATCGTCGCCGTCGCCGCTTTCTGGCCGTAATAAATTTACGCCTTCAGCGCGTTTTCCGCAGCATCGCCATCAGCAGCAGCCACCACAATCAGCATATGGTACTGTCCGTCGCAAACCATCGCAGCGCCCGCCGCTCCGTTAATACCAGCATCCGCAAGGCCCTTTAGCGCCTGCCCCGCAGCTCCTACTTTGTCCTCGCCGCCGATGATAAAGCCCGCTGCGGCCGATGTCTTAATCCCTGCCGACTGCGCGCAGCTCTCAAGCGCCTTTGGGTCCTTGGCGCTTAGATAAAGCCGACCGATACCGCCGCCGGCCGAAAATGCAGCAAAACAAAGCAAATCGACATTCGCAGAAGCCGCCTTCGCCAAAAGCTGCTGCAGGCTTCCCGGCTTGTCTTCTATTTCGAGACAATGAACTATAATGCGTTTAATGGCCATTTTTTTCCCTTTCGTACGTAAATGATTATATCTTCGAACAACTAATCTACCCCCAAACCGCCCCCTGTCAACACCAATTCCACAAACCTTATATTTAATATGGTTTATTCCGAAAGCCCTCAATTTTACGTTGGGATTATTTATTTTGCTTGTGCGGCCTCCGACAGCACAAGCAATTAGTGTTTAAAAGCCACCGCTGCGCTTGAGTGGAATCAATCAAAAACGCAGGTAGTTAAACCCCCAAAATCCATTTTCTCAAATTTTTTTTATCCCTTTCCCTCTAACGACTTAGCCAAAACCTCACCCCCGAAAACCCCAAAATTTTCGCACCATTCGCGCAGGTTCGTCCAATTATAAGAGAACGTCTTTTCTCGAAATGCTCTTTGATAAGTTCATATTACCCATCCGCTTTTTAAAGCCCCCACGGCGTTTGAGCAGAAAATCAATCAATCAAAAATAACAAATTATGCAAAACGAACCCAATTTAGGACAAAGTCAAATTTTGATAACTATAGTTTTAGCAAGGAGTTACATCGAAAAATGTAGCTTGGACACTTGGTCGAAACGAACCCAATTCGAACCCAAACGAACCCAATTTTATCTCGCCGAAGACAGCAAAAGAAATTTAAAAATCAAAGTGCAAAATGCAAAATCGTAGCCGCTGCGCGGGAAATATTAAGGGTTGTGGAGGATAGGGAAATTGGCTAAAATCTGCACAGGGGCAAGCTAAATGCAGCTGACAATGAAAAATCTGTTGGGGCGAGAACGCGACTTACCTGTTACATGTGTTTTATTTTTCGGTGCGTTTTACTTTTTCCTGTGGTTGTACGTTGAGCCCCAGCTCTATCATCATTTCGAGACATCCCGAAGAGGCCTTTTCTTCGAGACCGGCTGGCCGTTTTTGCTGGATTACCTGAGCTATCCCAGCGGGATAAGTCAATACCTGGCGGCGTTTCTTACACAACTGTGCTATTTCTCCTGGCTCGGCGCCCTGTGCATCACCTTGATTGCCTGGGGGATTTACCGTCTTACAGTCTCTCTGACCGCTATCAAAGCAGACAGTCTTTGGCAGGTTATCTGTTATATTCCGAGCCTTTTGATATTGATGGTATGCAGCCGGTATGAGAATCCGCTGAGCACTGGTGCGGCCGTGCTGATTGTCGCGTTTTTCTCGGTTTTTTATGAAAAATTCTCGCCGCGTCACGTCCTAGGGCGAGGAGCTTTATTTCTGATAATCTGCGGTATTCTCTATTATATTGCCGGCTCTGCAGTTTTGATATTCGTAGCTTTAGCGGCATTATATGAGTTCTTTCACCAACCTAAACCGGCTTTTGGTGTGCTTTATCTTTTACTCGGAGCAGCTGTTTACTGGCTTCTGGATACCCACGTTTTCAAACCAGAGACGAGCGAACTATTCCTGTTCTCGAATCCCTTCAGCCAGATAGAGCGGAATTTAGAATGGGAAAAGTGGACGAGAGTGTTCGAAGGGGCTTTGTTCATTGGTATTGCTTTTTTTGTTCTGTTGGTCAATTTGTGCCGATGGCTGGCCAGTACTATAAGTGTTTCCCAGGCACGTGCACAGCGACGACGCCGGGACAAATCTGCAGTTAAAAAAGGAATGCCGGGCCATTTCTACCGAGGCAGGCTTAATTGGGTACTGCAAGTAGTACTGCTTGGCCTTGTTGCCGTACCGTGTGTTTATTTTTTTCACAAGTTTGAACTGAGAAAAAAGCTTCAAATGGACTATCTTCATTGCCGAAGGAAGTGGCCGGAAGTGCTGGCTGCTGCCGGAACAATTCCCATGGATCAATATCACCCCTTTTATATTCACACCATCAATCGAGCGCTGTATCACACCGGCCGAATGGGTGATGAAATGTTTACCTTTGTTCAGGCCTATGATAACAAAGATTTGGTCTTCGGCGTGGGCGGTTTAGACAACGTTATCCTTATGGAGCGGGCGGAATTATGTTTGGAATTAGGGCTGGTCAACGTGGCCGAGAGAATCGCCCAAGAATTTCTTAGATGTACGAACGACCGTCCGAATCCGTATGTTCTTAAGCAACTTGCACTTATATACACCGTAAAGGAAGAAATCGAAACGGCCCGCGTGCACCTGAGGGCACTGAGCAGGAACCTGATATACGGCAGTGAAGCGAAAGACCTTCTGCACCAACTCGAAATTGACCCTATGCTCGAACATGACGAGCATATTCAGCACTTACGTTCGATTATGATGACTACTGACAACGCATATACCCATTACAATGAGAATGACTGTTTGACCGGGCTTCTTCAAAGGAATAAATATAATAAAATGGCCTTCGAATATCTGATGGCTCACTACCTTCTAACCAGACAACTCGATAAATTTGTGGAGAACCTGTCTCGCCTCGACGATTTCGGTTATGATAGCATCCCCCGTCATTACCAGGAGGCCATATTGTTTTATAACGGTATAACTCAGAAAAAAATCGATCTGGGTGACAGGAAGATAAGCGCCGAGCTCTCAAGGCAATATGAAGAATTTAACGACCTCGGAGAAAATTGTGGCGGTAATATGGAACTACTCTGGAAAGTATCTGCGCCGAGGTTCGGCCGCACTTACTTTTTCTACTACGTTTTCGGCCTCTCGGGAGTAAGCCAATGAAAAAACTAAATGTCTGTCTAATAATCTTTTTCCTTTGCGTCCTGGCGATTGCGGTATTGGGATTCATGGTGCGAAAAGGCCCAGCACAGTGCGAGGCCTACACGTCGATTGACCGGGCTGCCAAAATCAAGCCGGATTACACCGGCATTGTCATCCCGCCAAACATAGCGCCGCTGAATTTTCTTGTCCTTGAGCCGGGTTCCGAGTACCTGGTCAATATACATCCTACAAGGGGCAAAGCCATCAACATTTTCAGCAAAAACGCCAAAATCAAGATTCCTTTGCGCCAATGGAGAGCGCTGTTAAACGCAAATCGAGGCGGACAGTTGTTTTTCGACATTTACGTCAAAAATCATGACGGCCGCTGGAACCGGTATCAGAAAATTGAGAATACTATCGCAAAGGAAGATATTGACAGCAATATCGTATACCGCCTTCTTAATCCAACATATAATATTTGGGCATATATCGGGATTTACCAACGCAACCTCGAGAATTATGACCAGTCCATGGTGCTTCACGGTAAATCCATCGACAGAGGCTGCGTCAACTGTCACAGCTTTCTGAACAACACGCCTGAGAATATGTTCATAGGTATTCGCAGTGATAAATATGGTAATTCGGCGATATGTGTACATGACGGCAGCATCGAGAAGGTGGGGACACCGTTTGGCTACACGGCCTGGCATCCAAGCGGGAAATTAGCCGCCTATTCAGCGAATAAGGTCAGGCAGTTTTTCCACACATCCGGGATGGAAACCCGCGACGTCGTCGATCTCGATAGTGGGATATTTTATTATAAAATTGAAAGTAAAACGGTTGAAACACCTCCGGAGTTGTCTGAGAAAAATCGGCTCGAGTCATATCCTGCCTGGACGCCTGATGGTAAGTACCTCTACTTTTGCAGCGCGCCGATATTGTGGAAAGACCGTAACAAGGTGCCTCCTGAAAACTATGAAAAGGTTAAATATGATCTGAGGCGTGTTAGTTATAATGTCGAAACCGACCAGTGGGGCCGGCCCGAGACGGTTCTCTCCGCTGAACAAACCAGTTTGAGTATTCTGCTGCCTCGCATCTCTCCGGATGGTCGATTCCTTCTTTTCTGTATGTGTAAGTACGGCTGTTTTCCTATTTATCAACCGAGTAGTGACCTTTACCTTATGAACCTGGAGACCGGTGACTATCGAAAGTTTGATATCAATAGCGAATATTCCGAATCATGGCACAGCTGGTCGAGCAACAGCCGGTGGATTGCCTTCAGCAGTAAAAGACAGGGAGGACTGTTTACAAAAATCTACTTAAGCTATGTTGACGAGAATGGCAAGGCATACAAACCTTTCGTAATGCCGCAAAAAGACCCAACCTTTTATGATTCCTTCCTTAAAACATTCAGCGTACCTGAATTGATTAGTGAACCAGTTCGAGTTAGTAACAAGGCCCTTAGCCGTATAGCCTGCTCAGAAGACAGCATTCCTGTAGATATTCCTATGACCTCCGCCACACCGGTTGCAGGCAGTGATGAATTGCCTGCCTGGCAACAGGTACGTGAATAGTCAAATGCGGTCACAAATACCTATACTACCATTGACAAAAAATAAGTATTTGTTTATGATTATTGATTTCTGCTTCCACGGCAGCAGGTTCATCTCTTTGCGAGCAGGGATAGTTCGGCAGAGATGTTTGAATCGTTAAAGCTGCACAGAAAACGAACTGTGACGGAGAAGATAACGGTTTTTTACGAGTTAGCTAATGCGCATTGATACCCGCATAATCAAGTCAGCAAAGGCGATTGAAGCCTATATCACAGCTACACCAAGACCGGGATTGCCTATCGAGCAGCAAGCCCATGAGCTTTTTCGCGGTATCAGGGACGCTTTAAAATCACGGTCCCTGCGAGTAATGCAGGAGCGTGTCTTCGGCACAAAAAATGCCTTACGAACCGCTCGCAGCATTAGGTCTAAAACATATGGCCCGCTTGATGACGGCCTTGAGCCAAGCTGGCTGCTTGTTCCGGAGGGCATAAACGGCCAACTCGCCGGAGTGCAGGTATATGCTGTTGGTGGTCATCAGCCGCCGGAACTTCTGAGATTGGGCAATACACCATGTGGAAGGATTTTTCATCATGGCGACGGGGGCTATGTTACCCTCTCAAATATTTCAGTCCTGCAACAAACTCAGCCCGGTAAACAAGCCCGCTTAGTTTTTGAAAAGGCTGAATTGGCTCTTAGACAGGTCAATGCCGATATGCTTCTCGTACCGAGGACATGGATATGGCTGGATGATATTCTGTCCTGGTACGATGATTTCAACTTAACCAGGAACAAGTTCTTTGCCGAACGAGGGCTTCTCAACAATGGCAAATTCAACAAGATGCCTGCAAGTACCGGAATAGGTAT
>CAZDQP010000004.1:0-41383 GCA_964507485.1 uncultured Pirellulales bacterium | reverse complement strand
CCAGCTCTACTGTCGTCTCCAGCGATTGACCCTCCTCGACCGTAATAACGCCGTCTTTACCGACCTTGTCCATCGCCTCCGCCATCTTCTTGCCTATCTCCGCGTCCTGGTTCGCCGAGCACGTCGCCACCTGCTCGATTTGCTTGCCGGACTCGACCGGTATGCTCATCTTTTGAAGCTCTTCTACTATCCTGTCGACGGCCTTTTCAATGCCGCGCTTCACCTGCATCGGGTTCGCCCCCGCCGTGATATTCTTCAAACCTTCGTTGAAAATGCTCTCGGCAAGAATCGTCGCCGTCGTAGTCCCGTCACCTGCTACCGTCGATGTCTTCGATGCAACTTCCTTAACCATCTGCGCGCCAAGGTTCTCGTATGAATCTTCAATCTCTATCTCTTTCGCAACCGTCACTCCGTCTTTAGTGACGGTAGGGGAGCCGAACGATTTTTCCAGTACAACGTTCCTGCCGCACGGACCAAGTGTTATCTTCACCGCTTTCGCAAGCTTCTCCACGCCCGCCCGAATCGCCGAACGTGCGTCAGTGCCGTAAGCTATCTTTTTAGCTGCCATATCTTTCTTTCTCCTTCTTACGTTTTTTAGCTATAGTCAATCATCTACTTTTCAATTACCGCCATAATATCCGACTCACTCATAATCAGATACTCTTTGCCGTTTATCTTCACCTCTGTCCCGGCATAGCTTGTAAAGAGCACCACGTCTCCCTTCTTGACCTCCAGCTTCCGTACCGTACCGTCATCGAGCACTTTCCCTGTACCGACGCTAACGACCTTGCCTCTTTGCGGTTTTTCCTTGGCGGTGTCAGGCAGAACTATACCGCCCGCTGTTTTGTTCTCCGCTTCTAAACGCTCTACAAGCACCTTATCTGCTAATGGACGAATTTTCATTGTGACCTTACTCCTTTCAGAAAATCCCTAATTTACCTCTTTTTCTTGACTAAATTGCACACGCACCGGCCGTCTCCGTAAATTCTGGCAGGGCAGGGTGCAACACTATACTATCTTTCCGCAAAAATGTCATTATTATATTTCTTTATGAACAACCTGTTCAGCTGTTCCCGCAGAATACTCATATCAACCGGCTTGTCAATAACGCTGAAAACATCCAGCCCCAGCGCCTCACTCAGCACCGCCTCACCCGGCTCCCTCGAAAGGAGTATGCACGGCAGCATCGGATAATCTATCCGGATAACCTTTACCGTCGCCAGGCCGCCCGCCTCGCCGTCCATATCAATGATTGTCGTATGTATACGCTTCCGCCTGATAACATTTACGAATTCACCCGCGTTCGCCGCCACCATAAGGTTTATGCCCCTCGGCCGAAATATTTCTCGAAGCGCAGCAGGCCACCCCCAGTTCGCCCCGCTGGTTAATACATTCACCTCATCGAATTTTGACTCATTTAAAACCATTTGTTCACCACACACTCTGCGCACTTGCACCTCGTGCTCCCTGATTTATACGCAAATATCGTGCCAGACCTCTCACCGTATCCACCATTTGCGCAACCGATTATTCCAACCAGACTTACACCCTAAAGATGCGCTTGCTTCTAACCTGCCAAATCCCCTCTCACCTGCCAATTCGACAGAATCTCCGCCGTTTCGTTCATATCAGGCACTTTCAACAGGACGGCTGATTATCCTTTTGCCTCGGCTCAAACCAGTCCCGAATAAATACAGGATAATCCGTCCTTTTCACGTAATCCTTTGACCCCTCATACGAGATTATCTCACACGGGACGCCCGCGACTACTGCGTTGTCAGGAACATCCCTCGTAACAACGCAGTTCGCACCTATAGCAACGTTATCGCCAACTTTTACCCTGCCGATAACTTTGGCCCCGGCTCCGATATAAACATTGTCACCTATGGTAGGATGGCCTTTGTTCTTCCCGCGGTTTGCCTTGCCTACAGTCACCCCCTGTGTAATAGTGCAGTTCTTCCCGATAACTGTCCGCTCGCTAACAAAAATACCCCCGAAATGACCTATCACGAACCCGCTTCCTATATTCGTCACGTATGGAATCGAAATGCCGTACTTATAAACATAATGTCGGAAAATACTTCTCGCTATAACCACAAGTACCCCACGGCACCATACTCCGCTTTGTTCCAAAAATGCACACGTCCTCATCCAGAAAGAATACCTAAAGCACGGATTTATCCGCATATACTTTAAAAGCTCACGGAATCCGGACTTGCCCGTGTACCTGTATAAATCAGAACTCAATAGGAATTTGTATTCGCCAAAATGCATTAATTGTACCCGTTGTATTTCGCCTGATGATTTTACCCACAATTCTTCCGGCGTTCAATCCCCAAAAACCTGCTTCTGCCGCCTCCCCCCGGAATACCATTTTTACTGATATGTCCCGGCTTGACCTGCTGGTACTACACAATCACGCCCTGAATTCCGCATCTGAGGACTTGAAAAACTGGGCAGTTTTAATTAGAATCATAGTACGGTTTAAAATGGGCGATTGTCACTTTTTTCTAATGTATAAGAATCCCCGTTAGCCGCTGCAAGCAGATATTCGAAACGGTTTCACATAAATATTAAGAATATAGAAACGTTACCGATATGAACCCTGTCAAAATTATCTTATTCGTTGCAGGTTTTTTCGCTTTTATTAAAGCTGCAGCCTACCTTTTCACCCTGAAGAATTTGCTGAACCTGCGGTTTAAAAATTCAGATGGCTGGCTAAAACAGCCAAACGAGCTGCCTGAATACCTTGAAAAGCTTTTACCAGTATACGATATCAAACTTCAAAATCTCGGTTTCTCCTTCTCCCATCTGCATTTGTTCGACAACTACGTCGTGGGCAGCTTTAGTCAGCAGTGGAATGTTGTTTATTTTAATGAAGATAATAACACTTATGCCAATGTGACCATTTCACTTCTGCCCGAAAAACATGAACCTGTAAAAGTCCAGTTTAATAATATCTTTTCCGACAATAGCCGGTTGACAACACAAAATGGTATCGAGTCAGATATGATAGTCGACGTCCCGAACATTATATTAAATGACCCTTACGCACCGACTCTTGAACAGCAGTATATGGCTCATATCGAAAAGCTCAAAAGTCTCAACCGTAAATCAGTCAAATTGGCTCCGCAGGAATATCTCGCAGATGAAATTCAGTCAGACAATGACTATATCAATTCTCTGCTTCAAAAAGCTTATCTAAAGCCAAAAAGTGAAACAACTTGGCAATTACGTTTGCTGCCCGCAATGAAATACGCTTTCACAGCCCTGAAATGGGTAAAAAAGAGAAATGCTCTCAGGGCTGCCCAATTGAAAGCCGTTGGGAAAAAAAAGATTGAATCAATAGAAATACCGGTAGAAGCTGAAGTCAACGCATATCTGCGTTTGGAAGATTTGCATAAGTCCTCCGGCTCGGGAATAGGCTGGAAACTGATGGTGTTCCTTGTCAGTTTTGTTATAGGTATAGCTATCTTCGGTACTGCCATTTCCTTTAGTGCGGCCTTCTTCATTCTCGGCGCTTTGATTGTCCACGAGATAGGTCACTATATTGCTATGGCCGTCTTTGGATACAGTGACAGACAAATCCTTATTCTGCCGTTTGGCGCTGCTACTATGGGAGAAAAAACAGACGCCAAGCCGCTGCAAAAAACCGTGGTATTTTTGTCCGGCCCTGCTTTGGGGCTGATTGCCGGAACTTTATGCCTGATTGCCGGCGCTGAAACGGAAATAAAATCCCTTTTATTCTGTGGTGGTTTCTTCCTCATTCTTAACTATATAAACCTCTTCCCGATTGTCCCGCTTGATGGCGGACGGCTGTTCGAGTTAGCATTGTTTTCAAGGCTACCCGTCCTAAAATCCGTATTTACCCTCACAAACCTTCTCCTGATAATTATAGCCGCGATTCTCTTAAAAGACCCGTTTCTAATCTTCTTCGCTCTCTTTATGATAATTGGAGTGCGAACAAAAATGCTAATCAACTCCGCCCATTCGAAACTTAAAAAGAAAATCAAAGCCGGACAAATTCCACGCGACAAACAATCACTGCTCACTGAAATATTTCAGGTCCTGAAACAAAAAGCATTCGCCAGGCTTCCTTTCGACCAGAAATATGCTATCAGCAAAAACCTGCTGTCCGGATTAATGCAGAAACCTCCTCAATTAGGAGAGACAATCGCATCCTTGGTTTTGTATTGTCTGGTCATCTTTATTCCCCTGCTGGTTGTCATACCAACTATGATATTCCTGCGCGCAAAAGATTTGTTCTGACGCTGATAATAACTCTCACCCTCCGCGCAGCGGTTCCACAATTTTGCACTTTAAGCTTTAAACTTCTTCCGCGACCTCCGAAAATTTATCCCGTGGACAACAGCTAACGGCTTCTTTTTTTCTTATCGCGAGAAGGTTAATGTTAAAGCTGACAGGGAGCGATTTGGCGACAAATGCGACACCTGCTGTACAGTTGCGTTTACTCAGTTCGAGTTGTCAACTTCATTAGATTTCACAACCAACAATGGTTCAATATGCTCTTTCAAAAAACCATAGAAGTCCTCGATGTATCCGGAATGTTTAACGCGAATGTTAAACTCCGTATCAATGATGATTGTTGTAGGATTAGAATTTAGTTTAAACTGCTTCATCGTGGCGCTTTTATTATCGTATGCGAACGGCAAATCATATTTCCCGCCCCACGACCAAAGCCAGAAATGATGTCTCTCACTGTTAGCGAATTTTTTCGCCGTTTCTATCGGATCCCATCCCGAATTAACGCAATATATCACCAGTCGTTTGTTGTTTTTATACTTTTTATAGAATTTTTCCATCTGGGGCATTGACTTAATACATGCATCGCAGCGGGTATTCCAGAAATCTAAAACAATGATTCTCCCTTTCAGACTGTCCGAATTGATTTTCTCGCCGTCCAGTGTAGCAAACTCGAACTCCGGTGCCTTTTCGTTTGCGTCTGTTGCGCATAATGCTGTCTTGGCGCTCAAAGCAACCAAAATCATAAAAAGAAAAATTAGGCTCTGAAAAATTGGTTTCATAATCTTTTTTCTTTCAAATAACATTTGCAATAAGATTGTTTCCACGCAAATACAAGTGTAAGCCGTACTTGTTACCGTTTTGTTACGGTTTTATCCTTTTTCCATTTTTTCCCGACTTCGAATACCCCGAGCTAATTTACTGTTGTGTCCTCTCGAAGCGCAGCGAAGATTCCGGGCTTGACCCGGAACCCAGTTTCTCTGTTCCGATACTCTTCTTGCTGTTGCTGCCTCCTGCTCGGATACTCTTTGATCCGTATGCTTCCGACATTCTTCTGATATCTTTCCTTTCCGCTTTTGTAGCGCTTCTTGTTGTTAACAATATATTAAAAAAGAATTCCAGCTACGCTTTTTTTAGTCGGCATTTAGGTCCTATATTAATAACAGGCAGAAAAATACCTTCCCTTTATATAAGATTGCGGAAACAACAATTCCCGCAATCAAGCAGGCGATTTTCGTCTTTATGCAACGCAGGAAAGACCGTTACGACATTTTACCACCACAGCAATAACTCTCACCTTATAAACCTAAGTGAAAATGCCGATTTCTTGGTTAATTATGGTCTAATAGGCAACGGGTTCGAAAACGCTGGTATTAGCCTTAATGTAATTAAAGAAAATCGCTGGAATTCAATGGGGTAAATTTGGGTGGAATTTGAACCAGTTCAAGGCAGCACATTATTCTTTGTCCTGTCAAAAACAAGATAAGGAAAGTAAAAAAATGTTAAAAGCCAATAATGTTGGTTGAGAAAGAGAAGCATATTCGATGACTCCTGAAGAAAACTCCAAAGAACCTCAAAAAGAAACCGCGACAACATCGACTTCAGAACCCGCCAAAGTTATGACGGCCGGTTATACCGAAATTGAGTCCGCAAATGACTGTATTAACAACGTCATAAAAAATATGATAGATTTTCTGGTTGTTGCCGATCCTAACGGGAAAATTAACACCACGAATGAAGCTGCTCTAAATTTGTTGGGATATAACAGAGACGAACTTCTGAATATGACTCTTGAAAATATTATCTCTGATGAATTTAAAGAGGAGTCGAAAACACTGATTGCCAAAGACCAGTTAACAAACTATGAGGTCTCTTTAAGAAGTAAAGATGGTCAGGATATCCCTGTCCTTTTAAGTGGCTCGGTGATAAGAGATAAAAAATCAAATGTAACGGCTATGGTATATACGGCGAAAGATATCACAGAACGCAGGAAGGCTCAACAGCAGCTGCAAAACGTTAGTCTGGAACTAAAGAAGTTCGCTTATGTAGTTTCTCACGACCTTAAAGCGCCACTGCGCGGCATTGGAACTCTTGCAGAATGGATCTCAACGGATTATACAGATAAACTCGACAACGAAGGCAAAGAAAATCTGAAATTGCTTATGGAACGTGTGGACCGAATGCAAAATCTTATTGATGGTGTATTGCAGTATTCAAGAATCGGACGCATTGAAGAGGAAAAAGTTGTGGTGGATTTGAATAAGTTCGTTCCGGAAATTATCGATTCGGTTGCTCCGCCGAAAAATATCACAATCACAGTTGAAAACCAGCTGCCTGAGATTGAATGTAGCCGAACTCGCATTTTACAGGTATTCCAAAATCTGCTCAGCAACGCTGTCAAGTACATAGATAAACCGCAAGGCTGGATAAAAATCGGCTGCGTCGAAGAGAACAATTTCTGGAAGTTTAATATCACTGACAATGGTTGTGGAATCAGAGAAGAAAATTTTGAAAGAATTTTCCAGTTGTTTCAGATAGTGAAACCAATTGACGGTTCTAAATCTATTGGTGTTGGTCTTACGCTTGTAAAGAAAATTATTGCGTTGTATGAGGGGAAAATTTGGGTTCAATCAAAGATAAGCGAAGGTACAACATTTTTCTTTACATTACCAATACAGAAAACGGCCACCGAGACTAAAGAACTGGCGGCCAACACTGTCGGTTAAAAATCCTGCTTGCCTCAATCACATCTGCGCATATTCATTAAAAGCCCCCGTGCACTACACAGTTAAAATCAGTTTTAATCTTGTGTGACTTGTTACCGGTAAAAGGCTGCCATGGGCGTATCGGTTGTAACAGAACTATAGTTTGTATTACATACTATATGTTTTTGAATGTTCTGGTATGATTTTTGTAAGTTTGGGTGCTGTTTCGGCATGATTTTTGCAAAGTTTCTTACGTTTCCGATCGTTTGCCCGTAAACAAGCGCCGTTGTACCCTCTCGATGCATTTTACGAAAATTTTCGCACGCTTTTTTCACAAATCCTCTTTGCCTGTTTTTCCCAGACTCTCCATCTTAACATCTTCAAACAGTTTTTCTAAAATCTCACCGATTTCAATTCCTTTTCTTGCTAATCCTTGTAAAATACTAAACTTATGAAATCCAAACTGCTCATTCTTTTCCTTGCCACCCGCCCGAAGTTCCTGACCGCCTCCGCTGCCCCCGTCCTCGTCGGCTCAGCGCTGGCCTTCGCAGCCGCCGAAACCTTCTCGCTATATCTCTTTGTCCTAGCAACACTTACGATAATGTTTCTGCACTCCGGCGCCAACATCGCCAACGATTATTTCGACCACCTTTCACGCAACGACTGGCTGAACCAAAATCCAACTCCCTTCTCCGGCGGCAGACGCTACATCCAAGATGGAATCCTCTCTTCGAAAGCAACATTAGTCCTTGCCATAACTGCACTTACAATCGGCTCAATTCTCGGAATCGTAATCGTTTTTTTAACCCGCAGCCTCTTCATTTTAATCCTCGGCCTCATCGGCCTGCTCGGCGGATTTTTCTATACTGCCCCACCCCTTCGCCTCGGCTACCGCTCAGCCGGAGAGCCCGTTATCGCGCTGTTGTTCGGCATTTTACCGGTCTATGGCTCATATTACCTGCAAACAAAATACTTCGATATTATCCCGCTGTTACCTGCTGTTATTGTTGCAATACTGATTTTCCTGGTGATTTTAATAAATGAATTCCCGGACGCCGCCGCCGATGCCGCCGTAAACAAAAAAACCCTCGTAGTGCATTTTGGTATACCCGTTTCGATTCGAATTTATCAAATCGCGCTCATTACTAGCTATACCATTGCGATTGTAGCAACGCTAATCTACCGACCATTTGTTTTTGCAGGATTACTTTATTTGCTTACACTGCCGATAGCAATTTTTGCCATAAAGGCAGCCAATAAAAAAGATTTACTAAAACCCGGCCAATACTACGCCAGCCAAATGACCGTGCTTTTACATATACTCGGTTCCCTGACCCTTACCATCGGTTTCGTTATTTCCCGCCTTTCCGGACAATGCAAAATCTGATTGACCGAACAGTCTGTGCCGTTTAGACTTATTATAAATGGATAAGCGTGTTATAGTAAACGCAGATGATTTCGGCCTTTGCAACGGAGTAAATAAGGCTGTGGTACAGGCACACAATAACGGTGTATTAACCAGCGCCACAATTATGACCAATATGCTGGCCGCCGGTGAAGCCGTCAAACTGGCCAAACAGATGCCCAACCTTGGAGTAGGCGTACATCTTAATTTGTTCGAAGGCCAACCACTTTCTAAAGACAGTCGTGTCAACTGTCTGCTCAACAACGATGGCAGCTTCGCTCTTTCGCCCGCTAAGCTGTCGCTTTTATCAATAAGCAGACATAAAATTCGAAATGCCATACGAATCGAACTCTCTGCACAAATCCAATGGCTGATTGACAACGGCCTGAAGCCAACTCACCTGGATTCACACAAACATATTCACAGCTTTCCCCCTATATTTCCGATAGTGTGCGGTTTAGCCAAACGGTTCGAAATTACCGCCATACGCTTTACCCTCGAACCGAAAGCCCTTCTGACAATGCCTTGGCCGCTGCCGAGCGAAGGTGGAAGAAAAAGAACAAAGATACTCAGAATTATGGCGAAGATAAACCGTATCCAAAACTCGACTTTTCTGAAAACCGATTGTCTCCTTGGTGTTGCGCATACAGGAAAAATAGACTTAAACTTCTTCAAGGCCGTCGCTTTATACAATCCGACGGCAACCGCAGAAGTTATGACTCATCCTGGACTTGAAGATGGCCTGGATCCTGCTAAAACCAGACTGCTGCATCAGAGAAAGGCTGAGCTTCAGGCTATTTGCAGTGAAAAAACAAAGCAGTATTTCAACGATACAGGCATAAAATTGGTACATTATGGAAAACTCTAAACATCTCAATACTGATTGTTCGGTCGTAGTACCTCTTTATAACGAAGCTTCCGTAGTTGATGAGCTTTACGACCGGTTGACCAAAACGATGAGTGAAACCGACCTTTATTACGAATTGGTCCTTGTAGACGACGGCAGCACCGACAATACCCTGGAGCTGATAAAAAATATCGCAAGTAAAGACAGCAAAGTTGTGGCTGTCGAACTTCGCCGAAATTTCGGCCAAACACCAGCTCTGGCTGCTGGTTTCGATGTAGCAAAGGGGCAGACAATAGTATCAATGGACGGCGACCTCCAGCACGCCCCCGAAGAGATACCGAATTTTCTCGAAAAAATTGAAGCAGGCTACGATATCGTCAGCGGCTGGCGCAAACGGCGGGTAGACAATCTGGTAATGAGAAAAATACCCTCAAGAGTGGCCAACTGGCTGGCTTCAAAAATCAGCGGTGTGGATATTCACGACTTCGGCACCACTTTCAAAGCATATAAACGCGAAATAATTAAAGAATTAAACCTCTACAGCGAAATGCACAGATTTATTCCGGCACTGCTCTCGCGCAGCGGCGTCAAAATAGTCGAGATACCCATAAAAAACATTGTTCGTCCGAAAGGTTCCAGCAGTTATGGACTATCCAGAACATTCAGAGTTGTCTTCGATTTGATAACTCTTCGGTTTCTATTGGGCTACATTACAAAACCGCTGCACTTTTTCGGCAGATTGGCAATGTATTGTACTGCAGCCAGCGCGTTGATGGCTGCATATATACTATACGATAAACTGGTATATAACGTGCCGATTTTTGTCGCACACGAACCTTTAGCCGGACTGGCGGCTGTACTGCTGCTTATCGGCTTAATATTCGTGTCCACAGGTCTCATAGGAGAAATGATAAGTAGGGTCTATTTTGAGTCAACAAACAAGAAAATATATTCGGTCCGCAAGGTCCATAGAAAAGAAAATTTAACGGTAGATTAAAAGTGGGAAAAAAGAAAGAACAATCTTTTGCTGCACTGTATATTGCCTTGGCTGTAACAGCAGCAATAATCATTTTAGTCAGGCATTTTCACATCAAAAATTTTAACGTTATCGAGCCTGATATTCTTTACACCAGCGGACAACCAAGAGGTATGGACTATACTCGTCTCCTCTACAAATACCATATTGCCACAATCATCAATCTTCGCTCACCTGCAGAGCACCGGGAGAGAAACTGGTATAACGAGGAAATCACTTGGGTACGCAGCAACGGCGTCAAATACATCGAGATGCCGCTGGAAAAAAACCCGGACAGCCCCGGTCAATTCCCCGATGCAAATATGCAGAAGCAGTTTCTCGTCATAATGAGCGACAGAGAAAAAATCCCCGTTCTTATTCATGACAGCAGCGGCAAATCAAGGGCTGCGATGCTGGCCGCTGTTTGGCTGCGAAAAGTCCGCCGCGACAACATCGAAGACACACTTCAATTAGTGGAAAAAATCAAACGCCAGCCCTCAACCGAAAAAGAAAGAAATTTCATTGAATCTCTGCAGTGAATTAAACATCAATTAGTTACGGCTCTATTGCGACAAAGGGTGCAAATTTGTGAAACAGCGCCCCGGGAACATCATGTTTTGCTCTCTCCGCTTTTTCTTTGTAGTAAACCATCCTTAATTTGCCATCCGTCTGCAGCTTTTTGAGATGACTCCCGGTAGCAACAACCCAATCACCCTGTTCGTAGCGTCTATATAACATAGACATGTCCGTCACTCCCGGCACCGCTTCGCCGAAACAGTATACATTTTCGAGCCGTTTCAGTAATACTTCCTCGGGTTTATCCACTATTTCCGGTATCACCCTGCCAAAATAGTGTACGGACCTGTTGGATATATATTCGTAGGCAACGAGATTATCCGACTGCGGCACTATCTGGGCCAGTCTTCTCGAAAATTCCCGCGAATATCTATTGTAGTCCAGCGGATTCAAAAAGGTCACATACCCAATCATTACAAGCACAACAATGCTGCCAAAAAGAGTACCACATGCAATAGCGGGTCTACCGGTAGCAAACAGCATAACCACGCTAACGGTCAATATTATGGTTACTACGCCAAGTATTAGCGCCTCCGCAGTCCTATTTGAATAGGTTTTAATCAAATAACCACTGCCCGCGACAGCGAGCACCATTACACCTATAGCATGACCCACCAGAACAGTCTTAACAAATCTGTGACTGTAGGCTTTATGGGAAAAAGCCATATCTTCAATCAGAATGCCTATTAATATGGCCATTGCCGGCATCAACGGAAGAATATAGTGCTGACGTTTACCGCCGTTGATAGTTAAAAACACAATGCCAACAACAAACCATATCCATAAAAACTGCATCATAGGACGTTTCTTGTTCCAAACTGCATAGAAAGGAGCAGCCAGCGCCATCGGCAGAAATGCAACCCAAGGAACTATAAACTGGAACATCCTCGGCAGATAATAATACCATGGCTTATCTCCAGATGCATACTGGCCGAGAAAGCGGTCAACAAATTCAATCTTCCACAATGTCAGGTCCCAGTTTAATTTGTGAGCAATCACCAATGGCCAGGGAAGAACTATGCCCAAAAAAATAAGCGGGCCTGCGATTGGCAGAAGTTTAGGAATAACTTTCCATTTTCTGTATATCGCAACGTAGAAAAATAAGGGAACCAGAACAAGCGGCAGCGGCGCAGGTCCTTTAGCCAGATTGGACAATCCAAAGCTAAGCCAAAAAATAAGTGCAAAAGCAATTTGCCTTTTTCTACTCTGCGTAGTAACGGCGCTGTAGAAGCTCAAAAAAGATACAACGATAAAAAACGTCATAACCATATCAGAACGGGCGTCATGCGCTTGACGAATATAACTAAGAGATGTCGCCCAGACCCCAGCGCAGATAAGAGATATCCTGAAGGATATGCAGTAGCTCACGAAGTAAAGTATGGCAACAACAGAAAGCACTGCAAAAATAACGCTGGGTAGCCGGGCAGTGAGCTCATCTATTTCCCCGGTTATCTTGGCCAGGCTCGCCACGAGCCAGTAAGATAACGGTGTTTTATTAATGCGCGGTTCTCCATTGAAGGTAGGCCAAACCCAATCACCGCTGGCAAGCATTTCACGAGCAGTAACGGAAACAAAACATTCATGGTTGTCTAATGTATCTTTAGTAAGCATCCATGATGCGCTTACCGACGCAAGAAACACTATCCCGCACATCAAGAGGATTTTTGCTTTTTTACTCTTTTTACAGTTGTCGGCCATTGGCGAGATATTGTGTCATTAAGCACTTGAAGAATCAACCGATTATTTTGATTATTTCATCGAGGTTGTTTGGCACTTCTATCGGGGGATTGCTGAACTGACCCTGGTTTTCCTTATGGTAGTTAACTGTTACATCTGGGTCCTTCAGAGCGTGTCCGGTCAATACGCATGCAACCCGCTCATCGGCACCGATGACACCTTCGGCCCGAAGCAGCTTCAATCCCCCAATCGTTGCTGCCGAAGCCGGTTCACAGCCCAGTCCGAATTTACCTATAATTGCCTTCGCATCGCAAATCTCCTCATCGGTTATCGCACGCACCACGCCGTTAGTTATGTCTATCGCCCGAAGGCATTTCTTCAGATTAACAGGACGTGAAATCTCTATCGCCGAGGCGCAGGTATGCGGCGAAAAATTACGGGCCGTTAAATCGGCATAAAAATCGTCAATTATTTTCTGATCAACTTGACCATTATTCCAGATAAGTTTTTTGTTATTGACCAGTTCGGTAAGCGTGTCCGCGCCGGTGGAGTTAATAATCGCCATTCGAGGTATTCGTTTAATCAGCCCGAGCTGTTTTAACTCGGAAAAGGCCTTGCCGAAGGCGCTCGAATTGCCCAGATTTCCACCGGGGACTACTATCCAGTCCGGTACCTCCCAGTTCAGTCCCTCAATGATTCGATACATTATCGTCTTCTGACCTTCCAGCCGGAACGGATTCAGGGAGTTGAGCAGATAAAGCCCCAGCTTGGTGCATACATCCTGCACCTGCCGCATACAGTCATCAAAGTCACCCTCTATTTGAATCGTTTGCGAACCGTAATCCATCGCCTGACTGAGTTTGCCGAAAGCGATACGGCCGGAACCGATAAAAACCGTGGACTTCATCCCGCAGCTGTGCGCGTACAATGCCATCGATGCTGAAGTATTCCCAGTCGATGCACACACACATGATTTTGCTCCAACCATTTTGGCGTGACTAAATGCTGCAGTCATACCGTTATCTTTGAAAGAGCCGGAGGGATTCAGCCCTTCATACTGCAGATATAAACACCCCGGCCGCATATCAGCATATTTGGCCACCGCATCATTTTTCTGCAAAATCGTCTGTCCTTCGCCTATAGTGACTTTATACTCGTCTTTACAGAAATTAAGCAACTCTCGAAACCGCCACACACCAGAAAAGTATAGGGGATTACTTTTGTTTGCCCAGCGTCTACCAAACTCGCTGAGTTTCTTCGGCACTTCTATTTTGTCCCAGTTATATTGCGTATCCAGAAGCTCCCCGCACTTTGGACACTTAAATCCACCTGCGGCAAAGCTGCTATCGAACTGTGCACCGCAATTCGGATTAATACACTTTTGATAAGCCACATCAATGCTCATACACAAAACTCCTTTTGGGTTCTTCGTGGATTGATTATAGACAAAAACATCAATTTTTTCAAATTGTCTCTCTTCGCTTTATCCTGCTACGCTCGGAATAACAGTCCTTCTGGCCTGTGTTGTTTCACCGTTGATTTTTTCGACAAGACCTGGCAGCTCGGAGAGGTGACTTATCTTCCAGGCGCCTTTCGGCGTTTCTTTCCCGATATTGGTATAAGCTTCTTTTAAAACTGCCTGCATGCCGTTCTTTATAGCAGGTTTAATATCCGTGTTGATGCGGTCTCCAACGAACATTATGTTTTCCAGCATTTCGCCGATTCTGTCAGCGGCAACTTTGAAAATTCGGGCATCCGGCTTGCGAAAATCAAATTTGTAAGAATAAACCCGAACAGGAAAAAAGTCTAATATACCTAACTGTTTCAGATGCTTGTCAAGGGAACCGCCTGTTATGAAGGTATTGGAAACTATACCGAGCTTAAGGCCAAGTTTCTCAAATGCGGCCAAAGTCTCTTTAATCTTAGGTTCGACCCAACCGACCTTACTCAAAGGTTCATACCAAAGCCAGGCAAATTGTCGCCATTGCTGCTTATCAAGCCTGATACCCTTTTTGGTGCCAATCCCCCTTAACAAAACCAATGAGTTAAAATCGTTTTGAGTTATATTGGAAAACCAGTGTCGTATACGCAGAGATATCAGGTTTCGCCAGCAATAGTACCTGAAACTGCCCACCGGCTGGCCGCAACTCTTCAAAAAATCATATGACAACCTAGCTCCCTGCTGAAAAAGTCGGGTCGTATTGACCTTCCCGAAATTGAGCAACGTCTCACCAAGGTCAAACAACACTGCTTTAATTTTTTCAATCGGCATAATTAACTTTTTGCTTCCACCTATGCGCAGGCAAGTAGTTCGCTACAACCACTATTTTCTCAACGGAGGCATATCATCACCAAAAACTTCCCGCATCCACTTGACCATCTCACCATCTGATATCGCCGATACGCGATTGGCTAAATACTCATTGTCAATTCTGTTCTTTATCTCGGTTACATGAGGATTATGTTTGGAGATTTCAATCTCATACCTGGCTTCTATCCAGTGTTTGATGCCGGCCGCACCACTTTTGTCGGTAATTGACACGCCGGCAGGGCGGTTGAGCAGCTTCTTCGTATCGAAGCAGCAATATATCTCCTCGTTCTTTAGCAAACCATCAGCGTGAATACCGGCTCGGGTAACATTGAAATCCCTGCCGACCAGCGGATAATTGTGCGGAATTTCAAATCCAAGTTCCTTTTGTGCATACTCCGCAAGCTCAGTTATTGCCGCATAATTAACTCCTTTTGCCATTCCCTTCAATTGCGCCTGTTCAACAACCATCGCCTCCAGCGGTGGATTACCGGTTCGCTCGCCGACTCCGAATATGGCTGCATTGGCAGCGCTGCAACCGTAGAGCCATGCCGTCGCAGCGTCTATCTGTACTTTATGCAAATCGTTATGGCCATGCCATTCAAGCCATTCAGACGGCACACCAATCTCACGAAGTCCACTGATAAGTTTCGGGATACTGCGGGGTAAAGTCGCCCCGGCCCAGGGCACCCCAAATCCAAGAGTATCACAAAGACGAATCTTGACCGGCTTTTTATACTCCTTGGCCAGCTTCATCAGTTCCGCCGCAAAAGGCAGCACAAAACCTTCATAATCAGCTCGAGTTATATCCTCGAAGTGACACCGAGGAACAACACCATGGTCCAGTGACGCCTTGGCAATATCAAGATACGCCGCCATCATCTGGGCGCGAGTCCTCCGCAGCTTAAAGAATATATGATAATCACTCGCCGAAGTCAGAATCCCGGTTTCGCTTAGGCCCATTTGCGAAACCAGTTTAAAATCAGTAGCAACAGCCCTTATCCAGCCGGTAATCTCAGGAAATTTATAGCCGCGTGCTTTACACAACTCCACCGCTTTCCTGTCCCTGTACGAATACAGAAAGAATTCACTCTGACGAATCAAACCGGTGTCACCGTCTATCTCGTGCAGTAAATCATATATCCGCAGGATTTGCTCCGGCGTATAAGGAGGCCGCGTCTGCTGACCATCACGGAAAGTTGTATCAGTTATCCATATCTTCTCTGGAATATCATATTTAACTTCTTTCCCATCAAATATTACCTTCGGAAATTCATTATATGGAAATATCTCCCGATACAAATTGGGTTTTTCTACGTCCACGAGTTTAGGTTCTCTCTTGGCCATACTTATCTCCTATAATGCTTTTATCAGCCCAACCTGCCCCCTTCAAGGGCGAGCCGTCAAATATCATGTTAAGCCTTTGAAATAATGGCCGAGATGGGATTCGAACCCATACGCCCGCAATGGACAGGGGATTTTAAGTCCCCAGCGTCTGCCATTCCGCCACTCGGCCTGACTTTATAGACTAATGAAATTTCTTCCGATTTGCAAACTGTTTCTTAATTTGCTGGCACCGTTGGAATCAAGAAAAGAGCTACAAAATAATACCTGACGTAAATGGAGATTGTTCACAAACAGGAGATAAAAACTCATCCTAAAAACAAAAGGTGTGCAGAAAAATTATACTCTACCGCCCCTGTGGGATTGACGGCCAAATAAAATTCGAGATACTGCATTTGAGATAAATTCGGGCAGAATCTGCTGAACTAAATCCGTTATGCGACCCGTCACTTGAACTATACGAAGACGGCGGTCAAGCGCTTCCAGCTGAGAATCCTCACCTGCTAAGGCCCGAGCTTTCTTAATTCTCCCCGCAGCCTCGGCCAACCTGCCAATACACATACAAACAACAGCTGAATCCCGCAGGGAACGAATGTCTTGCGGCCTCACATCAAGTGCGTGATCGAAAAACTCCATCGCATCCTCAAACCGGTTTCTCATTGCGCTGACAAGACCAAGATAGTAATAAGCGTCTGCATTAGCGTAATCAATATCGATGACCTTCAACAGACAATGCATCGCGTAATCCAAATCACCAACCTCAATAAACATCGACCCTATAGACACTAATATATTAGTGTCCTCCGGTGCCAGTTCCAACTCCGAAACCAGGTGAACTCTCGCGCTCTCTTTCTTCCCTTTCATTAACGCATATTCAGCCAGCCGATAATTCGGCCCCGTGAGCCTGCCGTCATTTCTTAACGCCTCTTTGAATAGTTTTACCGCTTTGTCGTAACCAGCTCCATTAAATGCAATCTCCCCCAAATAAAATAGGGCCGCTGCAAAACCAGGTTTAAGCTCAAGTATCCTGTTAAACTTCTCCTTCGCCGACTCAACATCACCTGTCTCAAGCAAAAACAAACCAAAATCTAGAATAACATCAACATCGCCGGGATTAATACGAAGCTCGGCCAAAAAATACTCTCGCCCTCGCTCGTAATCACCAGACGCCCAATGTGCCTGGGCAATTCGGTAGTTAATCTGTGGGTGACTCGGCTCAAGTTTGGCCGTCTTCAGCCAGCAGTGAATTGCTCTCTTGTACTCACCGCGAACAAAAAGACTGTTGCCGATGTTATAGTAACATAACGCACAATCAGGATTTAGCTGCTGGGCAAGGTAAAACATCTGCTCCGCCAAATCATGTTGACTCATCTCAGTATAGGTAATTATCCGGTTGCAATAGCAGGGTTCGAAGCCCGCATCCAGCTGCTGGATGTGTTCGAAAATCTCCATCGCCCGGTCGTATTGACCCGTGCGCGTATAATCGACAGCTAACGAATTTAATATCTCCAAATCATCCGGATTTAGCTGCAAAGCAATCTCGTACTCGTTTATTGCATCATCGAATTCGCCCTTGGTATCCAGCGTTAGGGCCTTGTCAAAATGCCAAGAACTGTTGGCCGGATTTATCTCTATCGCTGCCTCCAACTCCATGAGTGCCTGTGTTATTTGCCCGTTTTCATAAAGCTCAAAGGCCTTCTGAGCTTTATTCTCAGCTTCTGAGTAAGAGTCAAATTCCTTATCGTCGAAAAGCATAACCGCTCCCTGATTTGTTTTGGCAAAATAACTAACGAATCACCCAGAACCGTTTCGGCAATAAATTCCCGTCAGGTTAGCGGTTTTTCCTTGGCCATGCTTCTTTTGCCCGTCTCAAAAATTTCACTGGAAATCCGGTTTGTAACCCCCTATAATTACTAAGGTTAACTCATCAACAACGTAATAACTCGGGCGGCTGATAAACTTGCAGCCGGTCTTTTTCTGGAAAACGGCCTGTGTTAGTCTTATAATGTGCAGTTGCCCACATTTGTGGGAACCATAACTCTGCCAGACGAAGAATGTTGTTTTGGAGAAGGAAAATATGATTAAAGAAATAAAAGGTCGGATAACAGCCGGTAAAGGCAATTACGCCATTGTAGTCAGCAGGTTTAATGAGTTTATTACTGCCAAATTGCTTGCCGGTGCAATAGACTGTCTTAAGCGCCACGGTGCTAACGACGAACAGATATCCGTAGTTTGGGTGCCGGGCGCCTGCGAAATCACCATCGCTGCAAAAAAACTTGCACAAAGCGGCAAATACGCCGCCGTCCTCTGCCTTGGCGCCGTCATACGCGGCCAAACACCGCATTACGATTATATCTCTCAGATGGTCGCAAGAGGTATCGGACAAATTAACTATGATTCAGTCGTACCGGCGGTTTTCGCCGTCTTGACCTGTGACTCTCTTGAACAGGCCGTCGAAAGGGCGGGTGCTAAAATGGGCAACGCTGGCGCCGACGCAGCATTGACAGCTATGGAAACCGCAAACGTCCTCGAACAAATTTGAGCCGTTCATTGACAATTTAACAATAACGAAATAATCAACTGACAAGAGGCCGAAAGGTGGACAAAAGAACAAGGGCTAGAGAGCTGGCTATACAGGGATTATATCAGCTCGAAGTGCAGGGCTCGGATGTGCTCGAAAGCCTGGCTCAGTTCTTTATAGAAAACGACCCAAATCCCTCCGTGCGTAAACTCGCCTCGGAATGGACAAAAGGGACTTGGGAAAATTTGGCTGTATGTGACGAGCTTATAGCTTCTTCAACAATAAAATGGCAATTGTCCCGGCTTTCTATGGTTGACAAAAGTATTTTGAGGCTGGCAGTCTACCAGCTGAAGTGCTGCCCTGATATTCCACCAAGAGCTGTGATAAACGAGGCTATCGAGCTTGCCAAAAAGTTCAGCACCGATAAGTCTCCGGCGTTCATTAACGGCGTGCTGGACGCCGTATTAAAGAAAATAAAAAACGAAAACGATTAAGGTTAACGGATTGAGAACAATCGCAGTATTAAACCAGAAGGGGGGCGTGGGAAAAACCACCACAGTGGTAAACACAGCCGCCGCCCTTGCTGCTAAAGGTCTGAAAGTTACCGTCCTCGACCTCGACCCGCAGGCACATCTGACAATACATCTCGGCGCAGAACCAGAGAGCATAAACCAGGGCTCATATAGACTCCTCACGCAGCCGACAAAGTTTGAAGAAGAAATTCTGCTCGTGCGCCCGAACCTTTGGCTCCTGCCTGCAAATATCAATCTCGTCGGCGCTGAAAGCGAGCTCGTAAGTGTTGTCGGAAGGGAAACTATCCTAAGGGAAGCCCTCCAGTTGGTCGAAGATAAATTCGATTATGCCATTATCGATTGCCCGCCTTCACTGGGACTGCTGACCTTAAATGCACTCGCCGCCGCAGAAGAAGTTTTGATTCCACTTCAGCCGCATTTCCTCGCGCTTCAGGGTTTTGGAAAACTGCTCCAAACCGTCGAGCTCGTCAACAAAAGAATAAATCCGGACCTCAAAGTTAAAGGGATTTTACTGTGTATGTTCGATAGCCGTGCCTCGCTCCCGAATGAAGTCAAGGCCGACATAGAGAAATTCCTGGATAGTGCCCGAACAACAAACTGTGCCTGGGCTGCGGCTCAGGTCCTGCCTTGTTTTATCCGCAGAAACATCAAGCTAGCCGAAGCCCCAAGCTACGGCAAAACAATCTTCGAATACGAACCATCCTGCCACGGTGCAGAAGACTATAATAAAGTCGCCGAATTCATACATCCTCAATTACAACCCGTCCTGCCGACGGAGGCACAACCAGTCACTCTTGATGAAAATCAGAAACCTCCAATCGAAATCAAATCAGTAGAACAACCCGATCTGCAAATACCGCCCTCCGAGCTTACACAAACAACAATTACTCACTCCCCCTCTGAATCCGAATAGTTTTATGACCCCTCAAACCAGCCGCTGTGGATTTTGCAACTGCTCACAGATTGTCCTCAGAAACTCTGCCGCGTAGACCTCGTCTATAATTCTGCGGTCGGCCGCCAGCGACAAACTTACTATCTTTCGTTCCGTTGGTTTGCCTTCTACAGGAACAATCTCTTTGTTTACGTTACCCACTGCCAGAACAACACTTGCCGGCGGCGGTACAATCCCCAGAAAAGAATCAATACCATAGGCGCCGAGATTGCTTAACGCTATCGTCTCGCCTTCCATTTCCTCAAGCCCCAGTTTATTATCGCGCGCCTTTTCGGTAAGCACTTTTTCAAGTTCGGCAATCTCAGCTAATGTCTTTTCATCCGCATCCTTTACTACCGGTACAACAAGCCCTTGAGGGGCATTGACTGCGAAGCCGACATTTATCGAATCGGGTATCTCGACACTATCACCATTTATTCTGCCGAGTACCAAGGGATATTGCCCCGCCGCCAGTGCCAGGGCACGAACATAAAAAGCATCTGTCGTTATTCTTACTCCCAAAGATTTCCGAAGCTTCGGCCGAAGCCCCATCAGTTCGGTCACATCCGCCTTCATCTCGATGTAAAAACAGGGTTTATTCAGCTTTGATTGCAGCATCCTCTCGCCGATTAACCTCTGAATTCGCGTCAGGGAGATATAAGAGCCCGCTGGATTTTCCAAAGATTGTTTAGCCATCCGTCAGAACACAATAAAGTCTCATTATGCAAGATAATGGGCGATACAGGGTTCGAACCTGTGACCTCACGGGTGTGATCCGTGCGCTCTAACCAGCTGAGCCAATCGCCCAAAATCTAATATATTAAAACAATTATAGGCTTTATCTGTCAAGCCTTACTCCGTAGCAACAAAGTTAATCCGCCCGAGCTTGACGCCCTTTAAACTTATTATATTTTCTGCCGTTTTCCTGATTTCCCCAACCCGACCGCGCAGCACAATCACCTCTAAGCAGTCATGTTTATCCAAATGTATATGCATCGCGGAAATCGTTTGCAGAAGGCGTGAATGTTGCAGGCTAGTTAGTTTTTCCATCAGCTTGGTTGAATGATGGTCATAAACTAAAATCACCGCAGCGACCGCCTTGGCTTTTGGGTCGCCCAGATACTCATCGCTCAACCTTTGGCGCACAAGGTCGCGTATGGCCTCCGAACGGCTCTGGTATCCCTGCTTGGCAATCAGCTTATCAAATTTCAAAAGCAGTGCCTTCTCAACCGACACACCTATTCGCTCAACCTGACTCATTCTGTGTTCTCCTGCAATACGGCAAAGCCAATATGCTGATTTCTGACCGGTCTGCAACTATTTTATCCGATAAAAAATTTTTTTGAAAGAACCAAATTTTTCGTTGACGTAGTAGCACGAATTTCATATTTTTATGTTCGGTAACACTAATTAAAAATTGTTATGCGCAACGAAAGGGGTTAATATGAAAAAAATATGTATCTGTTTGAGCATTACAACCTTGTTTGTGCTCCCTGCCCGCTCTCAGACTAATGGCGAACAAAATCGTCCTGGCAGCATCTGGGAAAGAGAAACTTTGTCAGACGGTTTCTTCGGTCTAAATGACGAACTGGCCGACGATGGCATAGAATTGGCCTTTGGTGTCACAAATATTTATCAGCAAAATGTCCGCGGCGGCACCAGCACGCATCGCAGGGCAGGACGCTTCTCTGGCAGCTATGACCTCGAACTCTCCATCGACTTCGAAAAACTGGCTGGTGTTAAAGGAGGCCGCGTGTATATGCTCACTGAAGGCACCTGGTCAAAATATGGAGGTATTGACGCTCCTTCTGTAGGCAGCGCATTCGGAGTAAATGGTGATGGAAGCAGCAGACGCACAATCGACATCACTGAATTATGGTATGAACAGGCCTTTTCAGATGAAACTCTTCGTATTCGCTTCGGCAAGATGGACCTCACCGGCGGATTCGAGCATCATAACTGTCCCGTCTCATTCGATTGCAGCAACTTCGCCAACGATGAAACCGCTCAGTTCCTCAACGGCGCCCTCATTAACAATCCGACCATCCCCTTCCCTGACAGAGGCCTCGGCATAGCTGCCTATTACAATCCGATTAGTCACTGGTACATTTCAGCTGCAATGGCTGATGCACAAGCCGACTTCAGAGAAACTGGATTCGGAACAACATTCTGCGGACCGGCTTATTTCTTCTATATCTTCGAAACAGGTATAACCCCGCAGCTTGATTCACCTAAAGGCCCCCTGCAGGGTGCGTATCGTTTGGGCCTCTGGTACGACCCACAGCCAAAGGCAAATGCGGATAGCACTAACAGCTATAGGGACGATGTCGGCTTCTACCTCGCTTGCGACCAGATGTTGATTAAGGAAAACGATAATCCTCAGGATAGCCAGGGCTTTGGGGCATTCTTCAGGTACGGCCACGCCAACAGTAAGAAAAATGATATCGCCGATTTCTGGAGTATTGGCTTCCAGTATCACGGCCTCTTCGATGACCGTGATGACGACACCTTAGGCTTAGGATTTGCACAGGGCTTTTTCAGCAACTATGCCTCCACCACCTACACCGATGACTACGAAAGCGCTCTCGAGCTTTATTACAACGCCCAGGTAACGCCGTGGCTGAACATAAGTCCCTCTATACAATATATCGCTAACCCCGGCGGCGACAAAACTGTAGATAACGCCGTAGTGCTTGGTTTAAGGGCGCAAATGAGTTTCTAAAACCAGAAACTTTATTATGGTGAACAAAAACAATAAACTTAATTAAAAATAATACAGGAGAATTTTATTATGCATATGGCCAACGAACTACTATCAGTCCCAGTTGCTGCTGGAACACTCGCAATAGCCGCTGCATCTCTTGGTCTCATCTGTAAAAAACTCAGGCAGATTATCACCTCGGACAAGCTCGCTCTAATGGGCATCTTTGGGGCGTTTGTCTTCGCCGCGCAAATGGTAAATTTCCAGCTCCCCGCGATGCCCGGAACAAGTGGGCATATGGTCGGCGCAGTATTACTGGCAATAATCTTGGGCCCGCACGCCGCCGTGATTGTTATGTCTTCGGTCGTCATTATTCAGTGCCTCATTTTTCAGGATGGCGGCCTCTTGGCCTTGGGGTGCAACCTCATCAATATGGCGATTGTACCCAGTTATCTCGGTTACTTCCTATACAGCACCATTGCGCCGGCACGCTCCGGCAGCGTGCGGGTGTACATAAGCGCAATGCTCGCTTGCATCATCGCACTCGAAGCAGGAGCTATCCTAGTCCCCATACAGGCTGCTCTCTCCAAAGTGCTGATGGTTCCGCTCTCCACCTTCCTCATAACAATGCTCGGCGTCCACTTACTGGTCGGGCTCATCGAAGGGCTGGTCACTGTAGCCGTATTAGGATACCTCCAGCAGGTTAGGCCCGACATCGTTCCGGATTCTCTGCCGGGCAAGGTAAGGTTAAGCAAAAAAGCAGTCTTGGTAACACTGCTCGTCTTTACTGTTGTTATCGGCGCGGGACTTTCACTGTTCGCCTGCGGCTTCCCCGACGGACTTGAATGGAGCTACGCCGAACGCCCGGACCAGCCGGATTTCAATGCCATAGCAGAAAACCAAGACGCCAGAATCGCCGCCGTTGACGACTTCCAGTCAAAATATTCGCCGATGCCGGATTATTCCGTCAGGGCCTCAAAGCTGGGACAAACGCCCTCGCAGGAAATCGAGGCCGCCGCCGGCTGGACTAGCCTCGCGGGAGTCGTCGGCTCTGCTCTGACAATGGCCTCCATTTGGCTGATTGCGAAAATCCTTAGGAAAAAAGAGACAGCACAATCCTGACACATCGTCTATAATGGAACCTCGTTATGCACCATGCGCATATAGATAAATTCGCTTATCAGGACTCCTGTGTCCATCGACTGGATAGCAGAATAAAGTTTATAGCTGTGCTCGCCTTTACCGTCGTTGTCATTTCTCTGCCCCCGACATCCTTGAGCATCCTCACCTGTTACGCCGTCGGCCCTTTTACATTACTCGTGCTGGGCAGAATCCCGTTAAGGTTCGCACTAAAACATATTTTGGTAATCAGCCCCTTTGTCCTCGTCCTGGCCTTGAGCTGTCCCCTCTATGATAAGACCCCTTTAACCGTGGCCTTTGGACCGCTCACTTGGCAGACTTCAACCGGCTGGATGCGATGTTTCTCCATTCTCGCAAAATTCATTGTCACAATGCTCGCCTTGATAGCCCTTGTCTCCACCACCCGGTTCAACGATTTACTCGCCGGACTGCAGCGCCTCGGACTGCCGAAATTGCTCACCATCCAGCTTGGCTTCCTGTACCGCTACATATTCATACTCATCGATCGGGCGCATCATATCCTGCGCGCAAGAGCAGGCAGACACTTGAAAAACCTCGGCGCCAAAACCGAGTTGAAGACTGCCGCCGCTATGGTCGGCTCTCTGCTCGTTCGAAGTCTCGACACCGCCGAGCACATTAATATCGCTATGCAGTCCCGCGGCTTCGACAGAAAATGGCGCACCATCTCAAAACTGCAGATTCGCACTTCCGACATATTCTTTGCCGCCTCCGCCGCCGTCTTCATCCTCGGACTGCACTTCCTTATAAGACCACTTTTGCAGTAGGGGACATCGATGCCGAAAGCAATTGAAATAGAAAACCTTTCCTACAAATACCCCGATGGCACAGCCGCCCTCGACAGCATTACCCTCAGTATCGAGCACGGCCAGACCGTCGCTCTCATAGGACCTAACGGCGCAGGAAAATCAACTCTGCTGCTCGCAATGGCCGGCTTCGTGACCGGCTCTGGAAAAGTCCTCATCGACGGCTCGCAAATCAACAGGAAAAACCTCAAAAAAATCCGCTCCTCTCTCGGCTCCTGCCTCGAAGACCCCGACGACCAGCTGTTTATGCCTACCTTGTTTGACGATGTCGCATTCGGCCCGCTCAACATGGGCCTCGACGCCGAACAGGTAAAAGCCCGCGTTGCCGATGTCCTAAAAACCGTTGGCCTCGCCGATATGGCCGACAAGGCCCCGCACCATCTCTCCGCAGGCCAGAAAAGAGCCGCCGCTATCGCAACTGTACTCGCAATGTCACCGAAGATAATCACCCTCGACGAGCCCGACGGCTCGCTCGACCCCAGAAACCGCAACCATCTAATAAAACTCCTCGCCGATTTGCCGCAGACCCTGATTATCACAACCTCCAATATGGATTTCGCCGCCGCCGTTGCCGACCGCGTTGTCCTGCTCGACAATGGCCGCATTATCGCCGACGGACCCGCCAAAAAAATAATGTCCGATTCAGAACTGATGACCGCCCACGGCCTCGAATCCCCGGCTAAATTCAGACAGTAGGACAGATAAGCAGTTCTGCCTTAATGCTTGCTGGTTACGTAAATTGCCTGCTCCGCAAAAAAATTCGGCAAGAATTTAACCGGGCCAGGCCGTGCCTTGCTCAACGGAATCCTCTTTTCCACCTTGACCCCAAGTTTCTCGCAGAACTCATCGAAATCCTTCAGCGATAAAAAGTGTATGTTCGGCGAATTGTGCCACTCGAACGGCAGCCGCCTCGTCACCGGAGCGCTGCCTTCGAAAAACAACTGCGCCCGGCACCGCCAGTGCGCAAAATTAGGAAAGCTGACAATCACCCTCTTCCCGACCCGAAGCAGTTCCTTAAAAACCTTCTCGGGATTTTTTACCGTCTGCATCGTCTGCGATAGTATCACGTAATCGAAGCTCTTATCGCCGTGATAGGCCAGCCCCCACTCGATATCCTGTTGAATAATTGGCAGCCGACGGCAGACGCAGTCCAGCACAAGCTCCTGGTCAAGCTCTATTCCCTTGCCCTTTATGTTCTTGTCACGCACAAGATTGACCAGCAGTTGCCCGTCCCCGCATCCGACATCGAGCACCGCGCTGTCCGGCTCGATGATAGACTCTATCAAATCATAATCCACGCGCGCCCTGTGTGCCTGTTTGAATTCGTCGAGTCTCCGCATACTTCGCGCGTAACACGAGCACGTCTGCTGCTCATCCGCCGGCCTGTAGGTCGCCTGCAAAAAGCAGCAGATATATCTCCCCAGCACCTCCGGCTCCAGCAGAAACGCATCATGACCATACGGCGAAGCTATATCACAATAGCTGACGTCCTTCCCCGACGCAGCAAGCGCATCTACCATTGCCTTGGATTGAGCGGGCGTAAAAAGCCAGTCACTCGCAAAACTGATTACAAGAAATCGCGACTTCGTCCCCGTGAACGCCTTCTCCAGCGACCCGTACTCTTTCTGAAGGTCGAAATAATCCGCCGCCTTGGTTATATAAAGATAACTGTTGGCGTCGAATCTCTCCACGAAGCTCTGCCCCTGGTAATCAAGGTACGTCTCAACTGCGAACTCGCTGTTAAAATCATAACTGTAGCTTTCGGCCTTGCGAAGCTCACGGCCGAATTTCGCCCGCATCCCCTGTTCGGACAGGTACGTTATATGACCAATCATCCGTGCAATTGCCAACCCTCTGTCCGGGCTTTCTGCCCCGTGATACTTCCCGCCGGAAAAATTGGAATCTGCCAGTATGGCGTTTCGTCCGACCGCGTCGAACGCTATCGACTGCGCCCCAAGATGCGTCGTAGTCGCAATCGCTATCGCCGATTTAACAAAATCAGGATACGCAATCGCCCACTGCAAAACCTGCATCCCCCCAATCGACCCTCCGATTACACTCAAAAGCTCCTTTATCCCCAGCTTATCTACCAGCAGCTTCTGCACCTTCACCATGTCCGCAACGGTTATAATCGGAAAATCCAGCCCATACGGCTTGCCCGTCCCCGGGTTTATCGAGCTTGGACCCGTCGTCCCGCTACACCCGCCCAAAAAGTTCGAACAAATAACAAAATACTTGTTCGTATCGATTCCCTTGCCCGGCCCGACCATAATGTCCCACCAGCCCGGCTTCCTGTCCGAAGGACTATTCACCCCAGCAGCGTGCGCATTGCCGCTCAAAGCATGACAAATCAAAACCGCGTTATCACCCGCATTATTAAGCTCCCCATACGTCTCGTAAGCCACATCAATAGGCCCCAGCCGCTTGCCGCTCTCCAGTTCCAGCGGCTCATCCCCCTCAACAACGCGTACCGTCTCTGTCCTGACAACACCGACCGAATTATTTCTGCTCTCTGTCATAAGCACTTAAGTATATTAAAAAACTCCACCCTGTAAAGCACAACATGCCGCCCCCCGATAGCCGCCCGTAACGGCAGGGGAGCATAAATATTTTCTGCCTCCAAAATTATTAAAATCTCTTGACACCGTCATTCACCGGCAATAAATTGTATTTAAGTTAATAACCATAACCTCGGGGCAGGCCCAAAAAAATTAACGAAAGGAATTGTAAAATGGCAAAGAAAAGAAAATCCGCAAAAAGGAAAAAAGCTGTGCCGAAGTGGTCAACCCGTGACGTCAACCTGCTGAAAAAGCTCTTCCCAACAAACCCGACCTCCGGGATAGCTAAAAAGCTCAAACGTAAAACTGACGCCGTAAAAAAGAAGGCCTCAAGGATGGGTCTTAAAAAATCGAAGAAATACCTGAGGTCTCTCGGCAAGGCCTAATCGCCCGCGCGCCTCTTTAGTCATAGGGCCGTGACTGTTAGCGAACAGTCAACGCAGGTTGGCCAGTCCTCGCTCGTTGTCTCCGGCAATGGCTTTCTTTCTACCCCGGCGATAACGAGTATTGATTCTTGGAGTTCTCTGCGTCATTAGTACAACCGTAGCGTCGTTATGATTTTGTATCGACCCAATTACAAAATCCGTGCGACAATCATAAAAATAGAAGCCGTCTGTATAAAAAATTAATGTCCCTTATTTAGGAGAAACAAAAATGACAGACGCTCAAATCTTTCAAATCTTGGGCATCGTGTATCTGGCTGTCGGCATCGGAATACTTATCAATCCCGAATTCTACAAAAAACTCCTGGCAACATTTTCGGAAAGCCCGCCCGCCATTTACCTCGGCGGCCTTGCCGCCCTCGCCGTAGGATACCTGATTATAACCTTCCATAATATCTGGCCGAGTGATTGGCCCGTTATTATTTCAATTTTCGGCTGGCTTTCACTTATTAAGGGACTCTTCCTCCTGCTTCTGCCGAAGGTATCCATCAGTGTCTGTAAATTTTTCGAGAGGCAGATGACAAAATTCTTTATAGTCTGGGCAATCGTAGTCGCAGTAGTCGGCGCTCTCCTTGCCTGGCTCGGCTTCTTCGCCGTCTAAAAAATTCGCGGTCCACTTGGCTTAGCTTTACAAACACCCGCTCTCGAAATCTGTAATCGACGGCCGAAACGCCTTATTTCTAATCCTGCGCTTAGCGCCGGCAGGAAAGCTTTATCCCCTTTAAGAATCACTTCCCTGAATCACCAAGAGACAGAGAGTATATCTTTTGCCGTTAAATAAATGATTGACTTGCTTGTGCTGCCTTCTGCTCGGAGACCGTCCTACTGGTATGCCTTCGGCATATCCGCTATATGTTTCCTCGTTGCGGCCTCTGGCAGCACTGCGCATCAGTCAACTCTCGGTAAAAAATCTATGTTGATTTAGACAACTTTTGCCTAAAAACCTTCTGTTAATTTAGGCAATCTTCAACTGATAAAGAGCCCCCGCGGCGCCTGAGCGGAGTATGTTTAATAGTATGTATTACATACTATTATTTTTTTGAATATTTTGGTATAGTTTTGGTATTGCTTTGTACTGTTCTGGTATGGTTTTGGTACTTTTTCGGTATAGTCTTGTATAAGTTTTGAACGTTTTTGAACGTTTGTTGATATAATAGCGCCGTTGTACCCTCTCGACGCATTTTACGAAAAAAATCTTGCCAATCCCCCATTGCCTAAACCTCCCATCTTACCTATTTTCACCAGCCCGCCAAAAACTGAACGGCCTCAAATTCAACGCCAAAACCACAGCAATAATCTTGACATCCACCAGCCAAAACGTTATTTTCATACAAATTTTCCACGATATTTTGTGTTTTTTTATTTCAGGAGCCCGACTTTGAGAGTCCTTTCAGGCATACAACCCTCCGGCCGACTGCACATCGGCAATTTCTTCGGCGCCATCCGCCAGCACCTGAAACTCCAGACCGACCACGACTGCTTTTATTTCATCGCCGACTACCATGCCCTCACCAGCAACCCGGCGCCTGCCGATGTCGCCCAACATACTCTTAACGTCGCAATGGATTATCTCGCATTAGGCCTGAATACCGAAAAAACCGTATTCTGGCGGCAATCCGATGTGCCCGAGGTCATCGAACTCGCATGGCTGCTTTCCTGTGTAACACCTATGGGGCTCCTGCAGCGATGCACCAGCTACAAGGATAAAGTCGCCCAGGGCCTCAGCCCGAATCACGGCTTATTCGCATATCCTGTGTTGCAGGCAGCAGATATCCTGATTTACAAATCCGATTTGGTACCGGTAGGCGCAGACCAGAAACAGCATATCGAGGTTACCCGCGACATCGCAATCCGCTTCAATAATACATACGGTGAAATTTTTACCGTGCCAAAAGAATACATTATTGAATCCGTTGCCATTATACCCGGCACCGACGGCAGAAAAATGAGCAAAAGCTACAACAACACCATCGAGATGTTCGAACCGGAAAAAACCATCAGGAAAAAAATTATGAGCATTGTCACCGACTCAACACCGGTCGAAGACCCAAAAGACCCCGACAAATGCAACGTATTTGCGCTCTTGAAGTTAGTCGCCTCGCCGGACGAACAGGCCGAATGGGAAAAAAGATACCGCAACGGCGGAATGGGCTACGGCGAAGTTAAAAAACGCCTCGCCGAGCTAATAATAGATTATTTCAAGCCCTTCCGGCAGAAAAGAACAGAGCTTGATAATAATCTCGACTACGTTAAAGAAATCCTTGCCGACGGCGCCGAGAGGGCAAAAGCCGTAGCCGCCAAAATCCTCGAACAAGCCCGAAAAGCTGCAGGATTAGGAATTTAAACGTGGCTGATTATCGCGTAAATCTCGATATTTTTGCAGGTCCAATGGATTTACTGTTATATCTGGTCCGCAGAGAAGAAGTAGACATTTACGACATTCCTATCGCAGAAATAACCGACCAATATGTCCGCTATATTGAAATGCTAAAAAGTCTTGATATTGATTTAGCCGGTGATTTTTTAGTAATGGCCTCAACCTTACTGCAGATAAAATCGGCAATGCTGCTGCCGAAAGCAGAACCCGACTCTGCGCTCGATGGCGATTTAACCGACCCGCGGGCGGAACTCATCCACCAGCTCCTCGAATATAAAAAGTTCAAAGATGCTGCTAATTTCCTCGGAGCCGCAGCCGACCAGACAAACAAACGATTCCCTCGACCAGGAACCATCGTCGAACAGTTAAAACCAACTCAGGAACCACAGGTTGACATCGAACAGTTAAGTGTCTGGGACCTGCTTGAAGCCTTTGGTTCGATTATAGAAGCCACCAGCGGCGTAGCTCTGGACGTAAGTCATATCAAGGACGACACACCCATCGATTTGTATCAGATAGAGATTTTGCACCGTTTGCAAACCGAAGGCCCTATGAGCTTCGAACGAATATTTGAGTCCAGGAAAAGCCGTGCAGTAATGATTGGTTTATTTCTGGCAACTCTCGAATTAATTCGAGAAAAGCTAATCGGAGCTGAACAGCAGGGCTCTTCCATATACCTAAGGCCGTTGACCGAGAAAAACGCTGAGCAGGCCGTGCAGGAGGCCATTTTTACCCTTGCCGAGAACAACAATAATGAACAGGAACAATCTACTCAGACAAAAAAGCAGGAAAAGCCGCCTATCCCAATCACCGAGTTGCCGTCTAAAAACCAGCAGAGGGCTTCCGCAGCAGAATATGAAAAAATGGAATCTGCCGACAAACAACAGACGGAAAATTAATCCAACACAGACAGATTAATATTTGACACAACTGTTTCCCATCGCTAAAATGCTCTTTTCTGTTAACAGAGAATTTAAACAGTTCGCTTTGTGATTTTTTAAAATATTAGCCGCAGAAAGGATACAATAATGGCTGGTAACATAATCGAACTAACTGACGCCGATTTTGATGAGGTTGTTCACAATTCTGACGTGCCCGTGGTGGTCGACTTCTGGGCACCATGGTGTGGACCCTGTAAGATGATGGCCCCTATTCTCGAAGAAGTCGCGGGCGAATATACAGACAAAGCCAAAATCTGCAAACTTAATACTGATGAAGCACGCGACAGCGCTATGGAGTTCAGCATACAGGCAATACCAACTATTATTCTGTTCAAGGACGGCCAAGTTCAAAAAAAATGGGTCGGCTTAACCAGCAAAAAAGACCTCGCTGCCGCAATTGACGAATTACTCTGACAAAGTTAGCTAACTACTCTCCGACCGTCACCAAGTAATCTTCAATACCAGACCGTAATTATGACATTAGGCTCGGTCTTTTTGCCCTGAATTTCACCTGTAACTACATTGGTTCGTTTTATAACGATATCCGGGTTGTCATTGAGCCATTTGGTGATTTGCTCACTAAGAAAATCAATAGCGCCGGCGTGCAGTTTTGTAAAGAAAGTCCTAACGCCTGTAATTCGTTCGGTAGAATCCATATTGTGGGCCGGTTTCTTTGCTACCGTTTCTGATGGATCGGACGGCATTTCAATCTTCAATGGTTTCGCTGCATTGCCGCCTAAATTCAACGGCGAATGTGAAACGCCCGCATTACCAGTATTTTCACTGAGAGGAATTGGTTCGTTAGAGTCGCCGGAAGGAATTTTGCTGATATCGAAATCATCCATATGCAGTCCCTCAACTAAAAACAGAAAATGTTATTTAGTGAACCTTAGTATACATCCAATTTTTTGAAGTGTAAAGCATATAAAATGCGGAAAGCCCAAAATTATCGTCGATTCTGCTCAATTTCATTCTTCTCCCTCACACCCTGTTAAACGAAAACAATAGACCAAAACGCGTTTTTTTGCTACTTTCATCCAGTTATGAAAGGCAAAAAACGCCAAAAACCTGCAACTGTCGGCTTCATAGCCCTCGGTTGTCCCAAAAATATAATCGACAGCGAAAGAATGCTGGCAGAAATCGCCGGAGCTGGTTTCCTCATAACCGCCCAGCCCGACCCGCCGGAGATATGGCGGGCCGACGTGGTCGTCATAAACACCTGCGGCTTCATCGAACCCGCCAAGGCCGAAGCGCTCGAAGCAATAAACCACGCCATAGACTGCAAGAATAAAGGAGCTGTAAAGAAAGTTATTGTCGCCGGCTGCCTCTCGCAACGGCTGGGTACAGAGTTATTTAACCAAGCAAAAGGCGTTGATGCCATAGTTGGTCTAAGTCAGCGGGACTTGATAGCACAAATAATCAAAAAGACTCTCCTCTCTGAACGGCCCGCTTCCTATACAGACCCGCCGCCGCACACAATTAACAACGACAGAACCAGATTACTCATTAACCCGCACCACTGGGCGTATCTGCGAATCAGCGAAGGATGCAGTCGTGACTGCTCTTTTTGCACAATACCCGCAATAAGAGGACCTTTTAGAAGCAAACCACAAAAACTCATTCTCGACGAAGCTGCTGAACTGGTCTCTGCAGGTGTGGTCGAATTAAATATCATAGCACAGGATACTACAAACTACGGCTGCGACTTAAAAATAAGAAACGGCCTCTGCGACCTGATAAAAAAGCTTGAAAAAATCACCGGCTTATCCTGGATTAGACTGATGTATCTATACCCCGCAGGAATTACAGACCGGCTAATCGAAACCATTGCGGAAAGTAAAAAGACCGTACATTATTTAGACATCCCCATTCAGCACATAAATAACACAATCCTAAAAAATATGCACCGCCCCGATACCAAAGAACATATCTGTTCCCTTATCGAAAATCTGCGGACAAATCTCCCCGATGCTGCGCTGCGAACCACCCTGATTGTGGGTTTCCCGGGCGAAACAGACCAGCAATTCAACGAACTCCTAGACTTCGTCAAATCGACTAAATTCGACGCTCTTGGCGCTTTTAAGTACTACCGTGAATCCGGCACAGCCGCCGCAGAGATGCCCGGCCAGATCCCGGACAAAATAAAAAAACAGCGCCTCGAAGAACTGATGCTGGCGCAGCAGGAAATCGCTTTTGCTAGGAATAAAAGCCGAATCGGCGCCGAACTTACCTGCATGGTCGACTCAGTTGAAATCAAAACCACAGCGAAGGGACGTTTCTACGGCCAAGCTCCCGAGGTCGACAGCTTTTGTATCATAAAGGGTTGCTCGGCAGCACCCGGCCAATTCATAAACACAAAAGTCATAGATACAAAAAGCTACGATTTGGTCGTAGAGAAAATTTAAGATTGTATTGTGCAGAAAACAAAAGTAAACTTTCCGGTATGGTTAAACAAATTCCCAATATTCTGACTTTCGGACGACTTGTTTTAACCATTGTTTTTCTGATTATGCTTCTGCTGTCTCCCCGATTTTACAGCGAGGGTGAACGCGCTTTCCCTGATTTCCTCGACTACGCATTTATAATCTTTGTTATAGCCGGCCTTACCGATGTAGCAGACGGACCAATGGCACGGAAGTTAAATGTCGCCGGCAAGTTCGGACGAATATTAGACCCATTGATAGATAAAGTGCTCGTGTGCGGCGCCTTTATCTGTTTTGCTATAATCGGAGAACCGAAACTTTTTGATTTCGAGCCGACTACGATGTCCGTAATCCAATGGTCGGTGGCCGGTATTATCATCGCAAGAGAAGCTTACGTTACAATACTGCGCCATATCGCCGAAGCTCGTGGCGTCAATTTTGCCGCCACAGTCTCCGGAAAAATCAAAATGTTTTTACAGTCCTTCGCCATCGGTACGGTCGTGATAAAAATGGCTCACGTACAGACCGCCACCTGGGGATACTGGTTCACCACCATAACTTTCGCACTTATGCTGATAGTTACTATTATCTCCGGCTTAAGGGCCACACAAAGAAGCTCCTGGAAAAAAGCTAAAAGCTGAAGGTACCGTATACCGAAATTTCTGATGACTCTGTCCCTCGTCAGCCCAAATTGTATATCTTTTAGCGATGGATAAAAAGTTAAAAAACCGCCCCAATCTACATCCTTGACATAGTTAAGCCCAGCTCCTATCATAAATATACAATCTTACTTTTAAGGAATTGCTTAACATATGTCAAATAAAGGATTTACACATCTCCACCTTCACAGCCAATATTCACTTCTCGACGGCGCGATATCTATCGACAAATTACTTAAGCGATGCAAACAATTGAATATGGACGCCGTAGCCGTCACCGACCACGGCGATATGTTCGGCGCCGTCGAATTCTATACAAAAGCCCTAGCCTCACACATCAAGCCAATCCTCGGCATTGAGGCGTATATCGCACCGCGCAGCAGGCTTGACAGAACAAAAAGCAGCATCACCGACGCCGCTTTTCATCTGCTGCTTTTGGCCGAAAATAATACCGGCTATCAAAATCTCCTGAAACTGGCAAGTATCGGTTTCACTGAAGGTTTCTACTATCGTCCCAGAATTGATAAGGAAATCCTTACCGAGCTAAGCACCGGACTGATAGCTACGTCCGCCTGCCTCAAAGGAGAGCTCGCAGCCATGCTGGCCAAGGGTGATGAAAGGGCGGCCTTTGCTGCTGCAGAAAGCTATGTAAAGATATTCGACACCGACAGGTTCTTCGTCGAAATCCAAAATCACGAAAATGAGGACCCGCATATCTGCGAGGCGCTGATAACTCTTGCAAAAAAAATGGGACTGCCGCTGGTCGCAACCAACGACGTGCATTTTTTGCAGGAAGATGATTGGCAGGCGCATAATTGTCTATGCTGCATAAGCACCGGTAAAAACGCTGATGACCCCAGCAGAATGATTTATCCCAGGGATGTCTTCTTAAAAGGCGCTGAACAAATGCGGTCACGCTTCGCCGACCTGGCCCCAGAGGCCTGCGACAATACACTGGCAATCGCGGAGCGTTGCAATGTGGAGCTCGACCTGAAAACCCGCCACGCACCACGATTCACGCCTCCCGACGGCACAACCGCCGAAGAGTTTCTTACTAAATTGTGTTATGAACGGGCCGAGCAGATATACGGTCAAATCACAGATAAAATAAAAGAGCGGCTCGACAGAGAACTGGATGTAATCGAATCAAAGGGCTTCGCCAGCTACTTTCTCATCGTCTGGGACTTTTGCAATTACGCCCACGAAAACAACATACCGGCAGGCGCAAGAGGCAGTGGAGTAGGTACACTGGTGGGGTACTGCCTCGGGCTGTGCGATGTCGACCCGATTCGATATGACCTGCTCTTCGAGCGGTTTATGGACCCGCAGCGCAACGAACTGCCTGATATCGATATCGATATCTGTCAGGCAAGCCGGGCAAAAATCATCGACTACGTCCGCCGGAAATACGGCCACGTCGCGCAAATCATAACTTTCGGAACAATGAAGGCCAGGGCCGTTATCCGTGACATCTGCAGAGTCCTGGGTGTCCCGCTGGTTGAGGCCGACAAATTAGCAAAGCTTGTACCCGACTCTCTTGGTATGACACTAGATAAGGCTTTAAGTACCGAGCCGAAATTAAAACAATCCTATGAACAAGACGAACAAACCAGAAAAGTTATTGATATCTGTAAAAAACTCGAAGGCCTCGCACGCCACGCCTCCGTTCACGCCGCCGGTGTCGTTATTGCCGATGAGCCGCTTACCAATTTTATACCACTCTATAAGGCGCCTGACTCCGATGACATCATAACCCAGTTTGAAGGGCCCGTAGTTGAAAAAGTCGGCTTGCTAAAGATGGACTTCCTGGGACTGAAGACCCTTAGCGTTCTGGAGCGTGCCCGACAATTGGTCGCTAAACTGCGCGGAAAAAATATCGACCTCGAAAAAATAGATTTCTGTGACCAGAAGGTTTTTGAACTGTTTTCCAGCGGCAAAACTAAAGGAGTATTCCAGTTCGAGTCCGGCGGCATGCAGGACCTGCTGATGAAAATGAAACCTGACAGAATCGAAGACCTTATTGCCGCAAACGCTCTATATCGTCCGGGCCCGATGATACTAATCCCGGATTACATCGACCGAAAGCACGGCGCAAAGTGGAGCCTACCTCACCAGATTATGAAAGAAATCCTCGATGAAACCTACGGCATTATGGTATACCAGGAACAGGTGATGAGGATTTGTAATCGTCTCGGTGACATCCCGCTGAGGGAGGCCTACGGCCTAATCAAGGCGATAAGCAAAAAGAAAGCAAAAACCATCGCCAAAGAAAGAGAGAGGTTCGTAGCCGGCTGCACTAATAAAGGCCTAACCCAAAGCCAGGCCCGGCAGATTTTTGAATTTATCGAACGCTTCGCCGGCTACGGCTTCAACAAAAGCCATTCCACCCGTTACGCTATCATCGCATATCAGACTGCCTATATGAAAACCTATTGGCCTGTTGAATATATGGCCGCTTTGCTGACTTACGAAATGGATAACACCGATAAAGTCGTCAGTTATATCGCTGAGTGCAGAGAAATGAATATCGAGGTTTTGGCCCCGGACATTAACGAAAGCGGCGTAGATTTTACACCTCTTTACAAGGGCCACGGTGACGAGAAAAAGGGCGTAATACGTTTCGGTCTGGCTGCGGTCAAAGGTGTCGGCGAAAAAGCCGTCGAGCAAATCATCGCCGCACGCGAAAAAGTCGGCCGCTTTCAGAGTCTGTTCCATTTTTGTGAAAACGTCGATTTAAGGGCCGCCAACAAACAGGTGCTTGAAGCCCTGATTAAAGCCGGCGCCTGCGATAAACTCGGAGGAAGCCGGGCACAAATGTTGGCCGGGCTGGAAAAGGCAATGCAAATCGGCACAACGCTTCAGGCCGACAAGCAAAACGGCCAAATGAATTTCTTCGGCAAAACCAGCGAAGCTGACTATTCGCACGACCATGAACGCCTGCCTAATGTCGCCCCCTGGCCCGAGCCGCAAATGTTAGCTTATGAAAAAGATGTTCTCGGATTCTATGTGACCAGCAACCCCTTAAGCCACCACGCCGAAACAATCGACCTTTACTCCACACTTGACACCTCTCAACTGTCCGATTCCACCCAGGATAAACAGGTCGTCATAGGCGGCCTTATAAGTAAAATCAGATACCACATCACACAGAAAGGACGAAACGCCGGCTCAAAAATGGCCGTATTCACACTCGAAGATTTACAGGGGGTGGTCGAAGTTGTTATGTTCCCGGATGTGCTTAATAACTACGCTGATTTGCTGGTCAAGGATGCCATCGTTTTTGTAAAAGGAAAGCTCGATTATAGAAGAGAAAGACCCAATATTCTGGCCGCAGAACTGATAACTCTTGACAAGGTCAGAGAAAAATTAGCCGCGAAAGTAAAAATAAGACTGAACGCCGAAGACGTCTCTAAAGAAAAAGTAGCGGCCATAAAAAGCATTTGCCAGCACCACAGAGGACAAAGCCCCATCTACGTAGCAGTTAGAACCAATAAAGGTAGGGTCTATGCCGCCGCCGACAGGGGCCTCAGCGTCAATCCCGACCTTGAATTCTGCAGAAAAATGCGGCAGCTTGTCGGCGAAGAAAACTTCCAATTGGCAAAATAAAAAACCTCAAGTGATTAAATGAAAAACAAACTATCAGGAAAATTCATTGTCATCGACGGCCCGGACGGCTGCGGAAAAACTACGCAAACAAAACTGCTCGTTGACCGGCTGAAAGAACATGGCGTCGCGGTCGAGACCTTCCGCGAGCCGGGCGGGACCGCTATCGGAGAAAAAATCAGGCAAATCCTCCTGAATCCTGAACACATCGCTATGAATACGAAAACAGAAGTTATGCTCTATATGGCTGCAAGGGTTCAGCTCTGGGCCGAGAAAATAGCCCCGGCCTTGAAACAAAATAAATGTGTCATCCTCGACAGATGGCTTTCAAGCACTTGTGCTTATCAGGGCTTCGCCGGCGGATTCACGATGGAAAAGGTCATAAAAATCGCAGAAGACTGCCTCGAAAGACCCTGGCCGGATTCGACTGTAATACTCGACGTTGACCTTGTAACCGCCGCACAAAGGTTGAAAAAAAACCTCGACCGAATGGAGCAGAAGGGCGATGGCTACCATCAAAAAGTACGTGACGGTTTTCTAAAATTAGCCAGCAGCCAGAAAAATTTCGTTGTCATAGATGCCTCTGGTGACATCCAAACAGTCCACGAAAAGGTTGTAGAAATAACAGCGCAAACAAATTAGATGTCTCTAAAAGAAATATTCTGTCAGGATAAAGCGATTTCAATTCTGCAAAGGGGCTTTGCCTCAGACAAGATGCCCCATTCATACATTTTTGCCGGCGCCGACGGCACCGGTAAATTCAAGACCGCTTGCGAGTGGGCCAAATTGCTGCTCTGCAAAAATCCAGTCATCGAAAACGGCTTCGCCGACAGTTGCGACTTATGCCAATCCTGCCGTTCGTTCGAGGCTGGCTCGCACCCGGACTTTAATCATATCTATAAGGAACTGCTCGAATTTACAAAAGATAATAAAGACAAAAAAACACCTCTCGATTTGGCGATTGACGTCATTCGCGAATTTTTAATCGAAAAAGTATCGACCATGCCGACCTTGTCGCAAAGGAAGGTCTACGTTATTAGCGAAGCTGAAAGACTAAACGCCTCATCACAAAACGCGATGCTGAAAGTTCTCGAGGAGCCCCCTGAATACTGCACAATTATCCTGCTCTGCACCCGTATGGAAAAGCTTCTGCCCACCACCAAATCAAGATGCCGGACAATACGCTTCTCGCACATAGACCAGGAAAAGATAACCGACAAATTAAAAACGATGGGCCTCGATAACAAAAAGGCCCGGTATTTCGCCCGCCTGGCACAGGGAAGTTTAGGGCAGGGCTGCCTGTGCGCACAGCTCGAACTGGCCGATGCAAATCTCTACCATATCAAAAAAGATCTGCTCAACCATCTCTCAACATATAAATTGGCCGACTGCCTGGATAAAGCCCAATGGCTCTTGGACAAAAGCAAAAAAATTGCTGACATCTGGTGCGACCTTGAAAAAACCACAAGCAAAACTGATATAAATCGCAGAGCCAAAAAAATTCTCATCCTGATAATCATCTCTGCTCTGAACGACGCAATGAAAATAAACTTCACAGAGCCAAAAAATTTCATCAATTCCGACCAGAATGAGCAAATAAAAAGCATAGCCAATCGTTTCAGCTCCGAGCAGTTGGCAGAAAAAATCGCTGACGCCTACAAAACAATGCGGTGGATTGATTCTAGTGTCAACGAAAAGCTTATTTTTGAACAGCTATTGTTAAATCTCGCAGCTTTTGATACAATAAAGGTTTAGAAGCAGTAACGTTAACGCGAATAAAGTAGGCAGCTGAAATGGCGGACACCGCAGCAACAAAGCCAAAGCAGACAAAAAATAAAAAATATATGCTTGTCAGCTACGGCCGAATAAACACCCTCGGCTGGTTCGAGCACCACGAAGCCCACATACCAAAAGTACCCACCAGGGTCGTCGTAAAAACCAACAGAGGCCTTGAACTGGGCCGCATCGTAGGCCAGTTCTGTCCCTACAGAGCAGGACAATTTAAATTAAGTCAGGACCAAATCAACAAATATTACGACGACAGCGAAATCGATATCTCCGTCGACAAAGCAGGCAAATTCATTCGCTACGCAACCCCCGATGATATAAGCGAAGAAAGACATCTGCAAAAAATCGCAGAAGAAGAGCTCAAATGCTGCAGGCGCTTTGTTAAAGAGCTGAACCTGCCGATGAAAATAGTCGACGCAGAACACATATTCGGCGGAGAACGGCTAATCTTCTATTTTACATCTGACGGCAGGGTGGACTTCCGCGAGCTGGTAAAGAAAATCGCTCGCGAACACCAGACGAGAATAGAAATGCGCCAAATCGGCTCACGAGACGAAGCAATGCTCCTCGGCGACATAGAAAGCTGTGGACAGGAATGCTGCTGCATAAGGTTCCTTAAAGCCCTAAAACCGGTCAATATGCGAATGGCTAAAATGCAAAAGGCGACTCTCGACCCCTCTAAAATCTCCGGATACTGCGGAAGACTCAAATGCTGCCTGCGATACGAAGATAAAACCTATACCGAACTTAAAAAGAGCTTACCGAAAAAGAACACCGTCGTAAAAACCGAACACGGCAGGGGAAAAGTCATCGATACGCAGATTTTAACACAACTGGTTTTAGTAGAACACGACGACGGCATAAAAATAGCCGTCCCCGTCGATGAGCTTAAGATAATCCCCCAGGCAGCAAACGAAAAGAATAAGCAAAGCAGCAACCCAAATAATCAAAACCTACAAAACAAGGAAAACAAAAAGTAGTAACCGTTAAGGAAAAGCTATGCCCCGCAAAATCGTTGTAACATCAGCCCTGCCTTACGCTAACGGCCCCATACATATGGGCCACCTCGTCGAATATCTCCAGACCGACATCTGGGTACGCTTCCAAAAAATGTGCGGCAGCGAATGCCTCTACTTTTGTGCCGATGATACCCACGGCACACCCATTATGATAAGTGCCCGCACCAAAGGAATTACCCCGGAACAGTTAATCGAGCGTATGCATACAGAGCACAAAGTGGATTTCGACAGCTTTTTCATAGAGTTCGACAATTATTACACTACGCATTCCCCCGAAAATAAACAGCTCAGCGAGTTAATTTTCAACTCGCTCAATAAAGCCGGTTCAATCGCCAAACGGAATGTCGAGCAATCCTATTGCGAAAATTGCAGTATGTTCCTGCCCGATAGGTACATCCGCGGCACCTGCCCAAGATGCGGTGCCGAAGACCAGTACGGCGACTCCTGTGAAGTCTGCAGCGGAACTTACCAGTCCACCGACCTGGTTAATCCCCGCTGTGCGACCTGCGCAACTAAACCGGTCAGAAAAGAAAGCGAACACTACTTTTTCAAGCTCTCCGATTACGAGCAACAACTCAAAGACCTTATCACCAAGGGCTACACCCAGCAATCCGTGGCAAACAAACTCGATGAGTGGTTTGAAACAGGCCTTAAAGACTGGGACATCTCCAGGGATGGCCCGTATTTCGGCTTCAAAATCCCCGGAGAGGAAAACAAGTTCTTCTACGTCTGGCTGGATGCCCCCATCGGATATATGGCCTCGGCAAAAAACTACTGCGACA
>CAZDQP010000003.1:0-51974 GCA_964507485.1 uncultured Pirellulales bacterium | reverse complement strand
CCACCGAGGGTACCCATATTTATGCGAAGATTGTGTCCCCATTCGTCATTCGGGTCATCGGGAATGGAAAGCAATTCGTCGGCAAGCGGTGAGCCGGGGTTGCCGGCGTCAATACAGCGGCTGGTGACATCGTCCCAGGTCCAGACCTTACGCTGGGTGTCCCAACGCCAGCCGGCGCTTTTTAAATGATAGTCGTCAGCATCCGCATCAACAAAGCAGGGGTCGGCGTTGATATTGCCGGTTCCAGACCAACCGCCTTTAACGTCGCTGTAGGATACAGTTACTGTGCCAACCCATAAATGTATTTCCTGAGGCACATCATCCCAGAGAATGCAATTACCGGCCGTTATGGTACTATCGTAGACGTCCATCCCACCACCATATTGGGCTGAGTTAGCGTAGAATGTGCAGTTGGTTAATTTAGTGTTACTCCAACTATCGGACATCCCGCCGCCGTAATAGCCTGCCGAGTTACCGCTGAAGGTGCAGTTTGTCACCGCCAAGTTAGTGTCGGAGTCGTACACGCCGTTGTACAACCCGCCGCCGTAACCTGCCGAGTTGCCGGTAAATGTGCAGTTGGCTATTGTCAAGCTGCCGTAATGATTGGACATCGCGCCTCCGAATGGGGGGGTGGAGGGGTAGGGGTAGTCGTCGAAGTAGGCAGAGTTTTCGGTAAATGTGCAGTTTACGGCCTTGAGGCTGCCATTTTTGTGATATATTCCACCGCCACCATACTTAGCCACGTTTTTGGTGAAGATGCAATTATTCAGAGTTGCGCTGCTGTCCCAATTTTTTATCCCGCCGCCGTTTTGTCCTGCCGAGTTGTCCGTAAATGTGCAGTTTGTAAACTCAGGGCTGCTATAATCATAGTTAAATACTCCACCACCATCCCACTTAGACACATTTTTGATTAAGATGCAATTCTTCACAGCCGGGCTTGAGGCGTAGCAGAAAATAGCACCACCAATATTGGCATCGCCATTTGTGATGGTGAGACCCTGCAGAACTGAATTTGCATCTTCGTCATTATGGAAATAGAAGCCACGGTGCGGCTCATTTGGCGAACCATCGCAGTCGATTATCGTGGCGACAACTACACAAGGGTCGTCGGGGTTAGTGCTTCGGACGGTGATTTCCTTGCCGAGGAAGTCAAGGTCGCGGTTACCATCGCCGGTATAGGTGCCGGGGGCGACGATGACGGTATCGCCATCGTTAGAATCATCAACCGCCGCCTGAATAGTAGGATATTCAGATGGGACGTGCAGTTCATTAAGGTCTACAAATATATAAGCCGAGCCGGTAGAAGAGATTTGGCCGAATAAGCCAAGGGAAACAGAGGAAAATACCAATATACCCAAAATCGATGCTACAGATAATATCCGAAACATTTTTATGTCCTCCTGTCAGGCTCGTTTAAAAGAAAATATTCTCCGCAAATATTCCACAAATTTAGTGAAGCCTCAAAATATAAAGTCCAGATTCTGTGGATGTCGTTACACAGATTTTTTAAAATTTTGCCGTGAGAATACCCTTAATGTCGTGTGTTTAGTAAAATCTGCGGAAGATGGCCGGAAAAATGTAACGAAACCGCAGGTTTATGGACTATTAAAATAAGTGGACAATAAAAATGACAATGCCGACATAGCTCCACTAATCAGGCAGGCACAGCTTGGCAACCAGCAAAGCATGAGCGACCTTGCCCAATTAGTCGAGGGGAGACTTTTTGCATATATTTACCGGATTACCTTAAATTATGATTTAACACAGGACCTATTGCAGGAAACTCTGCTTAAGATGGTGGAATCTCTAAAAGATTTGAAATGTATTGAACGGTTTTGGTTTTGGCTGTTCCGCACAGCACTGGGCCAGGTTCAGCACCATTTCAGAGACTGCAGGCGGGAACGTATGGTGCAAATGTCAGACTTCAGCAAAGAATTTTTATCAGAAAATGCATCACGAGAACATACTGACGGCCTTAATCAATTGATACGCAGGGAACTTTCGGATGCGATGTTTCAGGCGATGGCGAAACTGAAGCTTATGTACAGAAACATCCTGATTTTGCGATGTTTCGAGCAGATGTCGTATGCTGAAATTGGCGAGATGCTGGGCTGCAAGGAACTGCGGGCAAGGGTGTTGTTCTTCCGCGCGAAGCACCTGCTTAAAAGGCAGTTGTCTCGTCGCGGCTTCGGCGGGGAACTGCTGCTGGCCGCCTTAGGTTTATTCGGTCTGATGACTGCTCCTGCAAAGGCGGCATCGGCAGCCGGTACAGTGACTGCCTCTTCGCTCGATGTCGGCTTTCTGGCTACAATCGTCGGCGCGGCAGGGACTAAGCCGGGCGTTACGATAATAGCATCAATTGCCGCATTAACTTTTACCCTGAGTACCGTAAACTTAATTTACCTGCTTCTTTTCCTCTGCTATGTTTTGATTTGCCTGATTGTGGTCATTTATACCCGGTAGCGATGCTTCTCGATGATTTTTTTATCGTTGAATACTCAGCTGTGAAGCACCATCAGAGACGAGAAACAAATATCCTATTCGGTTGGTTCGATGAAGCTTGCCACAGGTTTACTATTTGAGTTGAGACTACCGCTTTGAGAGTATGCTACAGCAAAGAAGTCATAAAAGCATTCATAACGCCTGCAAACCCGGGCAAAGTACCCTCCTGTCATGAGCGGCAGGGCTAACCGATTATTTTGCTTTTGCTTCCGGAGGCCGCCCGCAGGGCAAGCTGCCGCTTCGAGGGGATAAATATTTTCGGATTACCGCCTTACCACCATAGTGATTCTGAGAATACATTTTCCTTGCAAACAGACGGCGGCGTGGTATACTGCGTTTTCAGCATTAACCGCTCCATGATTGAAATTTTCATAACCGAAAGGAGAGAATATGGATTCCTGTGTCGCATTTCAAGAGTGTCCAGAAATGGAACCCGTTTTTGTAATAGCCCTTATATTTCTCTTGGCATTTGTTTCCCTGGTTACCGTCGCAATAAAGCTGCTTATCTATTGCAAGATTTTCTCGAATGCCGGCTATAGCTGGGCATTGGGCCTGTTAATGCTCATACCTATGGTGAATATAATTATGGCCTTTTTCTTAGCTTTCGCCGACTGGCCTGTACGCAGGGAGCTGCGTATGCTGAAGCAAAAACAGAACGCTAACGGCTGACCCGGCCCGGAGGACATATATTATGGCTGCCGAAGAAACAAACAGAATAAGCGTAATCGACCCAATAAGCCCGGCCATCGAAAGGATAAAGATAATGCTCTTTAAGCCCTTCGATTTGGGCAGATGGTTTGTCATCGGGTTCTGCGCCTGGCTTGCACATCTGGGGACCGGCGGCGGGGGAGGCGGCGGCGGTAACTGGAGCGGGCCACAAGGGCCACACGAACATCAGGCCGAAATAGCGGAAGCCCTTAACACAGCGAAGGAATATCTCCTGGCAAACCTGTTCTGGATTATCCCTACCGGCATAATCATCATAACCGCAGTAATATGTCTGGGTCTTGTTATTGCCTGGATTAACAGCCGAGGCAAATTTATGTTTCTTCACTGTGTCGCGGAAAATAAAGCGGAAGTCAGAATCCCCTGGCACAAGTTCAGGAAACACGGCAACAGTCTCTTTCTGTTCCGACTGGTTCTGGGCGTAATCGGTTTCTTTGTAGTAGCTGTGCCAGTAATAATCATCATCCTGTTCGTCGTCGCAATGACGGCAGGGGCGGCCCCGACGATAGTTTCTGTTTTCGGGATTGTGGCCTTCGGTACGGTCGTATTCATTCTCTCGATGATTCTGCTCTTAGTGAAGAAGTTTACATTCGACTTTATCGTGCCGATAATGTTTCTGCGAACAGAAAGCTGTACAGATGCCTGGCGGGAATTCCTGACAATTCTCTCAGTAAACAAAGCCCGTCTCACGCTATACATCCTCTTTCAAATTGTCATATCAATAGTTATAGGGACAATTATATTCATCGGGGCCTGTATAGGATGCTGCTTGTGCTGCGTGAGCGCGCTGCTGTATGTACCCTATATTGGGACCGTAATACTGCTACCGCTGCTGGCTTTTAAGCGTGCATATTCTCTCTGCTACCTACGGCAGTTCGGTCCAGAGTTCGATGTATTCATCGCTCAGCACGAATAATACAAAAACATCGCCGCCCAACGATTAACCTGCAGCACGTCAAGGCATATCTTGACAAACAATCCATTTTTATGCAAAATAAGAGTTTTATTGTTTCTGAACTGAAAGAATTTAAAAGTGTCGCACAAAATTGTCACAAAAAGCCAGCTTGGCGAAGACATCTTCACCGCTAATGTCGAGGCGCCGCTCATCGCCCGAGCGGCGAATCCGGGCCAATTCGTCATTATTGCCATAACGAGCGAATACAGCGAGCGAATTCCGCTGACAATCGCCGATGCCGACCCGCAGAAGGGGACTATCCGGCTGATTTGGCAGCGCGTCGGTAAAACCACGGCCGAACTGGCCGATATGAAAACAGGCGAACAAATAAACAATATTGTCGGACCGCTGGGCAAACCAACGCACATAAAAAATTTTGGTACAGCCGTGTGTGTCGGCGGGGGAATCGGCAACGCCCCTTTGCTGCCAATCGTCAAAGCGCTCAAAAAGGCCGGAAACAAAATCATCAGCATCCTCGGCACAAGAACAAAGGGGCTACTCATACTCGAAGATGAGTTTGCCGCCTTAAGCGACGAACTGATAATCACAACCGATGACGGCTCGTACGGACGAAAGGCGCTTGTAACCGAACCTTTAAAAGAACTCTGCCAACATCAGCCAAAACCAGACCAAGTTTTTGCAATCGGACCGGCTATAATGATGAAATTTTGCTGCGAGGTGACAAAACAGTTTGACGTCCCTATACAAGTTTCACTCAACACGATTATGGTTGATGGTACCGGCATGTGCGGCGGGTGCAGAATCGAATACGACGGTCAGCCAAAATTTGTGTGCGTCGACGGGCCGGAGTTCGACGGCCACAAAGTCAACTTCGACCTGATGATGAAAAGATTAAGCGCCTACAGAAGCGACGAACAAAAAGCCCACGAGCTGTATAAAGAACACAGATGTAAAATAGGCCTTGATAAAACGAACGATGAATAATTATGACCGAAAAAGAAAGACAAGAACTTCTTAAGCAGATTTCGGAAAAGAAAAAAACAGGCATCACAGCTGCCGACAGATATAAAATCCCTCCGCAGGACATGCCTGCCCAGGACGCCGTCGAAAGAAGAAGCAACGTCAGCGAAGTGGCGACCGGCTATACCGAAACGCAGGCCAGGCTCGAAGCTATGCGGTGCCTTCAATGCAAAAATGCGCCCTGCGTCAAGGGCTGTCCCGTCCAGATAAAGATAAAGGATTTCATAGCAGCCATCGCAGAAGGCGATTTCAAAAAAGCCCTTGATATCATCAAGGAAAATTCTCTTCTTCCGGCCGTCTGCGGCCGGGTATGTCCGCAGGAAGTCCAGTGTCAGCAGACCTGTACGGTCGGCATAAAATTCAAAGACCCAACTAAAGCTGTTTCAATCGGGCGGCTGGAAAGATTTGTCGCCGACCTCGACCAAAAAAAAGACGGCGTTCCGTCTGTTGCGCCCGAGACAGGAATGAAAGTCGCCGTAATCGGCTCAGGCCCCGGCGGTATCGTCGCCGCCACTGATACAAGAAGGGCTGGCCACGATGTCACTATATTCGAGGCCTTTCACAAACCCGGCGGCGTTATGGTCTACGGTATTCCCGAATTCAGACTGCCGAAGGCAATCGTCCGGGAAGAAATCGATACCCTCACCAAAATGGGCGTGAAAATAGTCTGCAACTTCGTCGTGGGTAAAATAAGAACCATCGAACAGCTTATGGAGGAGGACGGTTTCGACGCAGTTTACATCGGTGTCGGGGCAGGCCTGCCAAGATTTATGGGAATCGAAGGGGAGTCTTCCGTCGGAGTTTACAGCGCCAATGAATATCTCACTCGCGCAAATCTTATGAAGGCCTACAAGTTCGGTAAAGGCGCGGACACACCGATAGCGCTCGCAAAAAAAGTTGCGGTCATCGGCGGCGGCAATGTTGCTATGGACTCAGCGAGAACAGCCGTTCGGCTCGGAGCAGAAAAAGTCTACCTGATATACCGAAGAAGCGAAAAGGAAATGCCCGCACGAATCGAAGAAGTCCATCATGCAAAGGAGGAGGGAGTTGTATTTCATCTGCTGCAAAGTCCGAAGCGAATAATTGCTGACCAAGACAGCCGAGTGAGCGCTATCGAATGTTTAAAATATAAACTCGGCGAGCCCGACGAGTCAGGCCGGCGAAGGCCTGTCCCCATAGAAGGTTCGGAATTCCAAATCGAGGTTGATACTGTAATAATCGCCATCGGCAACATCGCAAACCCTCTGATTAAACAGACAACACCCGGGCTGGAGTTTAACAAGTGGGGAAATATCGTTGTCGATGAAAATTGCAAGACTTCGCTCGAAGGGGTTTACGCAGGCGGCGACATCGTTTTAGGAGCCGCCACCGTCATCCTCGCAATGGGCCAGGGCCGAATCGCCGCCGCAGCGATAAACAAATGCCTCGTGGAAAAGAAAAAATCTAAAAACTGAATTTCAGCGCCGTCCCGAGCACGTTGATATCCGTCCAGTTGTCGCTGGCCCTGCTCGACTGCCACATATAATAAACATCGCCCTTCAGGTTCTTCGCCAGTTTAAATGAAGCTCCCGCATAAAACCTGTTCCTGTCAACATTGTCATCGTTAAGAGTGATAAATATCTCGTCCGCCAGATAAGGTTTCAGTTTAAGCGAAGTAAGCTCAAGCGGCAGCTTCACCGTAACCTTATTCCTGTACCGCCAAACACCGTCCCTGTTTTCTCTGTGGCGATATTCAAATCGCGACCTGTCACTTATATCAAGACCGAGCAATTTACCTTTCAGTGTAAAATGAAAGCTCGGCTGGTTCTCCTCTCTCCATTTGCCTGCGCTGTCCTTCTCATACGCCTGCCTGTAGTTGAACCCTAAGTCCATCCAGTCGGCAAGACTCTTATACACAAATCCCGCTTCAGAATGATGGTGGTAAAGATTTCTCGCGCTTTCCTCAAATCGAAGTTCCTCCTTAAATGTAAATTCCCAATCTTTACTAACATCAAAAGAAAGGCCTGCTGCGCTCCACCACTGAAAATCTCCGTCGTCCGTAGCAAAACAGACCTCGCCAGCCAACAAAACAGCTAAAATCATCGCTACTAAAAATACCCTGTTGTTTATTGTCATCGGAAACCTCCTGCCATACAAAATTGATTCAAGACCGTTAACTCCGGTTCCTCACGGCTTATACCGTTACATTACCGTCTTCACAATAGTCAATATGCCCAGAGCTATGGTAAGAATTGCAATCGCCACCTTGAGCTTTCTCTCGCTAATTACTTTTACGCTCTTGGCCGAGAGAGGCACCGACAGTACCGCCCCGATGATAATATAAGGGGCAAGCGTCCAGTCTACCGGTTTTCTGCAAACAAAAACATACATAATTACACCCACCAAACAGGTCAAGCCCTCAGCCAAAGATGTAATCCCGACAGCGCTTTTGCCCTCAACCCCCGACAGAACCTGTCCGCCGGTTACTACAGGTCCGTATCCTCCGCCGCTCATCCCTTTATTAAAGGAGGCAATCAAACCCAAAAGACTAATTCTTTTCCAAGAGAACCTGAAATTCCTATTGAAACAAACCAGAATAATTATCCCCATCGACAATACTAAACAGCCGATGTAAAGTTTTAGCCAGAATTTCGGAATGCTCACCGCAATAAAAACCGCGGCGACAGTACCAAAAATACTGCACACCGCCAGAAGTATAGCGACCTTCAGGTGCAGGGGAACAGTCTTGTGAAAAGTTTCAATATAACCAAGAGGACTCAGCATATTTCTAATCTTGAATATATCTGCTGTCTTTGGCTTTAAGTCTACATTACCTTCACGATGATGAAAAATTCCCGCTAACAGCCCGCTTACTAATTCAGACAGCAAAATCACCGGCACAATCTGCATTGGTGAAAAGCCCATAAGCAAAAATACCGGTGTCAAAGTCGTGCCGTATCCCATACCAAGTGTGGAGTCCATATACTCGCACAAAAAAGCGACCACCACTATAATAACAATCATCAAAAGTGATAATTCAAACATTTTGTTTATGCCTCCCTATACAACCCCTGTAATGGCAACCTCTTTTTTTTCGATTCTCTACATAACAATTAAACTCAAACTAAATCAGAAAGTTTCAATGCTTCGAGCTTGTTCGAAACGTAATCGCGTATTCCCTTGAACACTTTTACTATCTGTTTTTCTTTTGACAAAGGAGTGGACGAAAAGAAATATTTACTCACCGATTCCGTCGGCGCAAGAGCACCGTCCATAAGCCGCACTATTTCCGCCACGCTTATCTTAGATGCCGGCTTCGCCAGTTTATAACCCCCGCTGGCCCCTCTTCTGGTTTTTATGTATCCGTTCTGCCTTAATATCGAGAACAAAAGTACCAGGTAATTCTCGGGGATCTCGCACTTCGAGCAAATCTCCTCAATCTTGATAAATCCTTTCTTTTCATTCCTAGCAACGTAAAGAATCGCCAGAATCGAATACTCACTTTTCGTAGTTAGCTTCATAACAGACCTCCTTTGTCAAGTAAGTTTATTAAGATTATATACAAACTTAACGTTATCGTCAAGTCAAAAACCGGGAATTTCTAAAAAAATTTCCCCTACCTCTACACACTGCCGACAAACCCCTTTTGTCTAAAAAAAGCTTGCCCGTACTTTAATTCCAGCTATTTACCAATACACCTTTGACAAACAGCCCTTTTTTAGGTATGATTTTGGATTTCGTAAGCATTGACAATTTTAAATAAGTACGCTCAAAGAATACAAATATGGAAGTAAAGCCCTTCAAAGCATTTAGATTTAATGCGGCTGTTGTCGGCAACGTGGGCGATTGTATTGCGCCGCCCTATGATGTCATAAACCCTAACCAGCAGCAGGCGCTCTATGAAAAAAGTGAATATAACATTGTGCGCATAATCAAAGGCAAAACCTCGCCATCCGATGCCGCCGATGATAACCCATACACAAATGCCGCCAAATATTTTAAGAACTGGGTAGAAAAAGGCGCTCTGAAACAGGACGCCGACGAGGCCATTTATCCTTATGTCCAGGATTTCGAATTAGCCGGTGCCGCTTTTCAACGCCTCAGCTTCATTGCTTTGGCGAAACTTGAAGAACTCGGTAAAACCGTAAAAGACCATGAACAAACCTTCGATGAACCAAAGATCGACCGGCTAAATCTTAAAAAAGCAACCGCAGCCGACTTTGGCTCGGTTTTTATGCTCTACGAAGATGAGCAAAAAATCGCAGATAAAATTATCGAAAAAACCGTCGGCCAACAACCGCTTACAGATTTCGTTGATGAACAAAACGTCCGGCACCGTTTGTTCGCAATAACATCCAAAGAAAATATAGACGCAATTACAAAAATGATGCTCGACAAAACCTGCATCATAGCTGACGGTCATCACCGCTACGGGACCGGTCTGGCTTACTCCAAAGAAATCACCAATCCTGCAGCGAGATACCAAATGTTTGCTTTCGCCAATGCCTGCCATAAGGGGCTGGCTATACTGGCCACCCATCGTCTTGTCGGCAATCTCGAAGATTTCAACGCCGCTAAATTAATCGCCTCACTTAAAAAAGACTTTGAAATCTCCGAGTATAATCTTAGTTCTCAAGCCAATGACAAAGCGGCCGGGAAACAAAAAATGCTTGCGCAGATGAAAGCCGAATGCGATAACAATAAAAATATATTCGGAGTTTATCTCGGTAACAACACCTTCTATACAGCCGCTCTAAAAGACAAACAAGCAATGAATTCAGCTACACCGGATATGAGCAATCGCTGGAAATCGCTTGACGTCTCCGTGTTGCACAAACTCATCCTCGAAAAATTATTAGGCCTCGGCGAGAACCAGCCCGCAAACGGCAAACTTCTGGAATATATAAAAGATACTGACTCCGCAATTGACGAATCCATCGCAAAAGTCGATGCAGGGCAGAAACAAGCGGCCTTCTTTATGAATCCAATAAAGATGGAACAATTAAAAATGGTCACCGATGCTGGCGAAAAGATGCCCCAAAAGTCGACTTATTTCTTTCCGAAAATTTATTCAGGATTAACCATTAACAAACTATAATTTTACTCAGGAGCAACTATATGGTAGATTGGAAAAACCCGCCAAGATTATTCATTCCAGGGCCGGTAAAGGTTAATGAAGATGTTCTGCAGCAGCTCGCACGTCCTACACTGGGACATCGGGGCAAAGAATATGCTCAATTGCATTCCCAGACAACCGATATGCTCAAAAAAATTCTCTTTACAGAGCAGAAAGTTTTTCTGTCCACATCTTCAGCTTCCGGTGTTTGGGAGGCGGCTATTCGCAACTGCGTGGACTTCGACGAAACCATTCTGTGCACCTGCTGCGGCGCCTTTAGTGACAAATGGGCCGGTGTAGCGAAAAGCTGCGGCAGAAACGTAGAAGAAATAAAAGTCGACTGGGGAAAACCCGTTCTGCCCGAAATGATTGACGAAAAATTGTCGAGCGGTAAATACGCCGCTGTTACACTTGTGTACAACGAAACAAGTACCGGCCTGACAAATCCGCTTTATGAAGTCAGCAATATGATGAAGGAAAAATACCCGGATGTCCTTGTCTTTGTAGACGCCGTCAGCGCAATGGTGGGTCTTCCTTTACATTTCGATGAGCTCGGCTGGGACGTGGCGTTCGCATCGGTCCAGAAGGCCTTTGCTATTCCTCCCGGACTTGCTGTCGCCGCCGTCAGCAACCGAGCGCTGGAAAAAAGCAAAAAAGTTCCCCATAGAGGATATTATTTCGATTTCCAGAACTTCGCAAAATCAGCGGAAAAAAGTCAGACACCTACTACGCCGAATATCCCCCATATTATGGCCCTAAACTACCAGTGCGAAAAGTTACTCGCCGAAGGAATGGAAAACATATGGGATAGACATAAAGAAATGGGCGAATTTGTCAGAAGCTGGGCGAAGGAAAATTTCGAGCTCTTCTGCGAGGAAAAATATGCTTCAAATACCCTCACTACGGTCAAAAACACCAAGGGAATAGATGTAGCTAAAACGATTAATGCAATCCAGGAGAAGCACAATACCATTTTTGGGAACGGCTACGGGAAGCTCAAGGAACAAACCTTTAGAATCGCGCATATGGGCGATATTACCATTGATGACCTGAAAGAGCTGCTCGGCTGGATTGACGAGGAAATCGGCTAATATAACCATCAAATTACCCAGCAAAGCTGAGACAAAAAAGATTGTGGTTCGAACTTATTCGGCAGTAAAATCGTATAAGTGCTGTTCGTCTTAGTTGCTGTTCATAATGAAATTCTCAAATTTTATTAAAGAATCAGGAGTCCGCAATGCAGACTATTAACCTCAAGCAAAACAGTTCCTTATCACGCCATTATGTCATTTCAGCCTTTCTAATAGTTTTACTCTTGACCATCGCGCCCTCGGCCCCTGCGCAGGACACAAGCAGTATTGATACCCTGCGCCAGATGGGTAAGGCCTTTGCCACAATAGCCGAAAAGGCCTCGCCGGCTGTTGTCGGAATCAAAGCCAACCAGACTTTTACACAGGAATACTCGACAATGCCCGACTGGCCCTTTGGCGACCCCTTCGGCGATGACTTCTTCGAACGGTTCTTTGGGCATCCTTCTCCGCGCCAGCGTTCCATTCAGCCGCGTAAATTCCAGCGCTCGGTACAGGGCTCCGGCTTTATTGTCTCTTCTGACGGCTATATCCTTACGAACAACCATCTTGTCGGCGACTCCGAAGACATTGAGGTCAAACTTGCAGACGGCCGGGAGCTTAAAGCAAAAATTATCGGCTCCGACCCCGAATCTGAGGTTGCAGTGATAAAAATTGACGCCGATAAGCTTCCCACCCTCGAACTGGCTGATTCCGACACACTCGAAGTCGGCGAATGGGTCATCGCAATCGGGAATCCTTTCGGCTTAAGCCACACTGTCACAGCCGGTATCGTAAGCGCAAAGGGTCGAAGCGGCTTCCGCCTTGCTGAATACGAAAACTTCATCCAGACCGACGCCGCCATAAATCCCGGCAATTCCGGCGGCCCTCTGCTCAATCTCGACGGGAGGGTGATCGGCATAAACACCGCTATACTTGGACCAAGCGGAAATATCGGTATAGGTTTCGCAATCCCCATCAATATGGCTAAATTCATCTATAATCAGTTCCTCGAAGGGGGAAAAGTGGTATACGGTGCGCTGGGCATTATTATTGACGACATCGACCCGGACCTGGCAGAATCTTTAGGCCTCAAGGATTCCAAAGGTTTAGTCGTCACCGAAGTAATCGAAGGCTCCGCCGCCGAAAAGGCCGGTATTAAACGATACGATGTAATTGTCGAATTTAACGGAAAAAAAGTCGAAGAAATCAGTGCGTTCCGCAACCGCGTCGCAACACTAAGGCCCGGTACCAAGGCAAAAATCGTCGTTATCCGCAACGGCAGCCGTGAAACTCTCGAAGCCGAACTCGGTGAGAGCTCTGAACAGTTTAAAAGCACAAAAGCCCCCGAAAAAATGATGAAACAATTAGGCATCACCGTTCAGAACCTCACGGACGATTTGGCCGAACGCCACGGCTACGAAGGTCAGCAGGGAGTCATAATTACCTACGTCGAGCCGGATTCGGAAGCTGCTCAAAAGGGTATTACGCCCGGAATGCTCATTATGGAAGTTGACCGCAGGCCCGTCAGAAACCTAAAAGATTTTGACCGGGCTATGTTAAGGGCCTCCGGGTCCGGAAAAGTCCTGCTGCTAATCAACGTTGGAAGTTACCGCACTCTTGTTGTGCTGAAATTGTCGTAACAGAAGGATTAAATACCTCCGCCCCGTTCTAAGAAAGCGGGGCTTTTATTTTGGGGGATATAAATATATTGTCACGTCCGGAACGCAACGTTAAACTCAATAGCTATGCTTGGCAGGATTTTATCTTTTTATACAAAGTATTTCGCCGCCTGGGTCATCCTGTTCGGAATTGCGGCGTATTTCTTTCCTGCTCCTTTCATTGCCCTGAAAGACTATAACCAGCATTTCTTCGCCCTGACAATGTTCGGCATCGGCGCGGTATTGCAACTCGAGGATTTCAAGCGAATCACCCAAAAACCTATTATTATTCTCATCGGTGCCTGCGCACAATTTACTATTATGCCGCTAGGTGCTTTCATCCTCGCTAAAATCTTCACCTTCCCGCCTGAGATTGCAGTCGGCCTGATACTGACGGGCTCAGCTCCCGGGGCAATGGCAAGTAACGTTATGAGCTACATAGCCAAAGCCGACACTGCATACTCGGTTTCACTAACAACTGTATCAACTCTGCTCTGCCCGTTATTAACGCCGGCACTGACTTTTCTGCTGGCACGCTCGCAACTGCCCATTCCCTTTTGGAATATGGTTATCAGCGTAATTTATATGGTAATTCTACCCCTGTTTATCGGCTTCGGCGTCAGGCATTTTTTCAGGGAAAAATTAGAAAAGGTCCTGCCGGTTTTTCCTGCCATATCGGTAACTTTTATAATATTTATCTGTTCGCTCGTTATAGCCCTGAACAGGGATTATTTACCGAAAGCTACAGGCCTGATTCTCGCCGCGGTTATAATTCTAAATGTATATGGAATGTTAGCCGGTTACGGCGCAGGTACTTTCTTCAAGATGGCTCAAAACAGAAAACGGACACTTGCCATCGAGATTGGAATGCAAAACGCCGGATTAGGCACAGCCCTGGCACTCAAACACTTCGGTGAAAAAACAGCACTGCCCGCAGCTGTTTTTGTCTTCATCTGCATCATTACCGCCTCCGTAATGGCTGAAATATGGCAAAAAAAGCCGCCGAACCAGCAGCGGAATAAATAGTATATATTAGCCAACGGATATTGCTTTATTACAGCACAAATGTTATAATTCCCGGCGGTTGCAAATTTTAGAGTTTTAAGGGCAGCCCTTCTTACGGGCTGCCCCCTTATTATGTTTGAGAAAAATTTAGGAGTCTACAAATATGGGTTGTAATCTGGCAATCGCAGGTGTAACCGGCGCTGTGGGACAGGAATTTCTAAAAATCCTCGAACAGCGGCATTTCGCCTTTGACTCCCTAAAAGTCCTTGCAAGCAGCCGTTCGGCCGGCAAAAAAATCGATTTCAAAGGCAAGGAATATATCATCGAGCAACTATCGAAAAACAGCTTCGAACGCATCGATATCGCTTTGTTCAGCGCCGGCGGAGACAGGAGTAAGGAATTCGCACCCGCCGCCGTCAATGCCGGAGCGGTTGTTGTAGATAACTCCTCCGCCTTTAGAATGGACCCCGATGTCCCGCTGATAATTCCTGAAATAAACCCGGAGAAAATAAAAGAGCACAAAGGTATCATCGCAAACCCGAACTGCTCGACTATAATCGGCATCGTCCCCGTTTGGCCGCTGCACAAGGCAAACCCTGTCAAAAGAATGGTCATCAGCACCTATCAGGCGGCCAGCGGAGCGGGGATGTCGGCTATGCTCGAACTGGAAAATCAAACCCGGGAAATTCTTGATGGCAAAAAGCCGACTTGCAGCGCTTTTCCCTATCAGATAGCGTTTAACTGCTTCAGCCATAACTCGCAGCTCGACGCCGACGGCTACAACCTCGAAGAATCAAAAATGGTCAAGGAAACCAAGAAAATTTTCGATTGCCCTAGTATCGCAATCACCTGTACCTGCATTCGAATACCCGTATTCCGCGCCCATTGCGAGAGCATCAACCTTGAATTTTCCGACCCCATCACCCCCGACCAGGTCAGGGACCTGCTGAGCACGGCACCGGGCGTTTCAGTACTGGATGACCGCAAAAATAATCGCTTCCCGATGCCAACCGACGCCACCGACAAAGACAATATCTTCGTCGGCCGAATCCGTCAGGACAAATCAATCCCTGAAAACAGGGGCATCAATCTCTGGGTCGCAGGTGACCAGTTGCGAAAAGGTGCCGCCCTCAACGCTGTCCAAATCGCAGAAAAGTTGCTATAATCGCCCAAATGGCGATACGCAACATAAAGCTGACAATCCAGTACGACGGCAGCGATTACTCCGGCTGGCAAATCCAGCCCGGCAAAAAAACCATACAGGGCCTGCTCACAGAAGCGGTCCGAAATCTGGTCGGTGGTGACGTCCGGCTTTTCGGCGCAAGCAGAACAGACGCAGGCGTCAGCGCCCTCGGCCAGGTCGGTCTTGTGCAAATCGATTCGCCAATACCCACCGAAAATCTGGCCAAGGCAATTACAGATAAACTGCCGCCGGATATTATGGTTATCGAAGCGGCCGAGGTTCCAAACGGTTTCGATTTGATGGGAGCGGTCAAAAGTAAACTGTACCGCTACACGATTTTTAACGGCCGAATCAGGCCCGTCCTGCAAATCAGGCACTGCTGGCATATCCCCGAAAAACTCGATACCGCCGCTGTGGCTGAAGGCGCAAAACTGCTAATCGGAAAAAAGGACTTCAAATCCTTCGCCGCCGCCGCTGACACCCGCGAGAGTTCTGTGAGGACAATTTTTAACTGCGACGTTGCCCGTGACAATGAGCGGATATATATCGATACCGAAGGCGACGGTTTCCTGTATAATATGGTCAGAAATATCGTCGGGACTCTCGTCGAAGTCGGCAGGGCAAAATTAAAACCCGAAAAAATAACCAAAATTCTTGAAGCAAAAGACCGCACAGCCGCCGGCCCCATCGCCCCGGCCGCAGGATTGTGCCTGATGTGGATTAAATACTGAGGCGAAAGGATTTATAATGTCTTTAGAAAAAGAGTTTAATTTTGAAATCACAGGTGATGATTCAATCTTTGTAGATTTTGATAACGACCTAGAACATATAGCAAAATATCAATTTAGTTTAATCCCTGATAGCACCCAACACGGAGATAAAGTAATCCTCTCATTAAACAAACAGGCCTGTGGCGCTTTTGCGAGATTATTCGCCCAGCTTGCCGAAGGCAATTACGAGGAAGGTTATCATCTTCACATAAGTTTAACAGAAAAACAAAAGGGACATGAGGGTCTGAGAATTGTTTTAGACCAAGAGGGTAGAACCAGAGTATAGTTTTTGTGATGGGCGTTAGCCCAAGCTGTTTTTCAATGAAAATTGTTCACATAATAACTCGTTTAATTCTCGGCGGGGCGCAGGAAAATACGCTTATCACCTGTAAACTGCTTGCGCAACGAGGCCACGATGTCACCCTCATCACCGGCCCGGCTTTGGGACCTGAAGGCCAATTATTCAAACAAACTAAAAACCAAAAATACAAAACAGTCGTAATTAACTCTCTGCGCCGGCAGATTAATCCGTTTCACGACATCCCGGCCTACAGGGCGATAAAAAAACACCTGAAAGAAATCCAGCCTGATATTGTCCATACGCATTCGGCCAAGGCGGGTATTCTCGGCCGTTTCGCCGCCCACAGCTTAGGCAATATGAAAGTCGTCCACACAATTCACGGCCTAGCCTTCCATCCATACCAGAATGAGCTGATAAATAAATTCTACATCGCCGTCGAAAAATCCGCCGCAAAAAGGACCGACTTCTTCATCAGTGTCGCCGATGCGATGACTAACCAGGTGCTCGCCGCCGGTATCGGCCATCCCGAACAGTTCACAACCGCCTATTCCGCAATCGAGGAAGATGATTTCCTGCAGCCAATCTCCGAACAGCTCAAAAGAACCTTCCGCCAAAAATACGGAATTGCTGAAGATGCTATCGTGCTCGTTACCATTGCACGGCTGTTTATGCTCAAAGGCCACGATTACATCATCGAATCAGCCAAAACACTCTCCAGACAACAAAAAAACGCAATCTGGCTTTTCGTCGGGGACGGCAATCTCTCGGAACATTACAAAAAACAGGTTCGCTATCTGGGACTTTCCGAAAAAATCAAATTCACCGGCCTTCTGCCGCCGCGCCAAATTCCAGTTGCGATTGCCTCCTCGGATATTCTCGTTCACTGCTCTCTGCGCGAAGGGCTTGCCAGAACCCTGCCGCAGGCAATGCTCTGCGCAAAACCGGCCGTCTCTTTTGATGTCGACGGCGCAAGAGAAGTCGTGAACGAAAAAACCGGCCGACTCATTGAACCGAAAAACGTCGAGCAACTAATAAACGCCTGCGCAGAGTTAATTGAAAACGCCGATTTAAGAAGCAAGCTCGGCAAAGCTGGCCGAGAATCCGTAAAAGACAAATTCGCACCAAACACAATGGTCGATACCATCGAAACCATTTACAGGAAACTGTTACAGAAATAAAGAACAGCCTGCGGAAAGGATTTCTTTATGGATAACAACTTAAGACCCTGCTGGCTGAACTGCTACGGGCCTGATGACAAGAGTTTTCCTGAAGATAAGGAACTTCTGGCCATAGATGCTATGGAAGATTCTATCGCCCCGTTAGATGAACAGACAAAATCTGTAAGACAGCTTATAACTCGCTTCGAATTGTGTTATCACGAAGCAGACAAAGAAGCCGAGTACATTATAAAATCCATCGCCGCTGGCCACTGTCTGGAACAATCTAATGTACGCCCGCCCAAGCGAAAACAGGAACTGCAGAATTGCCGTGATATCCTCTCTGCCTGGTGCGAAGATTCTACCGATAAAGTCAAAAATACAGATGTTGGCGGTGTCCCTGCAGATAAACTCGTAAGCTTCATCGGCCAATCGAATCCTCTTAAGATATGGCAGGTTCAGCGAGTCATAGACAGGGTTACCGAAGCTCTGGAGCCGAGCCGCCGTTATTACAGATTGGCTCTGGATTTAGGAGATTACGGCGAACCAAGTGCGGCCCCTGCAGGAGGGCACTACAAGGACAACTCGGCATTCCTCGAGAAAACAAAGCAGACTATCATACATGATACGGTAGATGGCCGGAAATCAAAGGTTTCCCTAGCAATGGCTATAGATATGATGATGCCATGTCACTGGGACTTCGTAGGAGCTTTGGTTATTATTCTCAAGGCAATCGGCGGAGACCTCCACCCGGACAAACCATTTGCGTGTTGCTCACGAAATATCAAACTAAGCCCCCTATGCGACAGAGTGAGGATTATTTCGAATACGCTTAATGCCTTCTGGAAAGGCGAAAAAAATACCGAAAATATAGACCGTGACATTCTTTCGTTGTTAGGCCAGTCAACACCGGAGAAACAATGGCTTGTCGCTTCTTTGGATAAGACCATAAGACTGCATTTAACTCTGCCCTTCGATGTGGACTTATCATAAAAACAACAATTTCCTAGATGGAGAAAACCAATGAAAAGCTTTAGAAAAGAATTGTGGTTCAACACAAGAAGCAGACGCGAACTCATCAACATCACCCCGCAGGTCGAAGATTGCCTGCAAGAAAGCAACATCAAAGAGGGCTTATGTCTTGTCAATGCTATGCACATCACCGCCAGTGTTTTTATCAACGATGACGAATCCGGCCTGCACCACGATTTCGAAGTTTGGCTGGAAAAATTGGCTCCTGAAAAGCCGTATTCACAATACCGCCATAACGGCTTCGAGGACAATGCCGATGCTCACCTAAAACGCACAATAATGGGACGCGAAGTAGTCGTGGCTGTAACAAACGGTCGGCTTGACTTCGGCCCCTGGGAACAGATCTTCTACGGAGAATTCGACGGAAAAAGAAAAAAACGCGCCCTCGTAAAAATCATCGGTGAATAAATAGTTTTAATCTATCTCATCATCACCAAGGATTTGTTCAAAACCGTACTGAGAAACAGCATTACTTATTGCTAAAACCCCTATAAAATGGCACATCACCACCGAGCTTGGGCAGGAAAAGCTTGACAGAAAACAGCCAAAATGGTATACTGGCTTTTAGTTTCCAGTCATCTGAATTTGTGTTTTACGTGGGGTAACATCAGCTAAAAACTAATTTACTATGGGGCATCCACTTGGAGGAGATGGTGTGCGGAAGACAATCTTTTTTATTTTGCTGAATTCACTTCTGCTTTTGCAGGTCGGTTGCTCGGTTCAGCCCTCAGAAGTTGTGATAATTGATGGAAGCAGCCTCAAGAACAAAACAAATACAGCCCAACCGCTGCTCATCAATAAGTCTTTGTATTCAAAGAACATTTTTGGCGGAAGACGTAGTTGTGCCAGTCAAACAACAGAAAGTACAGAACAACCATCTATCTGGCGAGTCAAGTACTACTCTCATCGCGGCAAAAACTTCTGGTCAGTTGTAAAAGGTGTCCTGCATAATGGCAGAGCATATCCGGTTATACTGGACACTGGGGCATCAGCCGCCATTTTTGTTAATGACATTCATCTTCGAGAAAATAAACTGGCGTTTTATCCGTTTCAGAAAAATAACGGTGAATCGGCCAACTGGGGGATATGTGATTTGGACGAACTCTGTATAGGGCAGATGAGTTTGACCGGATGGCCCTGTTATTATCAACAACGACATACGGAAGTTCGTTTGTTTGGCCTGCCGATTTTTAAGGATAAAACTATCGTAGTGGGACTACCAATATTGAGGCAATTTAAATACATTGAATTTGATAATGTAAACGGAGAAGTATACTTCTCACTTGACAGCTTTGTTGAACAACAAGGGTCAAACTCGTGGGCGCAATATTCGTTTGTGATTGAAGAAGATATGCAAGGCAACGCTTTTCTATTAGTAAATCTCCCCATTACAGGAGAGGAAGCCAAACTTCAACTTGATACAGGAAACAACGAGGGCCTTACCGTTGGTACAAAGCTTTGGAGCCGAATGAACAAGAAAATACAAGACGTAACCCTAATTGAAGGCAAAGCTCTTTATCCTTACATCGGCAGGCTCACCTGCAAGCAGGGCACCATAGCAAAAATTGAAGTTGGCAACAGAACCGTCAAAAATTTAAAGCTCTCCGTCTTCCCGGACAACAGCCCGATTATAGAAGGCAGCCAAGGGCTATTGGGTATGCAATGCTTTCAAGACACCGTCATGGTACTTGATTTTGAAAAAAATTTAATTTGGGTTAAGAGCCCAGACGGTAATAAACTTAATTCCGCCGTCCTTTAGCACCGCAGCTTACCAGCACCATTTTTTATACTTCTCCCTTCAGCTTTTTCAGAATCCTTACCTTTTATCCATACTATGTCTATACATTTCGATAAGAATTTAGGTCCTATATTATAACAATCCTGAAAAGTGCTATCAGCATATTAAGATTTTGTGATCCCAATAGCCCCCAAACACCCCCAATAAAACGGGGATTCTCCATCTTAACGCATGGGCGGAAAGAAGCTTGCGACATTTTATGGTTTGACAGCATTCCCTACCTTATACCACAGGGCAATAATGTCGAATTCCTGACTAATTGTAAGGTGCATGCGTATGTACGCAGACATCTTGGGTGGTTATTAACTCTTTTTATGGGGATTTTTTAAGGAGATCTATCATGAAAGCCAGAATGGTACTGCTAAATCTTTTGTTTTTGTTGAGTATTGTTGGCCTCTGCCAGGGGCAAGAAACTAAAAAATGCCAATTGGGATCTGACCCAAATTCCGTGCCTATAATCAAGTACTTGTGGTATGGTTTTGACCTTTTGGACATACGACGCGGTATCGAGGGTAAAATTTCGATTGACGTAACTGCTACGGTTCAAAGCAAACACATGTGGCAAGGCTTTGACCTAATGGACGACCACGGAGTCTTTATTCCTGTAATCGGAGTAACCTTGGGTGATACGGGTTTTAGTGGAAAGGTCATAGGTGGCTACGGCTTAGCAAAAGGACTTTCAAATTCTCGAGACCTGCACTACGCTGCTTTCTACTCAGGCGCTCTTCTGAAAGATACTCCCTATGCTACCAATATAGTTGCGAATTACTTCTATTACGGCAAACCGGAACTCATAAAACGCAAAAATGACAGTCAAGAACTAGGAACAACCTTTTTCTGGCCGGGGCTCATCAAAGCAGGTAACGGCTGCATTACACCAAGCTATTACATCGGCTATCTATGGGCCAGCAGAAGCAATTCAAACATTCGCGGATGTGAAGGTTTCATTCACATATTTGGCCTCGGATACGATTTTGAGATGCCTGACTTTTGGGGTGAAGGGGAAACACAAGCCTTCAAATTATACGGGAACTTAACCTATAACGATGGATTTGGCGGCGCTGCTGTAGAACATGATTGGTCCCATTCCGTCTTAGGCATAAGCACAGACTTCAAAAAAGGAAACTTTACCATAACACCCTTTGTAAACTACCAGATTTCTATGGAAGATTCTGTTAACGACGAGGATGAACTGTGGTGCGGCTTAAACACAACCTACAGATTCTAAAACAAATTATGACAATGGAAAAAAGGCGTCGGTCAAACATTAGAAAGCTAGTGTCATATGATTTACCTTTTTTGGAACTATAAAAATAGAGTTTTGTCCTAAGGTGACGCAAAAAAGATTAATAAGAAAGGAGTATTATTATGATAAGAAGAACAAATCTATCGGTCTTCCTGATTACGGTTATTTCGCTGGCGGCCAGCACCCCTGTCTTCGCAGGAAACAACAAGAAACTAACGGTTGTCGCTGTCGTCCATGTGAAACCCGGGTTCGAGGACAAAGTCAAGCAGGAACTCCTCAAGCTGGTGCCCCTAACCCATAAAGAGCCGGGGTGCCTCCAATATGACATGCATGTGAATATCGATTTGGATACGTTAAAAGTAAACCCCAGGATGTATTTGTTTTACGAAAATTGGCGAAGCAGAGAGGATTGGGACCTTCATATGAAGATGCCCTACCTTAAAACTTGGTTTGATATGGCTCCAAAAGTAACTGAGAAAATTGAACTTACCATTTGGGAAATGTATGAATCAAACACCAATCCAACCTTCCGGGGAAAAGCACCAGACCCAGAGAAGCAGCTTTCGCTTATGGCCCAGCTCTTTATCAAACCCGAATTTGTAGATGCAGCCCACAAGGAAATGCTTAGCCTGATACCTCTTACCCATCTGGAGCGAGGCTGCATCAACTATGATATGCACGTGAATCTTGATAAGGATACTATGGCACCGGACCGGACAAAAGTAATGTTTTATGAAAATTGGTATGACTACAAAATATGGAAAACTGAGCACATGGAGTCGCCTCCATTGGTAAGATGGTTCGACTTGGCTCCAAAAATGACGGATAAAATTGAACTCACTGGCTGGCAATTGGTGCACTTTAGCGAAAAATATGAACCTGTCAAATGGAAAACTGAATAAGCAGTAGACCATTGAATAGACAGGATTTTTTTATTTATAAGGTGTAAGGGTAACAGCCGATTTGGACCGTTGCCCCCGACCTTTTAACTGTAATGAAGCTTTTTGACTTCATAGGCTTCCGTGATGGTAGCTACGATACGACATTAAAACACGCTAAGGGAAATGGCGACCAAGGTGCATAGTATGTTGCCTGAATATAAGGACAGAGTGGAAGCTGGTTTAATAAGTATCTTAAATATTGAAAGGTTGGTGTTATGAATCTGCGAAAAAGAAGGTTTTCACATTATTGGATATGCTTGCTGACCTTTACTGTTGCGCATATCGCTATAAATCCCCCCGAATCGCTGGCTGGAGAGCAGGCAAAACAGGCAATGGCCGCCGTTAAGAAACTTGTGGAAACAGGAGAAATTGAAAAAGATGCCACTCTCAAACTTTTAGTAAAACAAGGAAATATTAACAACTTTTGGGGAGACAATTTTACAATTAAAACCGAATGGGAGGAACAGACCGGGATATTGATTGATGCCAGAATTATGCCACAGAGAGCGGTGCTGGATTATGTTAAAGAGAACACGGATATAGACATTACGGTCGCCCGACAGCGTGAATACCCTGACTTATATGTGGGCGGCTACATAGCCGACCTGACACCACTTGTTAAAAAATATGGATTTGTCTTCGATGACAATCCAGTCGACGGATATATATTGCCAAAGGCGCAAACAGAGTTTGATAATAAAGTCGTGGCCGTTCCCGCTGATGGGGATATAACGGTTTTATATTTAAGAAAAGACCTCATAGATGATCCTGTACATAGAGAAAACTTTAAAAAGAAATACAACCGCGAACTTACCACACCAAAAACCTGGGATGAATATCAGGATTTAGTAGAGTTTTTCCATAATTACAGAGATGGCTTCTATGGATCATGCGAGCAGAGAGACCCATTAACTGGGTGGATGTTTTGGATTCCGCGATACACATGCCGTGCAAATCCCAATCAATATTTATTTGATGAGAATATGCATCCACTTATCAATTCTCCCTCTGGTGTCGCCGCCACGAATAGCTATCTGGCAACCATACCCTTTTCGCCCCCTGACGTATTGAAAGAAGGTAACGACTATAACTATACCATGCCCTTTTTTAAAAAAGGTGACGGATTCTCATGTATTATAACCCTAGCTGGGGCAAAAGTGTTTAATTTAGACTCTTCCGCAATTAAGGACAAGTTTACCTGCGTTCCCATGCCGGGAGCAATAATTGACAACAGATTAGTCAAAAGGCCCAGCTTTATCTACGGAAACAATTTAGTGGTAGCCAACACAAGCAAGCAAAAAGAGTTGGCGTTTTTGTTCGCGATGTGGTTGTCTGACCCGGATATATCCATCCGTAGTGTATCAGTGACAAGTGGAATAGCTGATCCATATCGAATGAATCACATAACTGATAAACACTTATGGTCCATTTATACCAAGCAAGTACTCGACAGTCTGAAACAGCAAATTGCCAATACTACGCCAGCAGGAACAGGATTGCCGGGAGACACCGAGTATATTCAAGCGCTCAATAAGAATTTACTGTTAGCTGGAAAGGGAGAATTGACGGCCAAGGAAGCAATGGAACGGACAGCAATTGAATGGGAAGAAATAACGGAAAAATATGGAAGGGAGAAACAGGCTCGTTATTGGCGATCATTTATGAAGAATTTCCCGCGAGAGTCTTTTCTTGTCTCGGCCTATCATTAATGGCAGTGTACTGAAGGTGAATATTTTCTTATGGGCGATACTCAAAAGAAAATAAAAATAAGATTTTTTTATAAGCTTTTAACAAGTTTTGGAATACTCTGTCTCATTATAGGTGTCACCTTAATATCTGGAAATAAAATCATTAAATACACTTCCGACTTGCTAAATACTGTGATTAGCAAGCAAGTGCGATCACTGGCGCAGATAAACCAGCTTCATTACCGCGCAAATGAAATTCGACTTCTTGAAGTAGAATTTTCAGAAATTAATGATTACTATACTATTTCTGGAGGGATCGACAACTTACATACCCTCGTAGAGTCATTTGAAAAAGATCTTCACAAATCTATCTTGTCCTTTATTCCAGAAGAAGATGAAACAGCACGCTCCTTATTGCACAGCTGGGAGTTATATAGAAAGACTTTGGAGCAGAGTATGCAGCATACAAAATCTATGAATATGGAAAAAGCCAAGGAAATAAGCAGGTACTCCTCTTTTCCAAGATTCCAGATGTTTTCTAAATATTTGGAACAGATATCAACCAAAATAGAACAGCAAGCGCAACAAGATTATGCTCAATCAATCACCGAGTTAGAGACGGAAAGGCATATATTCTCATTAATATCAATTACGGGAATCATCGGAGGCGTTATTATCACTTTCATCTTGTCTCGATCAATATCCAGCCGTATTCTTGCTTTGAGAGCTGGGGCATTACGCTTGGCGGATGGCGATACGAAAAATCCTATTCCAGTTGAAGGTAATGACGAGCTTACAGACCTCGCCGCAGCTTTTAATATAATGCGCATTAATATTCAGAGCAGAGAAGATGCGTTAAAATCAGCCCGTGATGAATTAGAGGACCGAGTGAAAAAACGTACGTCTGAATTAACTATTGCAAACCAGGACTTGGAAGAAGCAAAAGGAGGTTTGGAGAAGAGCAACGAGACTCTAAGTAAAGAGATTGCTGAGCGCAAAAAAGCGGAGCAACACCAGGACCGACTGCTAAAGCAACTGGAGAAAATTAATCAGGAATTAAAAGACTTTGCACACATCGTATCGCACGATTTAAAAGCCCCGCTTCGCGGCATTAAAATCCTCGCCGAACTGATATCGAAAGATTATGCGGACAAGCTCGATAGTGATGGTAAAGAGAAAATAAGCCTGCTTAACAACCGTGTAGATCGGATGCATAACCTCATCGAGGGTGTATTGCAGTACTCCAGGGTCGGACGTGTCGAGGAAGAAAAGGCCATAGTGAACCTGAGTGAACTCATTACAGAAATTATCGACACGCTTTCCCCTCCGAAAAACATCTCTATCGCTGTTGAAAACGAACTGCCCACAATCGAATGTGGGCGAACTCGCATTATGCAGGTATTCCAGAACTTGCTCAGTAATGCCATAAAATATATGGATAAGCCGCAAGGCCAGATAAAAGTCGGCTGTGTTGAAGAAGATGAATTCTGGAAATTCAGCGTCGCTGATAATGGACCGGGGATTGAAGAGGAATACTTTGAAAAAATATTCCAAATATTCCAGACAATATCAACACATAACGAGTTTGAAAGCACCGGTATTGGTCTTACGCTGGTAAAGAAAATTGTTGAGATGTATGGTGGCAAGATATGGATTCAATCGAAGGTAGGCGAAGGAAGCACCTTCTTTTTTACATTGCCAAAACAGAAAATAGAAGTTGTGGAAAAAGAGGAATTCCAAGTCAATGCTGTCGGTTGAAGAAAATGAAAAGAAAAAAGTAACAAAAGAAAATATAGGGGCTAAAAAAATGAAAACAAAAAATATCTCTTTCCAAAAAATGCTGATTCTCGCCCTGTTAGTTGCGCTTTGTGTGCTTTTCAGTAATTGCGGCACAAAAAAACAAAAGGTGTATCGGGTGGGTATTTTGTGCGGCCTGGATTATATCAGCACCATACCAGACAGTTTCAAAGCCAAGATGACCGAGTTGGGATACATAGAAGGCGAAAACATAGTTTACAACATCAAGAGAACGAATTTTGAACCTGTGAAAGAAGAAAAAATCCTCAAACAGTTTGTGGAAGAAAAGGTTGACCTGATTTTCACGTTCCCCACCGAGGTCTCTATGGCAGCCAAGGCAGCTACAGATGGAACAAACATCCCATTGCTTTTTTGCTTTGCCAACATAGAAGGAACCAACTTAGTAAAGAGCGTGCCTCAACCAGGAGGCCATATTACTGGCGTCAGATACCCTGGCCCGGACCTCGCTATCAAGCGTTTTGAGGTTATGCGAGAACTAGCGCCCGAAGCCAGAAAGATGTGGGTACCCTATCAAAGAGGTTACCCAATTGTAACCAGCCAGTTGGAGGCTTTGCAGCCGGCGGCTACGGCTGCGGACATAACATTGATAGAATTTCCAGCAAACGACGCAGCAGAAATTCAGACTGAGCTTGATGCAAGAAGGAAATCAAACGATATCGGTATGGATGCCATATTGTTTATAGCTGAACCTCTTGCCGTGACACCTGATGCCTTTGAAGTAATGGCCAAGTTTGCAGCCGAATATAAATTGCCTATCGGTGGCGCCTTAATGGCGGTCGGGGATTATGGCTCTATTTTCGGAATAAATGTTGACGTCCATAAAACGGGCCAACAGGCAGCAGTCTTGGCTGACAAAATACTCAAGGGTACTCCTACCGGCACAATCCCTGTTGTTTCATCAGAGAGTTATTTTGAAATCAATTACAAAGTAGCTCAGGAATTGGGAGTAACAGTCCCTGAAGGAATGTTGGGCAGAGCGGACAATATAATTCGTTAGGTTATTATTGCTAAATAAGGAAATAAATTATGAAGAATTTAAGTAAGCGAACTAATCTTGTTGGACTAATGCTGTTGATTCTAATCCTTGCGACTGCAGGTTACCTTCTTTTGAGCAGTGGTAGCAAAAAACCACAAAAGGTGTATAGGGTGGGTGCTCTGTCAGGTTTAGATTTTCTTGCCGGTACATTCGATGGCTTCAAGGACAAAATGACAGAGTTAGGCTACGTCGAAGGGGACAACATCATCTACGACATACAGAGAACGAACTTTGAACCGGCCAAGGAACAGCGCGCCTTGGAAAGATTCGTTGCCAATGAGGTTGATTTGATTTTTACATTTCCCACAGAGGTGTCCTTAGCGGCCAAAACCGCCACCCAGGGGACTGACATTCCCGTACTTTTCGCCAATGCTTTTATCGAAGGATTCGACCTTGTCGAGAGTGTGAGGGAACCAGGCGGTAATATGACTGGTGTTCAGTATCCTAGCCGGGACATTGCCATCAAGAGTCTTGAGATTTTACTCGAGGTGGCGCCGCAGGCTAAAAGAATATTACTACCCTATATGAAAGGTTACCCTACTGTACCCCACCAGCTTGAGGTATTGCGACCGGCGGCCTCGGCCTCGGGCATAACGTTGGTGGAACTGCCCGTCACCAGCGTGAAGGATATTAAGGCCGATCTGAAGGCGCGATCTCAATCGGCCGATATTGGCATAGATGCCATAATGCATATAGCTGAACCTATGGCCGTGTTTCCCGACGCTATTGCGGTTATCTCAGAGTTTGTGGCTGAACACAAGATACCTTATCACGGCACAGGTGGTAAGTGTGTTTTTATTCTGACAGTTGATCCTGCTCAAGTTGGCAGGCAGGCCGCACCTCTGGCTGACAAAATCCTCAATGGTACCCCAGCTGGTACTATTCCGGTGGTTTCAGCTGATCCTGTTTTGACAGTCAATTACAAAGTGGCACAGGAACTTGGGTTGAATGTGCCTGAAGGCTTGTTGAGCAAGGCGGATAAGATAATTCGTTAGAAAAGGAGGTCGGCTAAAATGATTATGAATAAACAAAATTGGAAACTGAAAATATTATTCCTAACCTTATTAGCTGCATGCTGTTTCTTTTTAAGCGGTTGCAGTGAAAAAAAAGAAGAAAAGGTTTATCGGATAGGTGTCCTTTGGACCGGCGGGCGAGCCATTAGTGATATACTTGATTCTTTCAAAGAGAAAATGGCAGAATTGGGTTATACCGAAGGTGAGAATATATTTTACGACGTATATATGGCACCTCTGCCTGTTGGAAATGAGCAAGTCGTTCAAAAGTATGTGGATGAAAAAGTTGATATGGTATTTTCGTTCGCAACCGAAGCAACGATAGAGGCCAGGAAGGCCGCAGCGGGCTCAGGAGTCCCAGTTGTCTTTACCTGCGCTTTAATAGAAGGAACTGGCATAGTAGAGAGTGTAAGTAATCCCGGCGGCAATATCACTGGTGTGCGCTATCCCACTACCGAAAGCGCGACTAAAAAGCTGGAAATCCTGCATGAAGTAGCACCGCAAGCCAAACGAATCTGGGTACCTTATCTTAAAGATTATCCAACAACTGTTCCTCAAATTGAAGCCATTAAGCCAGTTGCGTTAGAACTGGACCTAACTTTAATAGATGGACCCTTTGCCACTCCACAAGAGCTCAGGGATTATATTGATGAGCGCGCTTCCTCAGATGATATAGGGATGGATGCAATTTTGATGCTGGCTGAACCTTTTGCTATAACACCTGAATTCGTCGAAGTAGTATACAAGTTTGCTGATGAGTATAATATACCTATAGGAAGTGCCGTGGTCTTAAAAGAAGCCTATGGGCCGGTAATTGGTTTTCATCCTGCCAATACCAAAATGGGCAGCCTGGCTGCAATTCAGGCAGATAAAGTGTTAAGAGGTACTCCTGCTGGTACTCTTCCTGTCATTACAGCTGACAACGATCTGGGCATAAATTACAAACTTACCCAAAAACTTGGACTGAACGTGAGCGAAGGTCTGATGGCTCGGGCATATACGATTACAAGGTAAACGAAATGATTCATTAGATTATTATTAAATAAGGAAGGTGGTTGCAATGAATATAAGTAGGCGAATCAGTTTTGTATTGCCAATACTCTTCGTTCTTATCTTGGTATTTGCAGGTTATGTCATTTTGAGCAGTGGTACCAAGCAATCACAAAAGGTATATCGAGTAGGCGTTCTGTCTGGTCTGGAATATCTTGCACCAATAATAGATGGATTCAAGGAAAAAATGACTGAGCTTGGTTATGTTGAGGGGGAAAATATCATCTACGATATTCAGAAGGTTGAAGTCCCTATAGGTAATCAGCATTTGATACAAAAATTTGTGAATGACAAAGTAGACCTGATTTTTCCGTTCCCAACTGAAGCAACAATGGAAACACAGGAAATTACCAAAGGAACAGATATCCCTATAGTTTTTGCATGTGCTGCCATAGAGGATATGAATATTGTTGAGAGTGTGAGTCATCCAAGGGGTCATACTACAGGCGTTCGGTACCCTGGTCCCGATATCTCTATTAAGCGTTTTGAAGTACTGCTTGAATTAATGCCAGAAGTAAAAACAATATGGATTCCCTATCAGAGAGGTTATCCGATTGTGACCCCTCAATTGGAAGCCTTGCGACCAGTGGCTAAGGCTGCTGGTGTAACGCTGATTGAATTCCCTGCAGACAATGCATCAGAGCTTAAGGCCGAACTCGATAGGATATCTCAGCTGGATGATATTGGTTTTGATGCCATAATGACTGTGGCTGAACCCCTTTTCGTAACGCCTGATGCCTTCGAAGTAATTGGCAAGTTTTCATATGAATACAAGATACCCTCTGCTGGTGCCATAATGATTGTTGGAGATTACGGGTCTCTCTTTGGTGTGCATGTCAATTCATTTTCTATCGGCAAACAGGTGGCAACAACTGTAGATAAGGTATTCAGAGGCACACCAGTAGGAAAAATCCCTGTTGTTTCACCTGAATATCTTTTTGAGATAAATTACAAAGTGGCACAGCAAATGGGAATTGAGGTACCAGAAGGTTTGCTAAGCAGAGCGGACGAAATAATACGTTAGATTATTGTCACTAAATAAGAAAGGTGGTTGCAATGAATATAAGTAGGCGAATAAGTTTTGTATGGCCAATACTCTTCGTTCTCATCTTGGTATTTGCAGGTTATGTCCTTTTGAGCAGTGGTAGCAGGCAATCACAGAAGGTATACCGGGTGGGTATTGTCTCTGGAACGGAAACTTTTGCCGATATTGCAGATGGCTTCAAAATGAAAATGGCGGAGTTGGGATATATCGAAGGCAAAAACATTGTTTATGACCTCGAGAGCTTGGAAAACGACCATGCTGCGGTGGTGCAAGCGGTTAACAAATTCGTTACCAATAAAGTGGGCCTGATTCTTGCTTTTCCGACCTCGACAGCCTTGGCAGCCAAATCCGCCGTTGAAGGCACAGATATTCCTGTTATTTTCGCTATGGCGGGTGTAGAAGGAAATAACCTCATAGAAAGCATATCACACCCCGGCGGAAATATCACTGGTGTGCGCTACCCAGGGCCGGAGTGCACGGTTAAGTGTCTCGAGATTTTGCACGAATTGGCGCCTTATGCAAAACGGGTTTATCTGATATACGACCCACGTTATCCCAATGCGTCTGCGTCACTTGGAGGATTGCGGCCTAGTGCGTCATCATTGGGAATTAAATTGGTTGAGGATACTGTTAACAACATAGAAGAATTGAGATCTGCCCTAAAACAACGATCTGCGTTAGACGATATCGGCATTGATGCGATTCAAATTATGCCTGATATTGTTAATAATTCACCTGATGGGTTTGAGGAAATTCTAAAGTTTGCTAATAAGCACAAAGTGCCTATCTCAGGCGGAGCCGAATTTGCGGCAGACCTCGGCTCTATGTTTAGTTTTGTTCCTGACTTTTTTGAAGTAGGTGAAATGGCCGCAACCTTGGCTGACAGAATCTTTAAGGGGACGCCGGCCGGCTCAATTATGGTGTTAACGCCGCCGCCGCGATTGAGGCTGAATTACAAAGTAATTAGCAGATTGGGATTGAAATTACCCAAAGGTCTAATAAGTAGATCAGATGAGATAATTCGTTAGATTATTACTAAATAAAGAAGGTACTTAAAATGAACTCAAGCAACAAAATTTGTTCTGTTCGAAAAATATTGTTACTCCTAACCGTACTATTTACAGGTTTTATCCTTTTGAACAGCTGCAGTAAAAAACCTCAAAAAGTATATCGAATAGGCATCGTCTCTGGAGCAGATTCTTTTGCCGATATAGCGAACGGATTCAAGGCCAAAATGACTGAGTTAGGATATGTCGAAGACAAAAATGTTTTTTATGACTTCCATAAACTGAATGCTGACCATGTAGGAGTTGAACGAGCTGTCAGAAAATTTATAAAAGACAAAGTTGACTTAATCCTTGCTTTTCCCACTGAGCCGGCCCTTGCTGCAAAGGCTGCCACCAAAGGTACAAACATTCCGGTGGTTTTCGCCTTAGCCGGCATAGAAGGGAATAACCTGGTAGACAGCATACTCAAGCCAGGCGGGAATATCACCGGCATTCGCTTCCCTGGCCCGGAGGCCACGGTTAAGCGTCTCGAGATTTTGCACGAATTGGTGCCTCATGCTAAACGGATTTATTTAATCTACGACCCTAATTACCCTACAGCACCTACTGCGCTTGAGGAATTACACCAAGTAGCACCGTCCTTAGGAATAACATTAGTGGAGGACTGTGTCAACAATATGAGAGAACTTCAAGCTACTCTGCAGGTGCGGGCTGCATCAAGCGATATTGGCATCGATGCAATTCTGATAATGCCCGAGATTCTTACCCAGTCTCCTGAAGGTTGGGAAATCATCAGAAATTTTGCAATTAAATATAAAGTGCCTATCGGCGGCAGTTTGGTCTACACAGCAGAACATGGAGCTATGTTCAGTTTCATCCCTGACAACCTTGAAATGGGTAATATGGCTGCACCCTTAGCCGACAAAATCCTTAAAGGCACTCCGGCTGGCTCAATTATGGTAGCAACACCACCATCACGTCTGAGGCTCAATTACAAAGTGACTCAGGAACTGGGAGTAACAGTCCCTGAAGGAATGTTAAGCAGAGCGGACAAGATAATTCGTTAGGTTATTATTGCTAAACAAGGAAAAAGGTTATGAAGAATTTAAGTAAGCGAAACAGTTTTGTATGGCTAATACTCTTCGTTCTCATCCTCGTATTTGCAGGTTATGTCCTTTTGAGCAGTGGTAGCAAGCAATCGCAGAAGGTATACAGGGTGGGCATTTTGTCTGGGCTGAATTTTTTTGCGGATATAACAGATGGTTTCGAGGAAAAAATGACCGAGCTCGGATACGTTGAGGGCAAGAATATTTTTTATGACGTACAGAGAACAGATGTTGATATGGACGCATACAATAAAATACTCAAGCAGTTTGTCGCCGACGGGGTAGACTTGATTTTCGTGTTTCCCACCGAGGCCTCAATAGAGGCAAAGGCAGCCACACAGGGCACAGACATCCCCGTGGTTTTTGCCAATGCTTTCACAGAAGACACCGGGTTGGTAAACAGCGTACGGGAACCTTGCGGAAATATCACTGGCGTGCGCTGGGTTGGTCCGGACATCGCACTCCAGCGTTTTGAAATTATGCGTGAGTTGGTACCAAATGCCAAACGAATGTGGGTACCTTATATGAAGAATTATCCCATCGTGAAAAGTCAATTGGAAGCATTGCGTTCCGCTTTTGCAGCCGCGGGTTTAATAATGACAGAAATTCCCGCTGATAATGCGACAGAACTCGAAACTGCCCTGAAAGAACAAGCCCAATCAACCACTCCTCCTGACGCTATATTGGCAATAGCTGAACCTCTTAGTGTGTTGCCCGACTCGTTTAAAGTAATGGCTAAATTTGCGGATGAACATAAAATTCCGTTCGGCGGTAACTTTATGCCATTGGGAGGATATGAGTCTGTTTTCGGACTTATCCCTCAAAGTGTTCCTCAGGGCAAACGGGCTGCATTCTTGGCTGATAAGATATTAAAAGGTACACCACCTGGCACCATACCCGTTATCTCGGCCGAGAATTATCTCACTATCAATTACAAAGCGACTCAGAAACTCGGACTGAATGTACCTGAAGGCTTATTAGCCAAGGCGGATAAGATAATTCGTTAGGTTATTATCGCTAAACAAGGAAAGAGATTATGAAGAATTTAAGTAAGCGAATTAATTTTATTGGACAAACGCTGTTAATTCTAACCTTGGTGGCTGCAGGTTACATTCTTCTCAGCAGCGGCAGCAAGAAACAACAAAAAGTATATCGAGTTGGCATTGTCTCCGGAGCAGAAGCTTTCGTTGATATAGCAACTGGCTTAAAGGCCAAAATGGCTACACTTGGATACGTCGAAGGCATAAACATTATTTATGACATCCGGAAATTAAATGCCGACCCCGCAGGAGTAGAACGCGCCATTAACGAATTCGTTGAAGATAAGGTTGACTTAATTTTTGCTTTTCCCACTGAACCGGCCGTAGCCGCTAAAACCGCCACAAAAGGTACAAATATTCCGGTGGTTTTCGCCCTAGCTGGCTTAGAGGGCAACAACTTAGTAGAAAGTATACTCAAGCCCGGTGGAAATATAACCGGTGTGCGCTTCCCCGGTCCTGAGATTACCGCAAAGCGTCTCGAAATTTTACGCGAATTGGTGCCTGGTGCCAAACGGGTTTACTTAATCTATGACCCCCATTACCCGAACACCTCTTCCTCGCTGGATAACTTGTATAAAACCGCACCAAAATTGGAAATGACGTTAGTAGAAGACACTGTCAACAACATAAAAGAACTCCAGGATACTCTAAAGAAAAGATCTGCACTGAAGGATATTGGTGTCGACGCCATATTTATAATGCCGGAGATTCTTACTCAGTCTCCGGATTGCTTTGAGATTATCATTGGGTTTGCCGATGAGCACAATATTCCCGTTGCTGGTGGTATGCCCTATACCACCAAAAACGGGGCTCTTTTTAATCTTGCACCAGACAACATCGAAATGGGCAAGTTGTCTGCAATGCTCGTTGATGAAATATTTAAAGGCAAACCGGCTGGCACACTCATGGTCATTACTCCACAACCAAGTCTCTGGCTCAATTACAACGTGGCTCAAAGAATGGGATTGGATATACCTGAAGGTTTATTAAGCGGAGCAGACACAATAATCCATTAGAATATATGATATTTAAAGCGAAAACAAATAAGTCGTTTCGGAGCTTGTGGGTTACTCTGGCCCTAGCTTTTTTAGCCCTGAGCGCGCTGGTCTTATTGATTTCCAGCAGCTTAAATATGTATTTCAGCTTCCAGACTCAACAAAAACTTATTACTAACGAGCAAAAATTTATTGCCCAGAATGCCGCCGACACAGTTCAAAATTTCATTCAGGAAAAATTCCGAACACTAAAGGCAGCAGCCAATCTTAGTAATCCCGTAGAAACCAACCAAGAAAAACAAAATCTGATCTTGGAGAAGCTGCTGGGTCTTGAACCGGCTTTTCGCCAGGCTGTTCTGCTAAACGCAAAGGAACAGGAGCTGGCAAGGGTCTCCCGTCTATCAAGTTTAGTTTCAGGTCAATTAACAGAGCGTGTTAGTAGTGATTTGTTGTCTCAGGCAAGTCAAGTACAAACATATATCAGCCCGGTATATATTGATGAAATAACAAGTGAACCATTAGTGATAATGACTGTCTCGGTCACAAACATCCTTGGCGATTTTGAAGGAGTCTTGCTGGCGGAGGTGAACCTGAAATTCATGTGGGATTTAGTAGGTGGAATAAAAGTCGGCGATCAAGGCTTGGCCTACGTAGTAGACAAGAACGGCAATCTTCTCGCCGCTGGAGACATCAGCCGCGTTTTACGTGGAGAGAATTTAGCTCATCTTAAAGAGGTAAACGAATTTGTAAAGGGGGATATACAAACACATAAAGACGACGCCAAGATAGTAAAAGGACTCCAAGGAAATCGCGTCGTGGCCAATCATGCGCATCTCGGCATGCCTGACTGGGCTGTTATAGTTGAATCACCTGTTTTAGAGGCATACGAAACTGTAATCACAACACTTATCTTATCGGGATTAATTATACTCCTGAGCTTTGCCTTAGCAATTGTATTCGGCGTCTATCTGTCTAAAAGAATCACAAAACCGATAACAATCCTCAAAGATGCCGCCGCCAAAATAGGTGAAGGCAAGTTGGATATAAAAATAAAAATTGAAAAGAAAGATGAGATAGGAGTTTTATCAGCGTCATTCAACCAGATGGCGCATGACCTGCAAAGAACAACAACTTCTATAGAAGACCTCAACCGAGAGATAGAAGAGCGAAAGAAGACAGAGGAGGCGCTGCGGAAAAACGAAGAATTTACCAGACGGGTAATCGAAAGCAGTCACGACTGTATCGAAGTCTTAGATTTAAATGGACGCTTGTTGTCAATGAGCGGAGGCGGACAAAAACTGCTGGAGATAGATAATATAAAACCTTATCTGAATAGTTCGTTCATTGATTTCTGGAAAGGTAAGGAAAGGGAGGATTGCCTTGAAGCTATTTCAAAGGCAAAACAGGGTGATATAGGTATCTTCTACGGATATTTCGAAACAGCTAAAAACACACCAAAATGGTGGGAGGTTATAGTCACTCCAATCAAAGACACTAACGGCAACATTAACCGTTTGTTGGCCACCTCGCACGACATCACTGAAAGAAAAACGGCGGAGAAATCACTTGAAAAACTCAATAAAGATCTGAAGTCAACCATAGCCCTGCTAACGCAGTCCAACAGACAACTTCAGGAATTCACTTATTCTGCCGCTCACGACCTTAAAACACCTCTGCGTGGCATCAGCACGCTTGCACAGTGGCTGGCTGAAGATTACCGCGAAAAATTTGACGACAAAGGCCGCCAGCAGGTAGATATGCTGATAAAAAGAGTAGAGCGGATAATTAAGCTAATAAATGCACTCCTGCATTACTCCACAATCACCAATGAAAAGCACAAAGAACATCCCGTCGACCTTAATAAACTAATCGGAGAAATCCTTGTCGATATCAGGCCGCCTTCCAACATAAAAATAGTCCTTAACAAAAACTTACCCGTCGTTGTCTGCAGAAAAACACACTTGCAACAGGTTTTCTATCATCTTATTACCAATGCAATCAAGTTTATAGATAAACCCGAAGGGCACATCGCAATCGACTACATCGAGAAAGATAATCTCTGGGAATTTAGTGTTTCCGACAACGGCCCTGGCATCGCACCGCAACACTTTGAGAGAATCTTCCGGATTTTCCAGGCCCTTGGAGACTCTGACGATAGTGAAGGTTGCGGAATAGGCTTGACCATTGTTCGGAAAATCATTGAATTATATGATGGACAGATCTGGCTGGACTCCGAAATCGGCCAAGGCTCTACATTCTTCTTCGCACTGCCAAAGCGAAACATAGAAGTGGAAGATGAGAAACTCGAAGAAAGTATCGTTGGTTGAAAATTATAGTACAACTCGCCTGTAGAGATTTTGATGGAAAAAAGAAAAATCGCCCTCGAAAAATCATCGGCGAATAAACTTCTTTAAGCCTCACCCTCAGATTTGAGGATTTGCTTTAAACTGTACTCAGCCAAAGCATTTCGCTGCAACCGAATTGCATTCACGAGTATCTCCGGCTGACCGACTACCGACTGTGCAAAACCCGCTTTGGATAAAACCTCGGCAATATCAGACAATCTGATATTTGCAGGGTCTTTCGCAGGCACAAAACCGACCTTCGGTTCGGAGCTCTTCACCAAAATTCCGCCGCTGACAAGATGATTCAGAATCTTCTCGCCGAACTCGGCTGGTATATTTAATTTGCTGCAAATAACCTCGGCCGCCAGCGGAGCGCTATTCTGCTCAAATGCCGCAGCGACTTCTCTCGCTATATTGATAGCGGTAAGGTCGTTGGCTATAAAATAATCCTCCGACCTCTTCGCCGCCGCAATTTCGGCAGCGTCAAGACTCTTCAGGTGCTGAGTGGTAAACGTCAACTGCAGTCCGAACAGCACGATGACCCACGTGATAAAAATCCAGAAAACGCCCAGCGGTATAAGTCCCAAAACTCCGTAAACCTGACTGTAAGGAATAAGCTTCGTAACGTATAACCCGAAACCCCACTTCGCAAAGCTCCAGACCAAAGCCGCCACCATCGCTCCGAAAATAGCCGCCTTCGCCCTGACCTTTGTATTCGGCAAAATAAAGTAAAGCAAAAAAAACGCTACCGCTGCTATTATGTAAGACAAAATAAACGGAGCTATATGAGACAAAACCGTCTTCTGTATCCGGCCAATGATGGTATATCGGGTTGTTATAAATATACCCACACCGAGAAGCAACGGCCCGAGCGTCAGAAGTGCCCAGTAATTAATTATTCGATGTAGAAAACTCCTGCCTCTGCCGACATGCCATATATTATTAAAAGCTCTTTCTATCGTCGACAGCAAAGCCAGCGCCGCCCAGATAATAATCACTACGCTCAACAGCGCTATCGTCCCTTCATTCAGCCCAACAAAGACACGCCCGACTATCTTGTCAAAGTGTTCTGTCAGCTTCACTGTCGCCTCCGGATTTGCCGGGTCAGGATACTCGATAGTGGAAAGATGAAGCTGCTCGTAAGCCAAACCTTTGACCTTGTCCCCGATCCCCTGATATGCCGGAAACGACTGGAATATTAACAGCGCCACTATCCCGAGAGGAACAAGACCGAAGATAGTATGATATGAAAGCGCCGCCGCCTGCTGGCTGGCCCGGTTCTTCATCAGCAGTCTCAAACAGTGCCACCATAATTTGACCTGAAAAAACAAAAAACGGCTTGCCCTGCCCATCTGCTTGGTTGGTGCTGTTAAAATCCTCTCTAACATCGCATTTCCCTCTTTAAACTCTAATTTTAATCTCCTATCGAAAACCGACCCTTCATTTTTTCAGCACCCCTTCGAGCTCTTTTATTAACTGCTGCTTCAATTGCTCTTCAAGTAATTTGCCTAAATCAAGTTCCGGCTTGTCGACAGTTCCTTTAAGAGGCAGCGATATCCTGGTTCCTTCGACCTCCTTGCCGACTCTTGTTGTCTTGCCGGCCGTAGTATAAGGCAGAATAACCGTCATATTCAAACTCTTGTCCAGCCCTATAACACCGCCGAAATTAACCGGGTTATCGCCGACATCCATTTGCATATCGTCATATTTCAGAAAGCCCTTCTGCAAAATAAATCGTGTCGGACGAATAGTTATATCCACCCCGCGACTGCTGATACCCGCTGTAGAAAGTATCTGTCCGAGCAACTCGCTTGTCTCCAGACGAAGCTTCTGAATATACACCGTCCCGATTACTTCGATGTCCTCTTTAGTGCCGCCTGAAAGCGGTATCGCGAGCTTTTCACTCTCGAAATTCGCCACACCGCTTACACTGACTGCATTCGCAAATACAGGATTCAAATACCTCAAAAGTCTCCTCGCCATCTCATCGTTAATTTGAAGGTTCTTTAGAACATGAACAGGCCCGGGTGTTTTCAACAACGATGGTTTCTGCTTAAAGTCCGCCTCGCCTGCAAAATTTAATTGTCCGTTATTGACCGCTGTTGAAAATGGCGCTATCCTCAATAGGCCGTTCTCGACTTGAACATCCAACTCAGTCGGTCCTAAATTTAAACCAAAATAACTCGCCTTCGCAAAACCGGTTTTACCCTTAGCGCTGAGATTCTCTAACAGCTTGTCTATCTGCCCCTTCGGGTACTCGCTGGTAAAGCTGATTGTGTCCTTTCTCTTACCCTCCAAGACCAGTCCCTCCGGCAAAATCGGTCCTGCAACAGTAGTAACGGCTGCCCAGTTATATTCATACTCGCCCCGGCTTTCCAGCTTGCTCTTCCCGCCCTCGTCCAACTTGCTGAAATCTCCGCGAATCTTTACCTGGTCGCTCTCTAATTGAAACCCCTTTACTGCTATGGCCTTCTCAGCCGTATCAACCTCCGCATCAAAATTAACCGAAACCTCTCTTTGCTCAAAAGGTGCCTTCCCTGGATAATTGACCTTTAAATTTTTAATATTCGTCCTGTCCGTTGCAACGTGATATTTACCCTTTTTCGAGCGTATTCCCATCTTCGTCTCAACCATTCCCGATAATTGCATCTCTTTTGGAAAACCTGCAAACAAAACCGCAAACGGCCGAACCTTCTGCAAGTCAACGTTACTCGCAGAAATATCCAAACTCATCTCTCCGACAGCATCTTCGCCTAAAGGCAAAACTGCATCTTTGACATTAACTTCACCAAGGCTCGCCTTTGCCTTTAAAAAACTAATATCAAGAATGCCTTTACCTCGTTCAACGGTAGCGGAAAAAGCCGCGTCCGCCATCGGCTCATAAGCGCTTACTCCTTCCGCCGAGCTTAGACGAAAATCCCTGACAAACGGTGAACCTGTCATCGCAATCTCATCTTCCAGGACGGAAACTTCACCTTCTCCGGAAACCTCGCCAGCAACTGTATACCCCTTCATGTCTGCAAACTGCCCAAGCTCGGATTGGAACCTCGCCAAATCAATACTTCCTCGGTACCTGAGCAGCTCGCTCGTACCGCTGCAATTGACCTTGGCAAAAGCCGAAGACAGCCCTAACTTGTCGAACCTGACACCGCCTTTATCAGACGTGATTTCCGCCTCCGCCCGTACCGGCTCAGATAAAGCTACCATCACCCCGCCAACTATACCACCCAGCCGCTCAAGATTTACCTGTCCCTTTATTTTCCTTCTTCCGTCCTCCAATAATGTCTCGATGTCGCCTCTCAAAATGCCCGAAGTCACCACCGTCTCCTCTTTTAGTCTGAACACCTTCGGCATTTGAGCAAAAAGCTGCGCCGCGTCTAACTCAAAACTACCGGTCAAGCTCGAATCAGTCTCTAAAAATTCATCCAGCGAGCTAATCGTCGTCGGTACAGCCCCGCGCCCATTTGCTTTAAGCCAGTCCGACTCTATGTCAAAACTCTCTATATTTATCATTTGTCCGGCGCGTGCCAGTTTCACATCAACTCCCAATCGGCCCGTCTTCATCCGCCCGCCCGTTAATTCAGCGGCATTCACATCTAAATTTTTGCCTTCAACCTCGGCTTTCATTTTTTCAAGCCGACCGTTTCTGATTTCGCCCTCCACATTGCCCGAAATCCTACCCCTGGCCTCGATTTCAAACCCGCCCATCGCAAAAATCGGCGCCAATGACCCAAGCTCCAAATCATTAACCTCAACAGCCAATTCGCCGCTTGTCTCTTTCCACCTCCACTCCCGCCCCGGGGCTACCCGGCCGTTTGCAGTAATCTTCGATTTCTTCCCGCCGTCAACTACAGCCAAATCCACATCAAAATCCGCTTGCCCTCTAGGCGATTTTAAATTTAACCGCGTGTTTATTTCCGAAAGCTCAACGCTCCGGGCTCTGGAATCAGTCACCTTCAAACCACCATTCCTGACAACCAGCTCGGCTCTTTTAATCGGCAGGGCACCCGGCCGCGACTTTTCTTCCTGAAGGCCCTGTTGTTTTTGAGCTTGCGGTTGTAAAAGATTCACTTCCACTTGCGGCTCGAAAATCTCCGTCTCCCCCAGCGATAAGCTGCCCGTCAGAAAAGAACTATAATGTGGCCTTGTAATAATTTGCCTGACCCTCACCGAAATCCGGCCTTCGACATCACTGAAACTGATATCCGTAATCCCCACACCCCTCCACCAGCCCATCGTAAGACCGGCGAAATCCACCTCTCCGTCAATGGAATTGTTAATTCTAGCCAATATAATTCTCCGACCACGTTCGGACGATACAAACCAAGGCAGGGCAAAAACTACCAGTAAAATCAAAACAACTGCAAGACCCGCACCCCACTTGAGCACCCTTGTTTTTGTTTTCTTTTTCAGACCTGATTTGACGGACTCTTCCGCACACATCTGCTTGCTCTCCAAAACCACTAGAATGATTTACGCAGTAAATTGAACCCCAAAAAATTATAAAGATGCAGGACTCTTACGGCCGACACCGCTGTAATTTACGCGATTCTTCTCCAAATCAATCGAGCATTATCTCGTCCGATTTGTGCTTGATAATCTCATCGATTTTATCGGTGTGCTCTTTGGTTATATCATCGATTTGCCTCTTGCCGCTCTGCAGGTCGTCTTCGGTAATGGCCTTGTCTTTCTGCTGCTTCTCAAGCTGTTTGATTGCATCTCTTCTTATATTGCGGATGCTGACCTTCGTCTGCTCGCTCATATGTTTGACCTGTGTAACGAGTTCTTTTCTCCTCTCCTCGTTAAGAGGCGGAATGCTCAATCTTATCAGGCCTCTATCCACAATCGGTGCTATGCTCAAATCACTGTTCTTGATTGCCTTTTCTATCTCCCGCACCGAAGCCGGGTCAAACGGCTTAATCAAAAGCATATCATGTTGAGGAACCGACACCGCTGCTATTGTTTTAATCGGGCTCTGTGTCCCGTAGTAATCGACCTTTATGTTATCAACTAGGCCTGTAGACGCTCTTCCGCTCCGAACGGCCTTTAACTCATCCTGAAGCACTTCTATCGCTTTGTTCATCTTCGCTTTGTTTTCCAGAGTAACCTCTTTAACCGCCATCTTATACCTCGCATCTTGTATTCAGTCACGAATGCAGCAAAATAACGACGAACCGCCGCCTACGGCCCAATATAAGTGCCAACCTGCTCGCCGCAAACGGCCTTGCTTATATTGCCTTCCTTAAAAATATTCAAAACAACAATTGCGATACCATTGTCCCTGCAAAGGCTTATCGCCGAATGGTCCATCGCGCGCAGGTTTTTCTGCAGCACGCCGGAATAAGACAATCTCTCAAAAAGTTTTGCATCCGGATTTTTCTCAGGGTCGTCGCTGTAAACACCATCAACCTTTGTTGCCTTTATCACAATCTCCGCCTCAAGCTCCGATGCCCTCAAAGCCGCACATGTATCGGTTGTAAAAAACGGGTTCCCTGTCCCGCCAGCCAGTATCGCCACTCTTCCCCGCTCGAGATGACGAATAGCACGCCTCCGGATAAACGGCTCACACATCGCCGCAACTTCAATCGCGCTCAATACCCTCGTCGGCTGACCAAGTTTCTCAAGAACCTCCTGCAGCGCACAGGCATTTATTATAGTCGCCAACATCCCCATATAATCGGCCGTATTTCTCGGTATGCCGCTTATCTCCGAAAAATGTTCCCCTCGCAGAAAATTGCCTGCCCCGACTACCACCGCTACTTGTGGGCCCAGCCTGCATATTTCCACAATCCTTTTGGCCATCGAACCAAGAGCGTCCCCGTCGATCCCAAATCCATTCGGCTTGCAAAAACTCTCGCCCGAAAGCTTCAGCAGCACTCGCTTATATTTGCTCTTCGCCATTTTTCTAAACGCTGTCTGCCTGCGGCCCGGCTGCTACCCAACTTCAAACCGTACAAACCTCTTTATATTCGCCGTACCGCCTGACTGTTTGGCCGCCTCATCTAAAATCTGCGCAACAGTTTTGCTGTCATCCTTAACAAACTGCTGCTCGATAAGACAATTCTCAGAAAAGAATTTCTTCATCTTGCCTTCAACAATTTTGTCAATTATATTCGCAGGTTTATTTTTAATCTGCTCGGCGAAAATACTCTTTTCTCTTTCAATTTTCTCGGCGCTGATGCCGCTCTTGTCCAGTGCCAGCGGTTTAGTCGCGGTAATATGCATCGCTATATCAGCCGCCGTCCGCCTCATCACCTCTGCCTCCGCGGTCTTCTCGTCGCTGGTCTCAATCTGCACCATTGTGCCGACCTTGCCATTAAAGTGAATGTATGTGCTTATCAATCCTAGCCCGTCGAGCTTGTATTTTGCAAAGTCGCCGACCTGAATCTTCTCCCCGGTCTTGCTGACTATCTCGGTCACAATATCACTGAACTTTTTGCCGCCGACAGTTGTCTCCAAAACATTTCCTGTCCCCTCGTCCGCCGAACACGCCAGCGCAAAATCCCCAAGCTTTGTCGCCCCCGCCTTAAAATCGTCGCTCTTGGTCACAAAATCTGTCTCACAGCAAAATGTCGCCATCGCCGCCACCTTGCCATCCTCGCTTTTCTTGCCAACGACCAGTCCTTCCGTTGTCTCCCGCTCAGCCCGCTTCGCCAGGGTCGCAAGACCTTTCTTTCTAAGTATATCCACTGCCTGCTCGACATCTCCGTTCGATTCCTCGAGCGCCTTCTTGCAGTCCATCATTCCCTGCCCGCTCATCTTCCGAAGTTTCATCACCATTGAAGCTGATATTTCCACCATTTTAAAAACTCCTATATTGCATATTCTGTCGTGTGATGCGATATCGTATTGCATCTAATATTTCAGCAATACGACTCACTACGAAGCTGATTGTTCCTGCCCGGATTGTTCTGTAGGCAACTGCTCACTTTTGCCCTCCGCCGTCTGCCCGCTAACAGGTTCCTGTTGGCCGTCTCCAGCCGCTGGAACCGGCATGGCCTCGGACGCATCCGCACGGGCCAGCGCAGGCCTCCTCGAGCGGACACGTTTTGGACGCTGTCTTGTCTCCTGACGAGACGAAACCATAGTCTTGCCGATTGCAACCGCTTCCGCCAATTCGTTAAGTATCAAATCAATCGCCCTTATCGAGTCGTCGTTTGCAGGAATCGCAACATCAACCGTATCCGGGTCCGAATCTGTATCGATAATTCCTATTGTCGCAATCCCCAGCTTCCTCGCCTCGCGAAGGGCAAGATACTCCTTGTTGGCATCGACAACCACAACAGCGCCCGGCAGACGAGACATCTCGCGAATACCTTCCAGGTTGCCCTTTATCTTGCGCATCTCACGCTTCAGCCGAGATGCTCGCTTCTTGCTTTCTTTCTCAAGTGTACCCTCCTCCTGCATCGTCTCAAGCTGCTGTAGTCTTTGAAGACGCGACCGTATCGTTCTGAAATTCGTTAGAGTCCCGCCAAGCCACCGGTCGGAAACATAGTGCATCCCGCACTTGGACGCTACGCTCTCTACCGCCTTGTGTGCCTGGCGCTTCGTTCCTACGAAAACAATGTCTTTGCCGGAAGATACCACATCAGCAAGAAGTTTCTTGGCTATCAATATTCCTGCCAGCGTCTTTTTCACATCTATAATATGTATATTGCCGCGCTTCGCAAAAATATACGGGGCCATTTTGGGATTCCATCTGCTTACACCATGCCCAAAATGCACCCCGGCGTTAATCAAATCACGAACCAATTCTTTCGCCACAAAATACCTCCAAAAAACTTCTTATAACCTCGTCTGCCTCTCCCGGACAGCCGAATCTTGGAAAATTAACGCAAATCGCAAAATATGTCAAGAATTTTTGATAAATATGACAATATTTAGCCCCTGCATAAAAACCCCTGCGAAATCCCCTAATCGACCCCTAAGTGCCGCCCCTGCCCCCAAGCAGCCTCAGCCACACAAATCCAATCACGCTGCCCGCAACATAATACGGAAACTGCCACCATACGAAACACGTCCCTATAAGTGCCGCCCCGATAAGCGTCGACCGAATATTCTCCAGAAACGCGGCTTCCCATAGCTGAAGCGATTCCAGCACGCAAGTGAAAATAAATACAATAACCGCAATCTTTACAGCATCTTCTTTCCTCGGCCAGAAAAGATACAGCACCAAACACCAGAATATCTCGTAAATTATCCCCGTCGCATAAAAATTAACCCATACCTTCCACGGCCCGTCATAATACCGCCAAAGCCAGAATCCCAGCGGCCCGACAACGCACAACGACAGCAAAGCCCCCAGCCGCCGCCGAAAAAACAAACTAATAACCTTCAAATCCACCATTTGCTTATCCTTATATATACTACATTTTACCGCCTCGCATCAAAAAGATATACATAACCAGATAAAGCCCGCCAGCCGCCGCAGGCCAGTGCCCGAATCTGCTGAATAACGTTACCTCTGAACAAAGACCAACCTCTGCAACAATAACTCCCGGTCCATCCTTATAATGGTCCATTCGGGCCAGCACCTCTCCCGTCGGTGCGATAATGGCGCTGATGCCGTCCTTCGTGGCCCGCAAAATCGCATAACGGCTCTCGATTGCACGGTGAATACTGCTCTGCAGATGAGCCCCCTTCACCGTCTCCCAGTCCTGGGTGGGGACAACCACAATCTGCGTTCGCGCCTGGCCGTAACGCCGTGACAAGTGCGTGAAGTTATCATCGTGGCATATCATACCTCCTGTCTTGAAACCCTCGACATCAACCAACCTCGGCAGACCATCTCCGCGGTTAAATTTTTCGAAGGGCGTCAGGTGCGTTTTCGTGTACTGTGCCGTTATCTGGCCGTCAGGCGATGCGAAGAGCAGATTGTTCTCTTTCGCAGGAATATCCAAATAACCTGTTGCAAGATATATATTGTTCTGACGAGCAATTTCTCGGAACTTATCAGCCCACTCATCGAAGCTCCAGAAAGAATGTATAAAAGCCATCTCGGGAGCCGCAACGAGTTTAGCACCGCTGCTCACGGCCTCAGCCACCGGACGCCCAAAGAGGGCCTCATACCCTCGCGATGAAAAAACGCCCCCGTATTTGTCTTCCTGCGAATTCGTCCAGCCAATCGCAGCCACTTTCATTTTCCCTGACTCGGGTGGATGCGAAACCATAAAATTTAAACCAACCATTACGACCAGCAGGACAACCACGCCTTTGATACACCGGCGACGTAACACCACCTTCGCCAGACCATTTGCCAAAATGGCCTGTAACGATGCGACGACAAAAACTATACCGGTTATCCCTGTAACCGAGACAAACTGTATGGCGGCCGGATAACTGGACCACGGCCGAGCCAGCGACTGGGCTGCCCCCCATATCGAAAAGATAGAAATATTCATCCAGTCCAGCACCGTTAATAAAGCACCGGCCGCTACAGGACCGGCGACCGCAGAGCCGCGCATCAAAATCCCGCTGCCCAACGCAAGCAAAATAAAAGTTATAGTCATCCGAAGCACCAACACGCCGGTCAGCGGAAGAGGCAGCAGCAAAACCAGCGTCTGAGGTATCGTATAACCCAAACCGGCATAGAAACCGACCACTACCATCGTTCGCCATTCAGAACCGTATTTAGCTGCTGAATAAAAAAGCGGAACCAAAGCAATCAACTGCATCGGCGCCAACTGAGGATACAGGTTGCTGGCCGCCATCATAACGCCGCTGGCTAACCCCGCCACCCGAATATTCCTAATGTACTTTCCGCACAACATCAATCTCGCCGCCGCCCTCAGAAGGTCGGCTGGATGTCCCGGCCAGCCGAAAACATCTCCTTCACTGATTCACGCATCAGCACAATGATTGTGAAAACACCGAGTACTGTCCCGAACGGCATGAAAATACATTCTACCCCTGCAACCACTAGACAAAACATGCGATGTCTGCGGCTCGAAAGAAATCTCCCTGCCGTGATAATTAATCCCGCAAGCACCCACCCCGTCATTATAAACATCCCTGCGAATATGACAAAAAACCATCCGAAGAAAGCCGGCGGCGGTTCGCCCCCTTCCGACTCGAATATCTCCGGAGCAAAAACCATCACCAAGCCTATGACAAAATGAATGATCGGGAAAAGCGCAAATAACGCCGCAATAACACCAACTACATAGTGAAAAATAGATAACAGCCTAAGATGTTCCTTGTCCTGCTCCATTTCTTTTTCTCCTTTCAGCTCGCTCACTTCCTCCGGCCATTCTAATCCTTCCGCTCCGTCCTTGCAACCTTCTCCTGCCCACCGTCGATTATTGTATGCAGAGGTCATTCCGCAGTTTACCTGATTTTTCCCAACCGCAAAAACTTCGAAGTGCTATGAAATCTTATTCTCGCCTCAGTGAGGAAGAGGGGTAAACACATAATCCCTCACGCCTCGGGCTCACTTCATTTCATCATTCGGTGGATATACAATATCAATGAACTCTTCAATCTTATTAAAAAGCTCATTCATCCGCTCGCTTTTGCCCCAAATACTTCTATGCATATTGGTTCCATCGGTAAATTCTGTCGGATAAACATATAAGTCCATTGTTTTTTCTCTGGCCAGACCCCTTCCCGCCTGTCCCGTAGCTACTATTAGCGGGTCAGATTCTGAATAAGTTGCATCCCATGCAGTAACTTTAACCTTTCGCGGCGGCGGCAGACAATCTGCTGCTTTCAGGTATTCGTCAAGAATTAACTTGGCTCCTCGCGACAAGGAATACTCCGGATAAGAACTTACCAATCTATGCATTGCATATAATGTCATAGCTGGCATTACCGGTGGTTGTTTGTTATCTGGATAGAAATCTCCTCTGTATTGCTTTGCAAGCAGAGGTAAAGCATCACAATAACCCAGCTCCGCCAGCAGATACGTTGCTGTTAGGCAATGTGATTTTGCTCTGATATATGCATCCGGTTCTGAATACGTTCTAACACCATTGCGGTAGTTCTCCTCGCGCCCTCGGCAAGCATCCTCCCATCCTTCCAAAGAATCGTGAAGTTGTTGCCATAGCTGCGTCACTACGAGCTGTGGATTTTCTCTGCCTTTTGCTAATATCCTTCTGACCCTGGCGTAACGAGTTACAGACAGAGTATCAAATTCTGCTCCCTTCACCGGCGTACCAGTATGAGCCAAATGAAGACCGTCGAAGTTCCCGATGTTTCTTATCGTTTCTTCTGTAGTCTCACTTCTTATATTATCTACAAGCTTTTCACGCCACTTGCGTATCGAAATCTCCGGTTCGACCGGCTTTTGCTCAACCTCTATTGATTCTATTTCAACCGGGCTGACAACTACATCATTGAACTCTTCAAAAGCATTCACTTCTGTAAATATTTGCTCGCTGTCCTCCGTCTCAGCAGTATATTCAAAAGCGTACTGTTCTTTAATTTCTTCGCTCTTTCTCTCCTTAGGCAAAGTTATCAGAAAACCTGAAAGGGCTAAAATGCCAACCACGAAAGACGTCGAATAAACCAGACTTCTTCTTAGTTTATGTTTGTGTTGATAAACCATCTTCGTACAAAACCAGCTGCTATTTCAGCCGTTATATGTCAATTGTTCTTGTTACGGAATACTTTAAAAGAGGTCACAATATCGTTTCCTGCCCTATCTTCGTCCCATATAAAGTCAGGAAATTGCTCATCTATTGGTGTATTCATATCGGCTGTTGTGCCTTCATATGCCTCTGGATGCTCGTTAGGGTCCATCATTGGGGTATCAAATGCATGGCTACTACTGGGCTCATATTCATAAACTCCGCTGCAAAACCATTTCCATTCTATCTTGGTGGGTTTTTCATCCGATACACTTCTAACAATCGTTGAGTGGGAACTACCATAGCGAAGGACATCATTTGGTTCTACCTCACTTTTGCTTACAATAACAGCATCATGAAGAAATGGAGTATACCCACTTTCATCCTCAGGCCAAAAATTGTAAATGCCATCCAAACACTGCGATTGGGCATACCCATGACAGCAGTACCTGTTTGATGCGTGCTTAATGCGGGTTATTCCCTTGCTTTCAGGGAAATGTGCATCCCAATACCTGTCAATATCATTTACATCAAGTGGACAGCAAGGGTCTTCAAAATCCCACGGGTCGTGGTAGTGCCCGAGTTTCTTTCCTAAGGTTGTCTGCACATGGTCTGAACATAATCGGCCTTTATATTCTTCATAGTCATTATAATCGGTTACTGCATAAAATCTTGCCGCGTATAGGTTTGGACAATTAGTATCAGGGTCAATATACCAGTAATCGTAGTCACAAAAATGCCACCCCTCTGCATACCAGTCGAATCCAGCTGGTAAATCACTTGTATTAATGTCGTCTCCGACAAACCAGCTTTCATCTGCCCCTATATCAACATTGTCAATCATAACCCGCGGGTCTCCATCAATATCTCTCTTCCCGCTATAATCACCATTTGGGTCTCCAGCGTCAAAACACAACGAGTTTTTGCCAAGATGGAAATCCTCATTGACATCGCTGGCGCCAATCCCCCAGTTATGGACATAAACACCCCCTACGGAATTATCGTCAAGTGCGGTATCAAAGGTAATTGTGTCGGAATTGCTGTCTACATCAGTCACTGTTCGGATTACCCCGTCCTCGTCATATTCGATAACGTCGTTTACCTCATACAAACTGGCATCAGCCACTATTATCGTAGTTGTTGTTCCGCCCCCATCAGTCACATCGATAAAATCAAATACATTGAGAAAGCATGGGTCGGATGTGATATTACCTGTTCCATTAGCATCGTTCACATCCTCAATACAACTATATGTTGCACCGAATGAATCATGCAAATCATCACTGCTATTGCCCCATAGAATACAATTAACAATGTTGGGCTCCGGGCTTCCTATGCCTTTTTCTATTCCTTCGTTGTTATAAATGATAGTATTATTTTCTATGGTCGATTGGATACCACTGCCATTCACATATATGCCTCTGTCGTTTTGGTATATCAAACTGCTTTCAATGATCGTAGAAGGTCCATGGCATCGGACGCCGCATACAGCATTATTCCTGATTATGCAATTCTTGATTACCGCTGAGCCTGTTGATGTACAATTTACTCCATAATCACCTTCCTCAAGAATGCACCTGCTTATTGTTGGGCTCGACCCGTTGTAACATTTCACAATTGAACCGCCGTGAGCGGTAAGTCCCTCTACTATTGAATTGCTGTCCTCACCGGAGCTAAATAATATGGCGATTCCTGCCCCGTTGTCTATAACTGTGTTTTCAATTATATCCCAATTATAAGGATTTGTACTTTGGACCGTTATGGCCTTGCCGTTGAAGCTAATTCCTTCCTCATATAATCCTTCATTTACTTCGACTACATCGCCGTTATTAGCTTCTTCTACTCCTTTTCCAATCGTCAAAAAAGCATTCCCCCATGATAATCCATCATCGCCATCATCACCGTTTGGGTCAACATAGTATGTTATTCCCTGGACTACTCCGCTCGCTAAAATCAAAATCACTAAAACCGCTCCAGTAATCATTTTTCGCATTGACATTTTCTGCCTCCTTTTTTGTTGTTTATATGTTATTTCTAAAACGTACGTTTTGTGCACTTTTGGTGCTTAATAAGATTTCACAGGGTATACGCCTTTTCTCGCTTAATAGCATTAGGAACATACAATCAAAATAATAGCGAAGCTGCCTCTCTTAATGTTGATAAAAAAAACGTCTATTTTTTACATAGGTACATAGAAAGAGCTTTCGTCTACTTCAGCCTCTTATTAAAATGATTTTGGTCTGCTTAGAATAATCCCTGTGACAAAGTTTTTCTGTTAATTCAGGCAATTTTCGCCCAACCGCCACCTGTTAACTTGGGTAATCTTTGACTGTCTGAAAGCCCTCGCGGCGCTCGAGCGGAGATTGCTTAATAGTATGTATTACATACTATTATTTTTTTGAATATTTGGGTATGTTTTTGGTATAGTTTTGGTATGGTTTGGGTACAATCTTGGTACTATTTTGGTATGGTTTTTGTAAATTTTCGTAAATTTTTGAACGTTTGTTAATACAATAGAGCTGTTGTACCCTCTCGATGCATTTTACGAAAAATTTTCCGCCACTTTCCGGCAAACTCTTGTCTAACTTCCCCAAATCACGATAATACCCATACTTATGCCCGAAACAGATAAAAAATACCGCATCTTCATAAGCGCCGCTGAGCCAAGTGCCGACTCCCACTGCGCAGCACTCATAACCGCCTTAAAACAAAGCACTTACGACATCGAATTCGTCGGCGTCGGCGGCCCTAAAATGGCCGCCGCAGGCTGCAATCTCCTCGAAACCACAACCTCTCGGGCCGCTATGCTCTATAATGCCTTCAGCCATATCAGCTATTTCTATAAACTCATAAGGCACGTAACTCGTTATCTCAAAAGCAATAACGTCGATTTGGTCATCGTCTGCGATTCCCCGGCATTCAACTTCCATATCGCAAAATCCGCAAAAAAAACAGGTATAAAAACCCTTTTCTACGTCGCCCCTCAGCTATGGAGCTGGGCTGGCTGGCGAATACACAAACTGCGAAAATATTGCGATAAGCTCTGTTGTATACTGCCTTTCGAGCAAAACTGGTTCGGCCAAAAAGGCATCAATACGACCTTTGTAGGCAACCCCATTCTCGATGAATTAACTCCTCCGTTGTCGCCCTACAGAAAGAAATACCTCAATTTCAACCCCGAAAACGCCCATTTTGCCATTCTTCCCGGCTCCCGCACCGCCGAGATAGCCGCCCTTTGGCCCCCAATGCAGCAAATAGCAGTTCGTCTGAAGCAAAAATCCCCCAATGTCACCTTCACCACAGTCGCTGTGGATGCCGAAAGGCAAAAAACCCTTCAAAATACCGAAATTCCCGGTTTTCAGTGTCAATACACCATCGGCTCAGTCAGCGAAACTGCTCGCGCCGCCGATTTCGCAATCGTTGCCAGCGGCAGTGTCACCCTGCAGGCAGCGGCAGCAGGCTGCCCTATGGTAATAATGTACCAATCCAGTAAAATCCTCTGGCACATACTGGGACGATGGCTACTAACTACAAAATATCTGTCTCTTGTTAACATCTTGGCAAACAAGGAGTTAGTGCCGGAATTTATGCCATATTTCAGCTCGACTAAACCCATTATCGAAGCAATAGAATTACTTTTAGAAGACAGTAATAAATTAGCTCAAACCAGCAACGAGCTTATCCAAATTACCGAACCACTGATTCGTAAAAAGGCCTGTAATCAAGTCGCTGAGATAGCGGCTGATATGCTGCATCAAGAACAAATAACAAGAACGGCCCGCCAAGTTTGATACAACAATAGCAAAAAATGCAAAATTTAAGGGGCCGCGGACCAGCTGATAGA
>CAZDQP010000002.1:0-65326 GCA_964507485.1 uncultured Pirellulales bacterium | reverse complement strand
TGGAGAACCAGATTGAGGGCATTGAAAAAATAGGACCTGAACAAATCAGTGAAATCGAGCCATTCTGCAGGGGTGTGGGAGGTATGTATGTACCCTGTACAGGAATTATTGACTTTAAGGAGGTCGCAAAGAAACTGGCAGGGCTAATCGAATCAAAATCGCAGGGAAGTTCGGTGTTGACCTGTTGCGAGGTAACCGCGATTGATAAACACGGCGGCATTACAGAGGTTACAACCAGCCGAGGCAGCTTTACAACAGAATACCTTATAAATTGTGCAGGGGTGCAGTGTGACAGGATTGCGAAGATGGATGGAGTAGGTCCTGCGATAAGAATAATACCGTTCAGGGGGGACTATTATGAATTGACAGAGCAAGCGAAGCGGAAAATCAGGAACCTGGTTTATCCGGTTCCGGATGCCACCTTTCCATTTCTCGGGGTTCATTTTACCCGTATGATAAACGGTGTGGTTGAGTGCGGTCCTAATGCTGTGTTCTCGCTAAAAAGGGAGGGTTATGGCAAGATGGACTTTAGTCTGAAAGATACGTGGGATTCTCTGAGCTTTCCGGGGACATGGAAATTGTTTCTCAGGCACTGGAGATACGGGTTTGATGAGTACAGAAGGGCTTTTTTCAAAAGTCAGTTTCTCAGGCAATTACAAAGACTCGTTCCTTCATTGCGAATCGGGGACGTAAAGCCATCGAGGGCAGGAATACGCGCTCAGGCGGTCGGACCAGACGGTGAGCTAATCGAAGATTTCAAGATTGAAAGAGGCGACAATTCAATTCATGTTTTGAACGCTCCTTCACCCGCTGCGACAGCGTCGCTTGCTATCGGTGAAACGGTCAGTGAAATTGCTGTGGAACATTTCAATCTTTAATACCCAGGCTTGTTTACAGTGTTAGAAAGCAGCCCGTGCCAAGTAGAGTATTGCCTTTAAGGTTGGGTGCAAACGCAGAGATTTTATAAACAGTTCTTTTGCCTTTTGAGGTTTATCTCTGAGTGCGCACTTGCCTGCTCGATATGCCTGTTTACTTAGTCGGCGCATAGCAGTATGTTTTGACAATACCTCATCGCCGCCTTTTTCATAATAAAATCGTTCAAGAACCTCAAGCTCGGTGATTCGATTTTGCAAGGAGTGAGCGGACAGATTACCCTGGTGGCGACGTCTTTTGAACGTCGGTTTGGAAAGGGCAATAAAACGGTATTTCAAAGACAATTGCAACCAGAGGTTATAATCCGAACAAACCGGCAGAGATGTATCAAAGCCGCCGATTTCTTTCAAAGCGCTTTTGGGAAACATCGAGCCACAGGAATGCATGAAGATATCCTGAAAGAGATGTTTCGTTACAAAGCCGCTGTGGAGTTTTCTTTTATTTTTCCCGATAATATTTCCATACTGGTCTATCCTCAGATATGGGCCGTAGACTATTACCGGTTCAGTTCCCTGCTGCATTACGGCTATCATACGCTCGATGGCGTCCGGGATCAGCAGGTCGTCCGAATCGAGGAAGGTAATGTATCTTCCTGCCGCGAGCTCGGTGAGCTTATTTCTGGAAGCGGCGTCGCCGGTGTTTTCCTGCCAGTGGTATCTGATACTGCAATCGAGCTGTTTTATCATTTCTTCGGTGCCATCTGTTGAGCCATCATCGAGAACGACAATTTCGTAGTTTTTGTATGTTTGAGCGAATACGCTCTGAAGAGCTTCTTTGAGATAATTTTTTCTGTTATATGTGGGGATACAAACGCTGACGATGGGTGGTGGATTTATGTCTTTCATATCTTTTTTCAGAACATCGCGCGGCAATGTTTACCGATTCGAATACATATCGTCGTAATATTTTTGATAGTCACCAGAGACAACATTGTCGAGCCATTTTTTATTTTCAAGGTACCAGTCGATGGTTTTCTGAATTCCCTGTTCAAATGTTACGGAGGGCTGCCAGTGCAATTCGGTCATTATCTTTTTTGCATCTATGGCATAACGCCTATCGTGGCCGGGTCTGTCTTTTACGTGCTTAATGAGAGACTGAGGTTTTCCGAGGCGGTCGAGTATCAATCCGACCAGCTCAAGGTTTGTTTTTTCGTTGCATCCGCCGATGTTGTATGTTTGCTGCGGCGGGGCGTCGGTCAGGATCTTCCATACCGCCGTACAATGGTCATATACATACAGCCAGTCGCGGACGTAGAGGCCATCGCCATAGATGGGCAGGTCTTTATTGTTGAGGGTATTGTTTATCATTAGCGGAATCATTTTTTCGGGGAACTGATATGGGCCGTAGTTGTTTGAGCATCGGGTTATGTTGTACTTAAGGCCCCAGGTGTGGCCGAAAGCTTTTACGAGATGGTCGGCGGCGGCTTTGCTGGCAGAATACGGCGAGTTAGGAGCGAGGGGGGTATCCTCGGTGAATTTGCCGGTCGGGCCGAGTGCACCATAGACTTCATCAGTCGAAATCTGGATGAATCGCTGAAGGTTTTTGTCACGGGCGGCTTCGAGCAAAGTTAGAGTACCGGTGACATTGGTTTCGATAAAAATCTTCGGGGCAGTTATTGAGCGGTCGACGTGACTTTCGGCGGCGAAATTAATAATCACATCTATTTTATGCTCATCGATGATATTTGCCACGAGAGTGCCATCACAGATATCTCCTTTGACAAATTTGTGGTTAGGGTGGTTTTCAAATCCGGTGAGGTTTTCAAGATTGCCGGCATACGTGAGCTTGTCGAGATTTGCTATGAAGCAGTCGGGGTGTTCCAGAAGCACCATTCGGACGAAATTGCTTCCTATAAATCCGGCACCGCCTGTAACTAAAAGTTTCCTCATAACCTCTCCAAAAAATGTTCTAATGGTGTCTGCCAGGGCCCAATCGGCTCGTCAAGAAGAGCTTTGATTTTGCAGCAGTTGAAACGGCTGTTTAACGGCCTTGCGGCAGCAGTGGGGAAATCGGCAGTTTTACAACTGCTTAAATCCACGGATATATTGAGTTTATTAAAAATGAATTTTGCCATTTCGAAACGGCTGCAGTAACCATCGCTTGCGTAATGAAACAGGCCCTCGGGCTTGCTTAGCAATAATCTGCAGATTATTTTGGCAACTTCGGTTGTGGCGGTAGGCGAACCTATCTGGTCGTCAACGACTTTTAACTTTCCACCAGCTTTTGCACGTTTAATCATCTTGACTACAAAATTGTTACCAGCCGAGCCATAAGTCCATTCAATGCGCATTATACAGCAGCGGCAACCACTTTCAACTAAAAGCTTCTCGCCGGCTAATTTGCTTGCTCCGTAGGTGTTTATAGGGTTTGGCATGTCGGTTTCGATGTAGGGTCTATCGGATTTGCCGTCGAAGACGAAATCAGTGCTGGTGTGAAGCACCCATACGCCGATGTTTTTGGCGACGGAGGCGAGTTTGCCAACAGCTTCGGCATTAATTTTGTATGCCAGCTCATTTTCACTTTCTGCTTTTTCGACATTCGTATAGGCAGCGCAGTTAATTACGGCGTCAACATCTTTCAGGGCGTTAGTAAGGTGTTTTTCGTTTGTGATATCAAAGTCGGGCAGGTCGAGCACAATTGCCTGCGGGCAAGCAATCGCCAAATCTGAACCGAGCATACCCTTACCACCGAGTATGGCGATTTTTTCAGCCATCTTTCCGTGTCCAGTCGTAGGGGATGTCGTTTTCATGGGGGAGAGTTCGGTATTCGTCGGGTTGTTCATAACAGTATGCTTCGGAGGCGATGTTTACTATGTAAGCTTCTGTCTGCCCGACGGACATCCAACCATGCAGAACACCCGGTGGTATGCGAAGCAGGCCGGGGCAGTGTTCGCTGAGGTAAATCTGATTTACGGTTCCGCAAGTTGGTGAATCTTTTCGCTGGTCATAAAGCGCGATTTTTACGGTTCCTTTTATGACGTAGAAGTTATCTGTTTGTTTTTTATGATAATGCCAGGCCTTGACGACGCCGGGATATGTTGTTGTGAAATAAACCTGTCCGAATTTTTCAAACCAAGGGTCATCAGATCTGAATATTTCTCCCAATCGACCCCGTTCGTCAGGCATTACTTTTGCCCTTCGTGCCTTAACACCATCGATAAGCTCTCCGGAGCTGTGTATAATCAGCCCATGGTCTTCGAAGACTTTTTTCAACTTTGCTGTTTTTTTTGTCATTGCGGCGGCTCCTTTGCAACCAGTTCACTGGCTTTGTTGAGTGATTCGAAGGTTCCGGCGTCGGTCCACCACCCATCGAGGATATCATAGGCCAGTTGTCCTCTTTTAATGTATGTATTGTTTACCTCGGTGATTTCAAGTTCACCTCGTGCTGATGGTTTCAGGGTTCGTATAATGTCGAACACGGTGGGGTCGTAGAAATATATGCCGGTAACGACGTAATCCGACTCTGGCTTTTCCGGCTTTTCATCTATTCGGATGACTTTTGTATCAGATACCAGTGCGACACCGAAGCGCTGCGGGTCTGGTATCTTTTTCAGCAGAAGTCTTGCTCCGGATTTTTGTTCGATGAACTTATCGGCGTATTTTTTCAGGTTTGCCTGGAAGATATTGTCGCCGAGGATTACAGCCAGAGGTCCTTCGTTTGAAAATCCTTCAGCTAATCCGAGGGCCTGTGCGATTCCACCGGCCTGGTCCTGTACTTTATAGGTGAAATGACAGTTAAATTCCCTGCCTGAGCCCAGCAGGCCAACAACATCGCCCATATATTCGACGCCAGTTACAATTAATATCTGTTCGATACCAATTGAGGTCAACTTCTCAATTGGGTAATAAATCATAGGTTTCTGGCCAACGGGGAGCAAATGCTTGTTTGTGACCTTGGTAAGCGGCCTAAGCCGTGAGCCAGTGCCTCCGGCAAGGATAACACCTCTTAAATCCATACTCATTTCCTTATGAATTATCGCAACTCGGAAATTCTAAAGCCCTTAAGTAATAATGTCAACAATGGCTTACGTTAAACTGGCTAAGTTTGTAAAAATACCGCCTATCGCCAGCCAAGAGAAGCCCTAAAGACATTAAAAAAAACTTGATTATCGGCCATGAGGCGGGTATTATTTTCTTCCAACTCCACTGCTGTTTACAGGGGAATAGTTCAAAAAGTTTAGGAAACTGCAGGTTAATCCTAAAGGGTTTTAGCGCAACCCACGGGGACGGAGTCTGGACGATAATATAAATTAGCGCAAGGAGTACAGTCCGCCATGGACGGAACGCGTGAAGAACAAGGAAGATGGGACCTGGTTATTCGGCCAAGGAACCGATGGTTCGATTTGCATCTGCAGGACCTGTGGCGTTACAGAGACCTGATATCTCTCTTTATCAGACGGGACTTTGTCACATTTTACAAACAGACAGTCCTTGGCCCGTTGTGGTATATCATTCAGCCAATTCTTGTGACCATAGTCTTCACCGTGATTTTTGGCAAGGTTGCGCAGGTTTCGACAGATGAAATCCCCCCATTTCTTTTTTATCTCGCCGGAAACGTGGCGTGGAATTACTTTGCAGGCTGTCTTAACGAGACATCAAACACATTTGTGAAAAACGCCGGTATTTTCGGCAAGGTATATTTTCCGCGACTCACAGTTCCTGTCTCCGTAGTAATCATCAATTTAGTTAAATTCAGCATCCAGTTTACTCTTTTTCTCGGCTTTTATGTTTATTTTGTTGTCAGAGGTGCTCCAGTTAGACCAACGTTGCTTATACTATTACTTCCTGTTTTAATACTTCAAATGGCAGTACTGAGCTTAGGTTCGGGTATATTGATTTCCTCTTTTACCGCCAAATACCGCGATTTAGTTTTCGTGATGTCTTTTGCCGTTCAGTTGTGGATGTATGCATCATCTGTTGTTGTTCCGGCATCGTCGGTTCCTGAAAAGTATTTGCCAATTTATATGCTTAATCCAATGGCGTCAGTTATAGAGCTGTTTCGTTATGCTTTTATGGGCAAAGGAATTGTGAATATTGTTTATATTGGCGTTAGCTGGGCGGTAACTCTGCTTATTCTCTTTTTTGGAACTATGCTTTTCAACAGGATTGAAAAGAGCTTTATGGATACGGTTTAGGTTTGATTATGCCAGAGACAGTGATACAAATTGAGGGACTTTGCAAACAGTACCGATATGGTGTCATCGGGCATGGGACTTTGTATAAGGATTTGCAAAGCTGGTGGGCTCGTTTTCGCGGCAGAGAAGACCCTAATGCGAAGATTTCAGAACATATTGGTCCGGGTTTAGACGGCGAGCGATTTCTGGCGCTGGATAACATATCTTTTTCGGTTCAAAAGGGAGAAAGAGTAGGCATAATCGGCCGGAATGGAGCTGGCAAATCAACCCTCCTGAAGATTTTGTCCCGCGTAACTACTCCAACAGATGGCGTGGTGAAACTTAAAGGTCGCATAACTTCGCTGCTCGAAGTTGGAACCGGATTTCATCCTGAGCAGACCGGACGTGAAAATATTTTCCTTAATGGGGCTATCCTCGGCATGTCAAAGGCCGAGGTCAAACGTAAACTTGATGCGATAGTAGAATTTGCGGGTACGGAGAAATTTTTGGACACACCGGTCAAGCGATATTCATCCGGGATGTATGTCCGGCTTGCTTTTGCCGTGGCTGCTCATTTAGATTCGGAGATTTTGCTTGTGGACGAAGTTTTGGCTGTTGGCGATGCTCAGTTCCAGAAAAAATGTCTCGGCAAGATGAAAGATGTAGCGGAGGGAGGGCGGACGGTGTTATTCGTGAGCCATAATATGGCGGCTATTCGTAATCTATGCAGCCGAGCCCTGCTGCTTGATGAAGGCAGGCTTGTTTTGGATGCGGCAGCGGAGCACTCTATTGCGCAGTATCTGGACCAGAACATGCTTAAGGGGGCAATTGCTACTGAGGAGCAAATCAGTGAGAGGATGCAAGGTCGCATCAGGCGCGGAAATCCTTACGTGCGTTTTCGAGAGATTGCGCTGCTCGATGGGTCGGGAGTTGCCCGGAATTCATTTAATTCCAATGAAGAGATTGCAGTTTCAATTACGTTTAATTGTTTACAGGCGCTTCCAAACCTCACTGTTGTTGTTAACGTTGTAGATGAGCATAACACCCCTATTTTAGCGTCACAAAATATGGATGATGTGTCCGCGGCTAAAAGTTTCTTTCAGCTTGAGCCAGGGACATACAATACATCATGTATCTTGCCTCGCAATCTTTTCGGGGGAAGACGATTTTTTATTACAGCTCATTTAATACATTTTAAGACCGAGCATATAGTTGCGAATAAGATTCTCGAATTCGAGGTTACATTTCAGGGTTATAATAATAATTATAACAATGATGAGGCCATCTTTTTCAGACCTCAATTAAGCTGGAGTAAGTGCTCTAAAGAGGGCAGGGAATTAGGAAGCTCTGTGAAGTAATTTTTGTATTAGCTAATAAAAATTCAGGATGGATATATGTTAGATGGTAAAACTGTTTTAGTAACGGGCGGTACGGGTTCGTTTGGTCATAAGTTTATAGAACAAGTATGCACTAATTATAAACCTAAAAAGGTCATTGTATACTCCAGAGATGAATACAAGCAGTATAATATGCGCAAGAAGTTTGCCGCACACATAGGGAAGTTAAGATTTTTTCTCGGTGATATAAGGGACAAGAGCAGGCTTTTGAGGGCTTTTGACGGGGTGGATTATGTTGTACATGCTGCGGCTTTAAAGCAGGTTCCAGCTTTGGAATATAATCCAACCGAAGCTGTTAATACTAATGTGATGGGGGCGGACAATATAGTGGATGCTGCTATAGACAGGGGCGTCAAGAAGGTCGTGGCTCTTTCTACGGATAAGGCAGTGAATCCGATAAATTTGTATGGGGCCACAAAACTGGTGGCAGAAAAGATGTTTGTTGCTGCAAACGGTTATGGCGGAGGAAAGGTTAAATTTGCCGCTGTGAGGTATGGTAATGTTATGGGGTCGCGCGGGAGCGTTATTCCGGTATTTATGAGTTTGAAAGAAAGCGGCGTCAAAGAATTTCCAATTACCGACGATAAGATGACACGTTTTTGGATTACATTAAGGCAAAGCGCGGATTTGGTTATAATGGCGTTAAAAGAGGCAGAGGGCGGTGAGATATTTGTGCCGCGGATTCGGTCCACACGAATCGTAGATTTAGCAAAGGCGATTGAGCCGGACTGCACGTTCAGGTATATGGGTATACGGCCCGGCGAGAAACTTCATGAGAGTCTGATTTCGTATGATGAGGCGCGCAACGTTAAAGAATTTAATGGTGTGTATGTTATTTTGCCACAGGCCTTCGAGACTACGACGGCTCTGACTAAATACGATAGCTGCATTTCAGTTCCTGAGGGGTTTGTGCTTACCAGCGACTTAAAGGATATATTGTTGAGTCGGGACGAGCTTAAAAAGATGTTGAAGGAAATGGAACTTGAATAAATTCATACCCTATGGGCATCAAAGTATAGAGGAGGATGATATCCAAGCGGTCGTGAGTGTCCTGCGGTCTGATTTTCTCACCCAAGGCCCGAAGGTGAAGGAATTTGAGGATTTGCTTTCGAGTTATTGCGGGGCGAAATTTGCGGTGGTTTTCTCTTCGGGAACTGCAGCTTTACACGGGGCCTATTTTGTAGCAGGGATTAGCGGCGAAGATGAAGTAATAACATCGTCGATAACATTTCTGGCTACTGCAAATGCGAGTCTTTTTTTAGGCGCTCGACCTGTATTTGTTGATATTGAGGAGGATTCGGGAAACATTGATACCGGGTTGGTCGAGTTGGCAGTGACAAGTAAGACTAAAGCGATTGTGCCGGTACATTTTAGCGGGCATCCAGCAGACCTGAGGACAATAGCAAATACAGCTAAAAAACACAATTTGATATTAATTGAGGATGCCTGCCATGCTTTAGGGGCTAAATATTTGGATACACGTATTGGTGATTGCGCATACTCGGATATGGCGGTATTCAGCTTTCATCCGGTGAAATCAATAACAACAGGGGAGGGCGGGGCGGTTTTGACGAATAATGAGGATTTTTACAAGAAACTTATTATGTTCAGACATCATGGCGTAACAAAAGAGAATAGTGCTTTTCAGAGTAAAGAAGAGTCTAACGGCCGATGGTACTACGAAATGCAGCATTTGGGTTATAATTATCGATTAACCGATATTCATTGTGCGCTGGGAATCAGTCAGCTTAAAAAGATTGAAAGTTTTGTTGCTAAGAGAAGAAAGATTGCCGATTTCTACAATGATGCTTTTAAAGGCAACGCTTTTTTTGACTTGCCCGCTGAAAAAAGTTACGCCAAATCCGCATGGCATTTATACCCTTTGAGGTTGAAAGACAATTGTAAATCTAAAAAGGCGGAGATATTCGCAAGTTTGCAGCAGAGGGGATTAGGCGTCCAGGTGCATTATATACCTGTGTATCTTCAGCCCTATTATCAGCAACTCGGTTATCCAAAAGGATTGTGTCCGAAGGCAGAGGATTTCTACAACAGGGAAATCAGCATACCGATATATCCGACGATGAGTGAAGAGGATATGCGATATGTCAGAGAGAATCTATTGGGGGTATTTGAGCAGTTATGTTGAAGATTTATCTGGCAGATCTGATTTACGATACTATCAGAACGAATTACGTTGTTCCTTTGAATGTCGCCTATATTGCCGCATATACTGCAAAGAAGTATCGGGGCGAAGTAGATATTACAATTTTTAAGTATCCCAAGCACCTTGAAGAGGCGATACGTAATGAGCCCCCTGATGTTTTGGGTTTGAGTCATTACAATTGGAACGCCAGGATCGACATTCTTTTTGTCGAAATGGCCAAACAACTAAATGCTAATACGATAACTATAATGGGCGGTCCTCACATCAGAACGGACCCAGATGGTATTCGAAGTTATCTTACAGAGAATCCATATCTTGATTATTATATTTTGCATGAAGGTGAAGAACCCTTTTCGGGAATTGTCGGTGCAATTATGGAAGGGCGTGTCGGAGAAGAACAATCTCTCGGGTATGCCAGAATTGCTGACGGAGAATTTATATTCAAACCAGCACCTTTTAACAAGAAATCACAAATAATTGATTTGCCGAGCCCATATTTATCAGGTTTTTTAGACCCTTTTCTGGCCGACCCCCAAATGATACCTCTTTTCGAGACGAACCGCGGCTGTCCCTTCGGCTGTATATATTGTGCATGGGGAATTGCGGCACTTTCGAGGGTTCGTCAGAGAGATATCGATGTGGTTTATGAAGAGATAGATTATGTTGCAGAGAAATCAGCGGGGCAGGTTAACTGGATATTTTGTGACGCAAACTTTGGCATATTACCCCGCGATTTAGATATAGCAAGAAAAGTTCGCAGTGTAATCGACAGGAAAGGATATCCTGTTAACGTTACGTTATGGCATTCAAAAAATACCAGCAGGCGAAATGTTGAGATTGTAAAAGCTGTTGGCGCCAGAATAGGAAATGTAGCTATTCAATCAGCCGACCCGGTAGTCCTCGAGAATTGCGGTCGCGGCAATATCAAAACAGATGAACTTATGAAACATATTGCCTATTACAGGGATAATTATTTAGAGGTTGCGACAGATATTTTGATAGGTCTACCAGGCGAAAATGCTGAAAGCCATTTAAAAACACTTCACGGAGCATTTGATATTGGTTTTGACCAGATACACCCATATAACATAAGGATGTTACCCGGTTCAAAATATGAAACACCAGAGTATCGACAGAAATATGAAGTCAGAACAAAATTCAGGCCTATTTTCGGTGCTTATGGCATTTATGATAACAAGAAAGTCTTGGAATTGGAGGAATCGGTTCGAGCAACAAAAGACATGTCGGAGGAAGAGTTAGATAATTTTAAGGTGCTTCACTGGTTAATATATTTTGCATGGAACTGCGGTGTATTTAAACCTATTTTACGTTTCGGCCAACAATATGGGATTAATCCATGTTCAGTTTTGCACAGACTTTCTTTTTCTGAAAATCCATCATTAACAAAGACATTTCAGGCTATGAAACAGAGTTCTATTGAGGAGTGGTTTGACAGAGAGGAAGACATAATCTCGTTTTATGAGCGGGAGGATAATTTTGATGAATTAACAAATAATTTCACCAAATTGAATTTTCTTTATATTTCGATTGTTTATCGAGAAGCTGAGGTTATTTCGGCTTTGGAAGATGAATTGATAAAAATATTACTGGAGGAGCTTGAAAAATTAGACCAATCGTACCAGGTGACGATAGAAGCTCTTAAAGACTTTACAAATAAATTTGTGTGTAAAGACCTTTTGCAGAAAGAATATAGTATTAGAAAAAAATATCAGGGCAGGATTGTATCTATAGCCCTTAATTATCCACGTTTGTCTAAGCAAACGGATACCGAAGTTGAGTTTTATCGTGATACGCCGATGATAAAATTCTGCGATTATCATTTGAAGCGTGGAGGAGCGAGAGATTATTCTCTGAAGAATTTATCACGTTTTTTTGAGATTGGAGGTACTACCATGCTTGTGAACAAAGTGAGAGTTCTTCAGTCGTAATTTTTATTTTATGAAGCTCTAAAATGAGGTCTTAATGCCGCAGCACAATTATCCACTTCTTAATCTAATGCTTGATGATATGCAGTTGGCAGATGAACTTTATTGTCCAACTAATTATTGGCAGTATGGGGGCAATTTAGTTCTCAAGGATATCCAAGAGCATGGGATTGAGCAATTTCGTTCACTGGCAACTGCCTTGCACTATTTTGTGCCGAGTTACGCCTATTCGGGTTACGATGGCGACCCTGAGCCCTGTATTGCTCTTCGTAAGGTTATAGACGACCTTAAGCCAAACCATTATAAGTTTAGTGTGACGCTTGAGCAATTAGTCTCGGGCCAAATGCAGGCACTGGGTGATTACCGTGTGTACTTGGCGAGCGATATTGATAAACACCCGTATACCGATAAGGCCTCCGAGAGTAGCATTGCGGGGCCTATTGAGCAGTTCACGTTTGACGGACGACGCTTCAGCAGGCCTTTTTTGAATTATCTTTTGGGTATAAACCTGCTCAAGAAGACATGTGATACTTCTGGTATAAGAACAGTTTTAGAAATCGGCGGCGGATTTGGTTCACTTGGGGAGATATTTCTTGGCGATGAGCGCAACAACTGTTTCTACATCAACGTGGATATTCCACCTGCAAGTTTTGTTGCGACTTATTACCTTCAGCAGCTTTTTGGAAAAAGCAATGTTGGTGATTATGAAGCCCTGAGGGACGAAAAAACGCTGCAGGTAAACGACCTTCGAGAGAAGTACAGAGTGGTAGTCCTTAATTCTTGGCAGCTTCCCAAACTCCGTGGGCAGATAGATTTGTTTGTTAATTTCATTTCATTTCAAGAAATGGAGCCTAATATAGTACAAAATTACCTTGCGAACATTGACAGACTTAGTGCGAAATTCATCCTTCTGAGGAATATACGGGAAGGAAAGGAAAAAGCAAAAGATATTGGCAGACTCGGTGCGATAGAACCAGTAAAGAGTGAAGACTACGACCGTTTTTTGCCAAACTATCGCCTTGAAGCGGTCAATACGATTCCATTCGGCTATAAAACGGTTGATAACTTTCACTCGGAACTGAAGGTTTTTGTCAGAGCGTGGTGAGGCAATAGTATACTAACAGGGTTGTACTCTCATTTATTCAATGAGATATTTGGGGTAGCAGCATAAAGGTCTTAATCCGAAGGTAGAATGTGTAATGAACATCGGAGCTGTTGTACAGGCGAGAACATCTTCAACGAGACTGCCGGGAAAGGTATTAAAAGAACTGCCTTACGGCAGTGGTATAACTGTTCTGCAGCAGGTGGTAAGGAGATTAAAAAAAGCAAAAAAACTTGGTGATGTTATAATTGCCACGACTACAGATGAAGCTGATGGGGAAATTGTTAAGTTGGCTGAAAAAGAGAATGTGGGGTGGTTTAGGGGGAGTCTAAATGATGTGTTAGAGAGATATTATCTAGCAGCCCAGGAAAATGGTTTAGATGTTGTTGTAAGAATTACGAGTGATTGTCCGTGTGTAGATTTTGAGGTAGTAGATTTCCTGGCGGGAGAACATTTGAAGGCCGGGGCGGATTATTCTTTTAATGACCTACCTTCAACTTATCCTCGCGGTTTAGATGCGGAAGTTATAAGTTTCTCGGCGCTGGAGGAGTCATATAAAAGCGCAGAAAGCGATTACGACAGAGAGCATGTCAGTTCTTATATTTACAAGACGAATCCGAAAGCATTTAAAATCCAAAGAGTCAGTGCGCCAGCAGATTTGACAGCTCCTGAAATCAGAGTCACTATAGATACACAAGAGGACTATACATTACTGTGTATAGTTTTTGATTATCTTTATTGTGAGAATGAATTTTTTGGCGCCAAAGACATCATAAAGTTGTTTCGTGATAAACCATGGCTGAAAGCTGTTAATAAAGATGTAATTCAAAAAAAGACATTTGATTCACAGCAGCAGGAGATAGAAGAAGCTATCAGGATATTAGATTTACAGGGATTATCAAGAGCCAAGGAATTGCTGGAAAAATGTCTGTGAATAAAGGATTCCCGCTCGGGGAGCATCTATTGCTGAAGGGTTCAGAAGTTAATGAGATTAATCTTGATTTGAGAGAAATATTATGTCGAGAGTTTTGTTTATAACGACTGCTTTTGAAAGAGAACACCCTTGCAGAGCTGAGTCAGAAAAGTATGGCGGTTATACAGTTCCCACAGGTCTTCTTGCGGTTTCTGCCGCATTGGAGAAAGCTGGCTATGAAGTCGTTATTATCGACCCACAGATTCAAAAGGACTATGAACAAAGGATACGCGAGCAGGTTAATAAGGGCGTGTTATTTGTGGGGATGTCCGTTTTTTTAGGTCTTAACATACTCAATGCCAGGGATTTGAGCCGACAAATAAAGTCGTATTCTCCAGAAACCAATATTGTATGGGGAGGACCTCTTGCTACTGCGTCACCAAAGCTTTGTCTGGATAGTGCCTGTGTCGATTATATTGTAAGGGGGATGGGAGAAGAAACTATAGTTAGAGTTGCAGATAAATTAAGTAAACATAGCGATGTTTCTGATATTCCGAATCTCTGCAGCAGGAAAAACGGGGAGGTAATTGTTAAGGACATATATTACTTTAGGGGCGACCTGGATGAACTGCCATATCCTGATTTAACATTGCTTGGTGAGGCGATAAGAAATATGGGAAGTATTCCTATACTATCTTCTCGTGGTTGTCCGAGAAACTGCGCTTTTTGCTATAACAACACTTTCAACGGGAGAAAGAAATGGTACGGACGGTCCGGAGATAATGTTCTGGATGAAATGCAGCACTGGGCAGAGGTTTTTGGCATGACTAATTTTCATTTCGTAGACGACAATTTTTTAGTTAACACCAAACGCGCGTGTTATATTTTGGATAGAGTCAGCGAGCGGGGATATACAATCAATGCGGTAATAGGTCATCTAAATGATTATAAACCTGAGGTGGTAGATAAAATCATGGCCGCCGGTGTCAGGAGTGTCCAATTCGCTACGGAATCTGCATCTAAGAAGATCCAGAAACTTATGAATAAACCAATTGACATAAGAAAAGCAGTCAATCTGTTAAAACGTTTTGCCGAGCTGGATATCGAGAAAATCAAGACTAATTTTATGTTTGGATTGCCTACGGAAACAGATGATGATATTCTCAAGAATCTTCGGGTGGCTTGTGAGATACGCGATATAAACCCCAGAATAAGAATTATACCCTATGTTTACACCCCTCAGCCCCAGGATGATATTATGCCTTTGTTCCCTGAATACTATAAGGCTGTCGATTTTTCTTTTGAGTCCCTTTGTACGGTTGATCTTTCTCCCAACAGGACTCGTTATCTTTCTCCTGCCATGAGGCCATGGATGTCTAAAGAAGACGTTGAGTTTTATTTAGACCTGGTTTTAGCGTGGTTTTATCACTTTGACCATGTGGTTAGGGGAGATCAGGAAATAGAAATTGCTGATATTTACAGGAGAGACCAACGATTAGCTTCACTTTTTCGTGATGTTTCAATGCCATAATGAGGTGTTAATATCGCTTATGATTAATTCAATGAAAATCGGAGTAGTTTAATGATTGATGTTAGAGCGATATGGGATGAATTGCATAAGATTCCAAGATTCAGGCCGCAGTATCCTAGTGAGTTTGTAACCAGGTTTTTGTTTAATAACTTTCCGCGGGAACAGAGAATAGGCGGAATCAAAGTGCTGGATATAGGTTGCGGGGCTGGCAGGCATGTGAAGCTATTTGCGGAACAGGGTTTTGATGTAAGCGGCATCGATTTTTCAAGAGAAGCTATTACTCATGCTAATGAGATGTTGGGGAGATTTAATTTAAATGCTGAGATGGTGTATGGTGATGTCAGAGAACTGCCTTATAAAGATAATAGTTTTGATGCTGCAGTTTCTTTTGGTGTTTTTGATTATCTCGATAGTAAAGGTATGAAGAAAGCCATCAGTGAAATGTTTAGAGTGCTTAAAACAAAAGCGAAGGCTTTTGTTCTTGTGAGGACAAGTGACGATTATAGGTTTGGCAGGGGAGAAGAAGTCGAGGAAAACACCTTTATTCTTGATACTCCAGAGACAAATGAGCAGGGGATGACAATGCATTTTCTTTCTCAAGGAGGTGTTTACGAATACTATTCGGCTTTCAGCAAAATAAGCCTTGAGAAATTTGAGCTTACTTTTAACAACCTTAAAAACCTAGACTCGGCCTGGATAATTAAAGTTGAAAAATGAATCGGCATGTCAAAGATTGTTTTAAATTGGTTCTATAAGACTATAACCTGTTAAACGGGATAACAAAATGAGGGGAACAATTCTTCAGCCGACATACTTGCCATGGGCAGGTTACTTTGAAATGATTTACGCCACAGACATTTATGTAGTTTTTGACCATGTTCAATTTGTCAGGAAATCATGGCACCAGAGAAATGTGATTAAAACTTCTAACGGTAAAACTATGTTGACCGTTCCAGTCAAGAAGAAAACACGCAGCACACCTATCTGTGATATTGAAATTTCCTGCAACAATAACAAAACCCCCTTGGTGAGTCACTGGAAGGCAATTTGTCTGGCGTATAGAAATGCTCCTTATTTCAAAGACTATGAAGAGATTTTCAGCAAGATATATTCAACTAAGTATAAGTATTTGGAAGTTTTAAACATGGAAATAATCAAGGCGATTTGTGAAATTTTGCAAATTGAAACAAAAATCAGGTTTTCTTCAAAGCTAAATTTGGTGGAAGAACACCTTGGCAGAACCGAGAAAATTGTGAACCTATGTAAAAAAGTGGGGATTTCGTATTTATATGATGCGAAAGGAGCACAGCAGCTTTTGGATATTTCTTTATTTGAAAAAGAGGGTATTACGGTGGAGTTTCAGGATTATAAACACCCAGAATATTCTCAGCTTTTCGGGCAATTTATCCCCTACCTCTCTGTTATCGATCTGCTATTCAACAAAGGGCAAGAAAGCTTGGAGATAATTCGCTCCGGCAGTTCAATCCGTGCGAAAAAGTCAGGCAAATAGTGCGATGGGGCAAAGCATCACAATTAACAGTCATATAATTAGCACCGGTCAGCCAACGTATATTGTCGCAGAGATGTCAGCTAATCATAATAAGGATTTTGATAAAGCTGTTAAGATAATTGAAGAGGCAAAAAAAGCTGGTGCAGATGCTATTAAGTTGCAAACATATACTCCCGATACTCTTACGCTAAATTGTGAGAGTAAATATTTTCAACTTTCAAAGGATACTATTTGGAAGAATCAATATTTGTATGACCTTTATGCCGAAGCGTATATGCCGTGGGATTGGCAGCCCAAGCTCCAGAAAACCGCAGGCGAGTTGGGTATAGATTTTTTTTCAACGCCTTTTGATGATGCAGCTGTTGCTTTTCTGGAGAGTATCGAATGCCCTGCATATAAAATTGCCTCTTCTGAGATTGTCGATATACCGCTAATAGAGACCATTGCCCGTACCGGAAGACCCGTGATTATGTCTGTGGGCATGGCAACATTATCTGAGATAGATGAAGCTGTATCTACTATCAGAAGGATGGGTAATGACCAGATTGCCTTGCTAAAGTGCACTTGTACTTATCCGGCTTTGCCGGAGGAGATGAATTTAAGGACAATTCCTAGTTTGTCTGCCGAATTTGATGTCCCTGTTGGTCTTTCAGACCATACACTTGGTATTGTTGCACCTGTGGCTGCAGTAGCACTTGGTGCTTGTATGGTGGAGAAGCATTTAAAGCTTGCTGGTGATAATTCCGGGCCGGATAGTGCATTCTCGCTGGAGCCTAGTCAATTCAAAGAGATGGTTGATGCAATCAGGATTGTGGAAAGAGCTCTTGGAAAAGTGACTTATGAACCGACTCAAAGGGAAGAGACATCGAGGCTTTATAGAAGGTCTCTTTTTGTTGTTAAGGATGTTAAAAGAGGTGAGTTGTTGACTGAAGAGAATGTCAAGTCTATTCGTCCCGGATATGGTTTGCCTCCGCGTTTTTTACCGGAGGTGTTGGGGCACCGGGTTATAAAGGATGTCGGGCGAGGAACGCCTTTGAGTCGAGAATTACTTGATTGAGAAAATGTTATGGGTTTGTGTCATATAGAAAAGAGGGATTGTGATTGGAGCAATTGTTCAGGCAAGAATGACTTCAACAAGGCTTCCGGGCAAAGTCCTGATGAAAGTTAAAGGCAGACCATTGATTGATTATTTGCTTGCCCAGTTAAAGCAGGTCAAGAAGTTAGACAAAATCGTATTGGCGACTACTACGAATGATGAGGATAATGTGTTGGCTGAATATGCTATCGAGCAAAAAATCGATTTTTTTCGAGGCTCTGAAGATAATGTATTAGAGAGGTATTACAAAGCGGCGAAAGAGTATGAACTTGATTATGTTATGAGGATAACCGCAGACTGTCCTTTCATAGACCCCAACATTTGTAATAGTATAGTAGAAACTTATCAGAACACAGATGCTGATTTTGTTCATACCGGCCTTACTTTTGCCGAGGGTTTGGGTTGTGAATTTTTTTCTTTTGAGGTATTAACAAAAGTATATCAAAATGCCAGACTCACGTCTGAAATAGAACATGTTACCCTTTATATACATAATCATCCGGAACTCTTTAAAATCACTGCTTTACAGAACTCGACCGATGATAGTGAATACCGTTTTACCGTAGATGAACCCAAGGATTTTGAAGTGGTTAAGGCAATTATAGAAGGTTTGCCGCAGGAGAAACCAGGAAGCTTCATTGCCGAAAAAGTTAAGAATTTCTTAGATGAACATCCGGAAGTATTCCGCCTAAATACGAATATTGTTAGAAAAGAGGGTCTCTTAAAATCTTTGAAAGCAGATAAAGTTATTCGGTGAGAGAAAGAAAATTCATGAATTACAGTTTAAACAACATTGGACTATGAGATGGAATCGGTCATATTAAGAGTCGATGGCTCTAAACAGATTGGTATTGGTCATATTATGCGTTGTATAGCTCTTGCTGAAGGTTTTTCAGAGGTCGGACTAAAAAGTGTATTTGTTGTTAAAGGTGGTGAACAGAGGATAGTCGAGCTGATACGTACCAATGGTTATATATCAGAAACGATATCCCAAAACGGTACTTCTTTAGAGGATGTATCAGCTACATTGTGTTTCGCTGATAAGTATTGCTCAAAAATTATTGTAACTGATATCAGCAATGTTAGTACAATGTCAGATATACAGGAGTATCTGGGGTATCTTCAAGCAATCAAAAAAGGTGGAAAATATTTGATAACGATAGATGGATTTGGCGGAGATTGTATCAGTGATAAAGTGAGTATTTCTTCTGACATGATCATCGTACCGTATTTCAATGCGGAGGGTCGAAAATACAAAAAAAACGGCGCTCAGAAATTATTATTAGGTCCTGCATTTTTTATTTTTAGACAGGAGTTTTTGGATATTATAAAGTTGCCTAAAGAAATTGCGAAGGATGTTAGTAATATCCTTGTTTCGATGGGAGGAGCAGACCCGTCCAAGTGTACTATCAGAGTTGTAAAAGCACTGACATTGCTACAAAGACCTTATCTAAATATTAAGGTTGTTGTTGGTATAAGTTTTACCGGTGAGTTACAAAAAGAGGTCAAAGCCATATCGGAAAATGCCAGATGCAACTTCGAAATTATCTTTCATAGTCCTGATATGGCCAAACTTCTATATTGGGCTGATTTGGCGATTTTAAGCAGCGGTCTTACTATGTATGAAGCGGCTGCAACTCGAACGCCGGCCTTAGTACTCTCGCAATATCCTTACCACGAGAAAATAATGAATGGTTTTTCGAAGGCAGGTTCTTTCCAACATCTGGGTTATGGGCCACAGGTCAGTGAGAAAGCTATAGCTAAAGCAGTGGAGCAATTATCAGATGATTTTGCGCTAAGGAAAGAAATGGTACGAAACGGCAGAGAGTTAGTGGATGGTGAGGGAGTTAATAGAGTGATTTCAAGCATTCCCAAGGAATTGATGGTTTAAGAAAAGGGGGAAAAGTATTTAAGCAAGTGGGATAAATTTTCTTAATTTCGGAATCGTTTGGCAAGTGTGTTAATGATATTGTTTTCCTGAACGGTGTCGAAAGAAGAGATATTCTATTGGTTACTATGGATTCTGAAGAAAAGCCGTGGTTGATTTCAGTAGGTGCTGGTACATGGCAACTGCACGGAATTCAATGTGCAGTAGCGGCCGGTGTTCGCGTTTTGGCATTGGATGGGGACAAAGCAGCGCCTGGCTTGTCTATAGCACATAAAGGGCTTTGTGTAGATATAAGAGATGAAGAGGTAGTTATTGCTGCTATTGAAAAAGCAGGTATAAATCCGGCTGGTGTAATCAGTATCTGTGCTGAAGTTGGTATGTCAACGGCGGCAGGGATTAGAGAAAGATTTCATTTGCCAGGGCCGGACAAAAAGCTAACCCTTTCTTTAACTAATAAGTGGTACCAGAGAAAGATATGGACAGCTGCTGGTTTGCCTTGTCCGGTGTGGAAATTAGCAAGTTCAATGAGAGGAGCTGAAGCTGCTTTTGAAGCAATTCAGCTTCCGACAGTAGTTAAGCCTGTTGATAATGCTGGAAGCCGGGGCGTCCGAAAAGTTACAGACCGGCAAGAGTGGGAGGAGGCGGCTAAGATTGCCTTTGAATTTTCTCCATCTCATCGTGTGCTTGTTGAATCATTCATAGATGGCAAGGAGTATACTGTAGAATCTTTTTCTGAAAACGGAAATACCCATGTGCTTACCATTACTGAAAAGGCAAAAGTACCTAGTACCGGCGGGATGGTTGCGATAGAGTTAGCTACACCGAATTTGTCGAACTCTGTATTGGACAATTTGGCGAGTACGGCGATTGCCGGACTCGCGGCTCTCGGTTATCAGGAGGGGCCCGGGCATACAGAAATCATTTTATCACCTGACGGCGAGCCAGTATTGATAGAAACAGCCGGGAGGGGTGGTGGTTTCATGGTTTTTGATAAGCTTATTCCTATGGCGTCGGGTTTTGACATTGCGACAGCGTGTGTAAAACAGGCTGTTGGGCAGAGGGTATCAATAGCTGATATTGAAAAGAATTTTGTAGTATTGCGATTCTTCCCAAGCACAGAAGGTGTTGTAATGGGATATACAGGTTTTGACCAGGTCAACAAGGTAGAAGGTATTTCTGCTGGACCTTTTGTCAAAGTGGGTGATAAGGTGAAAAATGCTCATTCTGATGGTGACCGATTAGGTTATGTTTTAACACATGCTTCTACGCCTGAGGAAGCTAAAATGTTGGCTGATAAAGTAGAACCTATGATTAAATTTCAGATACAGCCCAACTGATGAGACGAGCAGTTATAGATGTGCATTTACATCTGGATGACAGAATACCGGGGCCTGCCATTAATGCAGCCAATCAATTAAATACCCAATTAGATGATTGTGGTATTAGTCGCGGCGTGGTCCTTCACTTACAATGGCAGCGTTGGACAGTTGAAGAAGTTGCCGAGGCTATTTGTTCGTGTAACAGATTAGCAGCGTTCGTTAATATCAATCCGTGTGAGGAAAATGCACGTGACCAACTAACCAATTGTGTAAGAAACTTGGGTTACATTGGGTTGAAACTGCATCCACGCGAACAAAATTATTCTATTTTGGATGAGCGCACTCAGGACCTTGTTCTCCTTGCGGGCGAGTTGGGTATACCGGTGATTATCGATACTTTCCCGGGAGGTAAATTTATTTTATGTGGATTTTGTCCCAGAGATTTTGCTTTGCTTGCGCAATCCTGCCCGGGAACCAAAATTGTTATGGCTCATATGGGTGGACATTATGTTTTGGATTTTGTGATGCTGGCCAAAGCTATTCCGAATATCTTCTTCGACATTTCCTTCTCGTTGTTGTATTATAAAAGTGATGCTGTTATTGAAAATATTATTTGTGGCTTAGAGAGCTTGGAATATGACCGTATATTCTACGGTTCGGACTATCCGCAGTGGTCTGTGGAGGAGGCTTTAACTAAGACAGTTGGTGTTTTTAGGCAAAAGGCGGTAAACTCTCGCGAGATTGAGAAAATATTATTTCATAATGCTAAGGGATTTTTTCGTTGGAAAGATGTATAACGGTTTCAGAAAAACGTAAGATTACGAATCTTTACGGTAACCGCTATAAAAAGTTTGGTAGAAGTCATAAAACCGCCGGATGGGGCAGTGCGGAGGACCAGTATTTGAGATTTGAATTGCTCTTTCGTAATATTAACCCGAAGGGTAAAAGTATAATTGATGTGGGTTGTGGATTAGGAGACCTCGTTCCATTTTTGAACAAACGCTCACGAGGAGATTTCGATTATCTTGGAATTGATATATGTAAACCTCTACTTGATGATGCCAAGAAAAGGTTTTCGTCGGACAGAATAACATTTTTAGTGGGTGATATCTTGGAAATGGAAGGGTTGAAGCCTGCTGATATTGTTGTACTTTCTGGAGCATTGAACTTTAAAATTCAAAGTAATCAGGCCTATGCCAAGAACATGATTAAAAAAATGTTTGGACTTGCGAGGGGGGTGGCGTGTATTAACTTTATGTCAAGCTATGTAGACTTTCAAACAAAAAAGAATTACCATTATTCACCTGAGGCCATTTTTCGCTTTGCCAAGAGTCTAACCAGGTGGGTGAGTCTGTACCATGATTACCCCCTATGGGAGTTTACTATTCAATTATACAAACACGCCACAAGTTAAACAGAAAGGTCTGTTCCAGTGGATTACCTGCAGGAAATTATACAATATATAGCTGTTAACCGGGTTTCTACTACCGAGGTAGCTGATGCTCTGTCTAAGACAGGTGTTTTGCCAGGAGTTCTTCCTATTAATAGGGGGCTGCATAAAGTAGGAAAAGTAAGATGTGTTTTTGCTGCTTATGAATCTAATTATACCGTCCATGAGCAGATGAGGAGGGTAGAAGCAGGGGAGATTCCAGCAGTATTTATTCATAGCTGTCATGATCGTGCCGTATTTGGGGAGCTTGTTTCCAAATACATACTGTTTTATCGTCGCGCCGAAGCGATTATTGTTGATGGAATGGTTCGTGATATGGCCGGAATCGTTAGAGAGAGATTTCCAGTTTGGGCCAAAGGATGTACACCACTGGGTTGTTTTAACAAAAAAGCAAGACCTTTTCCGAAAGATAAAAAGACCAAGATTTTAAGAAAGTACGATGGTGGCGTCGCAGTCTGCGATGATGGAGGTGTAGTCATTATTCCCAGAGATAAACTCGATGAGAATATGATTCGCCAATTGCAATTGATTGAAAAACAGGAGGATATTTGGCGGTTTTGCCTTAATAGTCTTAAGTGGGATACTAAAAAGATTGTTTGTGACAGGGCTTACTTAAGTGAGCGTAATTTATTGTCCCCGGTTCATCTTGAAGGGCTTTCACAATTGTCCAAGTCTACCGGCGACAAAAAGTAGATTGTCACATGTTTACGTACATATGGGAATTATAAGTGGTTTTCGTTAAATATCTTTTTAAAACAGCTAAATTTGCAATTTAATCAAATTCCTGCCAACCTATGGATGACAAGGGCTGGTCGAAAAATTGATGAAACCCATTTCGGCTTCGCTGAAGTTCATATATGAGTTTAAAGCAATTTCTCAAGATAATATACGGCAAGATGCCAGTTTGGATACAAAGTTATCTTGCCCGAATTTATTGCTGGATTTTTCCTCGTTCTTTATCTGCCGGACATCGGGAATTTATAAAAAACAACAGTCTTTTTTGGCAAAAGTATTCAAAAGGGAGCAAACAATTGCATTCTTCCGGATATGTTTTAGTCCTTGACGAAAGACTTTCTGTCATTTCCCTTTGCACTGCATCATTTGCGTCCATAGTGGCGCAGGCCAAGAGTTTGAACCTTCTTTTTTTGAGACGTTCATTAAATAATAGTGTGGCGCAGATAAATTTGAATAATTCGAGAAATCGTCTTCTGAGGTCATATCCTAACTCAGAATTCTTCTATTACATGCGTGGCTGGCGATGTAAGTTAATGAATATACTGGCCAGAAGAGCAGCAGCCAGAGCGTATCGAACTATTAAGACTCCTAAGGATTTGTTGGCCTTTGAAGTAGATGGGATATGCTTCGGAGACTTAATATATGATGCACTGCTCGCAGAAGGTTATGCTACTTTAGATGCCATAGACCATAGGACGTTGCGTCGGCTGCAACAGCTTTTTTTCTATAGATATTGTATCAAAGACATTATTAAAAGGTATGATATTCGCTCCTCTGTTTTTGCGCATGTTGTTGGGTTAGCCTCCGGAGTTTTCTGCAGGTATATCCTTAAGAATAATATCGAGGTTTTTCATCGACTTGGCTCAAATCAGACTGTAATAAAGAAATATCGAAGGTTTGAAGACTTTGGTGTGTATAGCGGCAAGCTTGAATATAAGTATTTCAAGTTAATGATGGAAAAGGATAATGGAACAATTACTAAAATCATCGAAAACCATTTAGAACGCAGATTCAATCATGAATTGAATGACCGAGATGCGTCTTTTGCTTATGACCACACAAAGAGAACATTTTCTGACAAAAACTCATTTTGCGACGAGTATAACCTAGACCGCACAAAACCAGTAGCATTCGTTATGCTGCATGCGTTTAACGATTTCCCACATTCACACTTTTCGAAATCGATGCTGTTTCAGGACTATTATCGCTGGTTTCTGTATACTCTTAAGATTGCACAGACTGTTAAAACAGTAAATTGGATATTCAAAGAACATCCTTCAGCAAAATATTACCCTCATAAAGATGTAAATCTTGAGGAAGTATTTGAACCGGTAAAGGCCGACCATATCTGTTTTCTTAGAAGCAATGATGATTTTAACGCGCGTTCTGTGCGGTATTTGGCAAATGTTTTAATAACCTGTATGGGAACTGCAGGACTTGAAAACGCAACCCAGGGAGTTCCGTGTGTTCTCGGCGGTCCGTCTTTGTACAGCAATTTTGGCTTTACAATTGAGCCTGAGAGTGTTAGTGCATATGAAAGGTGTCTTGAGAATATTAATCAAATATCTAAACTTAACCAACAGCAAGTGAAGGCTGCGAAGATTGTGGCATATTTTAATTTTTGCCTTTATAATGATGCAGTAAATAATTGTTTTTTTCCAAACTTTGATGTTGCTGACCTTAAAGAATGGAACGACGAGTTTGAAGAGCAGTTGTGGCGGAGAGCTGCGGAACAATTTCGAAACAAAGAACAAACTGAAGCGATGTTGGCCCAAACAAAGGAAATTTCGCAGTTTGTTTTAGACGATTCCTGGACACAGTATTTTGATATGAGGCAGTTGAAGGCAGAAGGCGTTCTATGAGCAGACAAATATGTTTCATCCGCAGCGGCAATGTTGAAACAACCTGTGGCCTTTTTAAAGGTCTTCATGAGCAATTTTCCAAAGAATTTGAACATCTGTTTTTTATAAATGTGAGTAAAATTTTCACGTCAAAATTTATTGGTGATCCTGATAGCAACGGTGCTCCTTCTGCACTACCGGCTAATTTTACATATATAGTTCCTAAAAATCTTTCCGATTTTAAAAGATTTCTTAGGTTTAATGAAGTAGTTGCGATATGCTATTTTTCAGAAACATGGCCAGATTGGTGGATTCATCATTATTTAAGAAAATATTCAATTCCTCTTGTGTATGTTCACACGCACTCAACGATCGTAAAATTCCTATACAACAAAGCTAAAAAGGAACCTTTTTTTGTTCGTATGTGGAGTAAAGTAAAATTCCTTTATTTACGTTTTTTACGATACATGGGAGTAAAATGTTTTTTGCATGATGTTGATGTTCTTTTTATTTCTCGTAGAGACAAGGCAGAGAAAATCCTGAACTCAAGAAAAGGAAGGTATAAAAAAAGCGAAGTAGTCATTACTAACAGTAGATTTTACGACGCCTTTTTGCTTAGTGATTTGAAGGTGTCAAATGATTATATTGTTTTTCTGGATTCCGTATTGCCTTATACTGAAGACCAGACAAGGTTTGGTTTTCAACCTATCGAAAGGAATTTGTACTATACGAATTTAAACAGAGTCTTGGATGTAATCGGATCAGCCCTCGACAAGGAAGTAGTGGTTTGTTTACACCCTAAATACAATGACGATAATCTCCAAGAGGATTACGGGAGCAGAAAGACTGTTAAATATAGAACGGAAGAGTTCATAGCAAAGGCTGAGCTTGTGCTTTTTCATGAAACTACGGCCATCAACACAGCTGTTCTTTACGGCAAGAAAATCATTCAGTTGACAGGTAGTCTTTTTAATGATTTTGCAAAGAATAATTGCAAAGCGTTTCAGAAGTTGTTCTCGTTTCCTGTCCTGGATATTTTTGAGAGCAGTGAATCCAGTATCAGGGAAACCGTAAGGTCCTTGAAAGTCAACAAAGAAGAATATGATGCATATATCTCGAATTGTGCAATAGCTTCCGGGCAGGCAGGGATTCCGTCCAGTGTTCAAATAACAGACCATATAAGTCGTAAGTACAAAATAGAAAAAAGAAAATGAAACTTTTTATAGAGTATTGAGAAATGATTGTATTCCTGGCAGATTTACAAAACTCCTATTATCGTTATTTGCGAAATTCTATACCAATTGGCATGGGTTATGTCGCTGCATATTTAAAGAAGCGATTTGGAAATGAGATTGAAGTCTATTTATTCCGCCGGTTTGAAGAAATATATGATGCGCTCAAGGACAAGACTCCTCACTTTGTGGCTTTTGGTTCCTACTGCTGGAATACCAAGCTCACTCTTAACACAGCTAAGTACATCCGTGAGCGTTGTCCGGATACGCTGATAGCAATTGGTGGGCCTGATGCCTCACCTTTCCCGGGGATGTTAGATAAGGATTTGCAGGAGAATCGGCAAGTTGATTTTTATCTGCCGAACGAAGGTGAAATGCCTGCAGCAAACCTGATGGGAACGATTTTGAATTTCAGCGACCCTAAAAAAGTGCGGCGGACTATGATTAGAGGTTGTCTTTCACTTAAACCTGACACATCTGATGTATGGGGTGAAGTGATAGACCGCTTTGAAGGTGATATCAATGAAATTCCATCGCCATACTTTGATGGTTTGATGGACCGCTTTTTAAGCGATATTGACTATATGCCGAGTATCCAGATTACACGAGGTTGTCCATATCGGTGTACGTTCTGCGCATCTGGCAGGAAGAATTGGTGTAAATTAAAATCGTTCGATTCAGAACGGGTTAAGGCGGAAATTGATTATGTAGCTGCGCGAACGAAAAATTCTTTTATGCGATTTGCTGATGAAAATTTAGGGCTTTTACCGAGTCATCTCGAAATTGTTGAATACCTTATGAAAAAGAGGGAAGAAACAGGTTTTCCTCAGAGCGGCTCGATTTACACAGACAAACACCCCACTAAGCGGGTAAAGAAAATTGTCTGGCTAATGCGAGAGATTATACCACTTTGTATCAGCTACCAGTCATTGACACCACAAGTGCTTAAAAACATACAACGGGTCAATCTCAATGAACAAGAAGTGCAGGATGTTATCAGTTTTGCACGCCAGAATAATCTGATTCTTGTGAGCGAGCTGATATTTATGCTTCCGGGAGAGACGGTGAAGACGTTTCTTTCTTCTGTTCAGAAGTTGATAGACCATAGATTTGAGAGTATGGAGATTCAGCCGCTGCAGATTCTGAAAGGTACCGAGATGGATACTCCGCAAGACCGTGCCAAATATGGTGTTCGAACAATGTTTGCGATGGCCGAAAAGGGTTATACTAAGCATCCAGCTTTGGAAAATGTCGAGATAGACGAATGGGTGGTAGCTAATAATACAATTTCCAAAGAGGAACATTTCAAGACTCTGCGATTTATTTATCTCCTTGATTTTGCCCATTACCGAAGCTATCTGAAAGAATTCTTATTTTTTCTTGAATGTCACGGTATTCGTACTTCCGAGCTTCTTATGCGGATTGTTGAAAGCCCTGATATCTGCCCGATACTATCGACGACCGCAGCAAAGTATGAAGAAGGGATACGGGAATTTCTCCATGATACTCCCGAACAGGTTGTGGATTATGTGCGAAAGAAAATCGCCAAAGGCGAAGAAATATTGGGTTTCTATGACCTGAGGAGAAAGATAATGATAGAGCTTTTGATGGCTGACAAATTCTCCCAGGTAATTGATGAAATAGCTGCTATTGGTACGGCGATTTGTAAAAAACAATCAGGTAGTTTGCCTGATGGTTTTAAAGAGGAGCTGGCGGTAATAGAAGAAATAGTATTCAATTCGTTTATTCCTATACACCGCAAGGTACCGCTTGAGGTAATCGTTAAAAGTCCGTTTGATGTGCGTGGTTGGATTGCAGATAATTACAGCAGGCCATTATCTGCCTACAAACTCGGGACCCCAGTCGATTTGACCTTGAGGATACGTGGTTATAGTTTTTACGAAGATATATGGGCTATGCGTGAGACTGGTCTGACCAAGTATAGAAAAGCGTTTCGTGTTTTCACATCGGCGAATCGAAGACGAGCTCTGGTGTCACCATCAATATCAGAATCGCATCAAGCCAAACCGGCCAAAGGTATAATGGAAATTGACACAAAGAAGAAAGGTGCCGATTCGTTTGATTCTATACATAAGTAGCTGGTTTTTTAGGTCAAACACATAAAATCATAAGGAGAGGACTAAATGAAGTTCTTTGATAAAAATATTGTTGTTACCAGGGACATCTACGACACCCATATTTTGGACAAATCAAACTGGCTTGGTGATGTTCCGCCGTTCACAAATTTGGAAATAAATATCTGTGGCATCTGCAACAGGAGATGTTTTTTCTGTCCTAAAGCTGACCGTAAGCTGTTTCCCAACAAGAGAGAATATATGTCTTTGGAATTTTATGAAGCTCTTCTGAAGGATTTAGCCAGTGTTAATTTTAGGGGCCGTTTGTCGTTTTGTGGATTGAGTGAACCGCTTATGCACAAGAAGTTATTAGATTTGGTGCGGCTGACCAAGCAGTACTGTCCTTATTGTTTTTTGGACATTCTAACCAACGGTGATTTTTCGACTGTTGAGAATACGCACGCGTTGTTTGAAGCCGGTTTGGACAATATGAAAGTAAGTATGTATGACGGCCCAGAGCAGATTCCTCATTTTCGGAAGATACAGCAAGAGTGCGGCCTATCCGATGAGCAATTTGTTATCAGAGAGCGTTACCTCTCAGCCGACCAGAATTTCGGCCTGACCATTAATAATAGAGGAGGCTCGGTTAATCTTGAGCAATATAAGGTTGTGCCGTTGAAAGAACCGCTTAAACGAAGTTGTTATTATCCATTTCATAAGATGATAATCGATTATGACGGAGATGTAATGATTTGTCCCTGTGACTGGGAGAAAAAACTGGTCGTTGGAAACCTGCATAAGAATAATATCTTCGAGATATGGAATTCGGACATAATGAAAGAGGTACGGCTGCGGCTTATTAATGAGGACCGCAGCAAAGCACCTTGTACACAGTGTGACATCGAAGGAACTTTGTACGCAAAGTTGCATTTTGAAGCTTGGAAGAAGTATTACGGGATATAATTTTAAAAGTTGAAGAAGGTTAAATTTGCTTTTATAGGCTGTGGTAAAATTGCTCATTGTCATGCTGACGTAATCAAGCATCTGGGGCATAACATAGAAATCGTTGTTGCTCGACCTGGTTCAGTTAACATAGGCAGCTTTGCAGAGAAGTATTCTGTTGGTAAAAAAATATATGGTATAGATGAATTTTTAGAGTATTTGAACAAGGCGGATATCGATTGTATTTTGGTATGTACGCCTTGGAATATAACCGAGGGGGTATTAAGGCAGCTTTTACCGCTTGGTCTGCCGATAATATCAGAAAAGCCAGCAGTTCTCTCGCCCACAGGGCTGAAGTACCTGAAGGAAAATTGTGAGGCGAGGAATCTTTTTATTGCCTATAACCGCAGATTTTATGATTTTGTTCCGCGTTTGAGAAAATTGATAGATAGTGAAACATGCATGTGTGCGGATGTTTTGTCTGCAGAACCATGCGAAATGATTATGAAAACTCAAGGGGAGGAAATATGTGAGTATATGTTATATTTTTATACATCACATATAATTGACCTGATTTATTTTCTTTTTGGAGAGCTTGATATTAAAGATGTAGTTGGTATTACAAGAAAAAGGAGAAATTCTTGGATTTGTGGGCTTTCCTCGGTCGAACGTAAGTTCCCTATACAACTAAAGATATTGATGGATTGTCCACAGAACAGCTACTTTAAAATCTTTTTTGAAGAAAAGGTTGTAGAAATGTGTCCATTTGAGAAAATGGTAGTGTACAAGGACATTGAAAGAAGAGAAACCCAGGGCAGGGCAACTTATATCCCGGCGGTAGAAAATGAATGGCATACGGATAATACATTTAAGCCGGGTTTTTTGAACCAGATGAATTATTTTATTGAAAACTTTGTGTATAGAAGAAATTCGTCACTTAAACAGATCGAACAATTGGAGAAGGTAACACTTTTCTGTGACGCATTAATTCGCTCAAGGAGTTCTTATGGATAATGTAGTTTCCGACACCCAGCAGGTTTTTAAAACGAAAAAAGCAACCGTCAAATTGCATCAGCAAAAAACTGAGGATAGATTTGTGTCCTATGCGAAGGAAGTATTCATGATAGAAGCTGAGGCGATAACAGCACTCTCACAGCGGATTGACGATGTGTTTCCAAAAATTATTAAGGCAATATTAGACTGTGAGGGCAGAGTTATAGTCTGTGGAATGGGCAAGTCTGGCATCATCGGCCGTAAGATATCGTGCACATTGGCCTCAACGGGTACACCGAGCTTTTTTATGCACCCTGCAGAGGCGTTTCATGGTGATCTTGGTATGATAAAAAGAGAGGATATTTTACTGTTGATTTCATATTCTGGTGAGACCGAAGAAATATTGAAAATTATTCCTTTTCTAAAGAACAATGGTAACTCGATTATTTCGATGACCGGGCTTCCGACTTCCACAATAGCGAACAGCTCAGATTATCATTTAAACGTGAATGTTAAAAGAGAAGCCTGTCCGCTTAAAGTAGCTCCAACGACCTCTGCAACTGTTTCTTTAGTGATGGGTGATGCAATCGCCGTTGCATTAATGAGAGAAAGAGGTTTTAATACCGAAGATTATGCAAGATTTCATCCGGGTGGGAGTCTTGGAAGAATGCTGTTAACAAAGGTAGAGGATGTTATGATTAAGAGCGATCTGCCAATCATCACAAAAGAGTTCACTATGAAAGATGTCATTCAGATTATGACATCCAGCCGTTGGGGAACAGCTGTGATTTCTGATGAAGAACAACGTGTAATCGGCATAATTACCGATGGTGACCTGCGAAGGGCGTTAACCAAGTATGGAAATATATTGACGTTCAAGGCAGGTGATATCATGACAAGACATCCAAGAGTAATTAGTAAAAACTTAAGGCTCTATGAAGCAGAAAAAATATTCAATGAGCAGCAAATCATTCTTTTGCTCGTTTGTGGCGAAAAAGGGGAGCTTGTTGGCATGTTGCCGATTTCATTCGTTTGCACTCCAAAAACCTAAAACATTCATCTGTGCTGTGTAATCTTGCTGGGTAATAAAATGAACAAAGATACCAAAACAAAAGGAGAAATCTTTGAGCAGACTATAATGAAGAATATCAGGCGCAAGTCAAGGTATATTGACCACGTTCAAATGGTTGATGGTGTACCGTTGTTCAGTTGGATTGACATAAATCCCACTGAATTATGCAACAGGAAGTGTGAGTTTTGCCCGAGAAAAGACTCATCCGAGTATCCAAATCAGAATCTCAATATGGCGATAGAGTTGGGCAAAAAAATTGCTGATGAGCTGAGAGAATACAAGTATCACGGTGGTGTTATATTTTCTGGGTATGGTGAGCCACTGCTCCATAACGATATTGTGAAGCTTGTCGGAGTATTTGGAAAAGACATACATACAGAGTTAATTACAAATGGGGACAAATTGAATGAGAGTTTGCTGCGGGAGCTGTTTGAAGCAGGTTTGGATGTTATTCTTATCAGTATGTACGATGGCCCGCATCAAGTTGATTATTTCAAAGAGATGCTTACACAAGCGGGTTTGAAGGAAGAGCAATATGTCCTAAGGGACAGATGGTACAGTATCGACGAGGATTATGGGGTAAAGTTGACCAACCGAGCTGGTGTTGTCAAAGAGGGGCATCAGTCGAACCCCGACCAGGAAAGACCATGTTATTACACACATTATTCATTACAAGTCGATTGGAATGGAGACGTAATGTTGTGTGTGCAGGATTTTAATAAAAAAATTAAGTTCGGTAATCTCTACTCTCAGTCTCTGCTGGAAATATGGAAATCGGGAAATATGAGTAGATACAGAAAAATTTTAGGTAGGGGGCACAGAATTATGTATCCTTGTGACCGTTGTAATGTTAACGGTACTTTGCATGGAAAGAACCACGCGGAAGTGTGGAATGAAATTTATGGGCATTCAGAGTAAGTACATTGGTTCGGCCGATAGAGTGTGCGAGGAAATCAGTAAAAGAAATAATCATATAGCAGAATTTCTGAACAACAGAAACTTTTCTATTTTGAATGCTGGCTATGATGAGGATCATTTATATGTACGTAAAGCATATGAATGTTTTATAGAGGACTACAGTGGAAATGTTTATATTGACACGGCAATGGGTGCTGGAACACACCTCTTAGGTCATGCAAATCCCATAATAGTCAGTGAAATAGAAAGACAAGCAAGAGAGGGAACTTTGTATATTTTACCGAGTAAATATACCTATGAAGTAGGCAGGTTTCTTTCACAGGCGGTATCGCATTTCAGAAGTTTTGTTTTTTGTAATTCTGGCACAGAGGCAACCATTCGTGCAACGAGAATAGCAAGGGCCCATACCGGCAGAAAAAAAATCGCTATGTTCAGCGGTGGATGGCACGGTGGAAATGATATGTTACTCTTTGAAGAAGACTACAGTGGTGATGAAAGCAATCCTGTGCCAATGTTCAAATCAGCTGGCGTTCCGGAAGAAGTGATGGGTATGATGCTAATGCTGCCGTATAACGATGATGCCGCATTTGATTTAATAGAACAGCATAAAGATGACTTGGCAATGGTTATAATTGAGCCTTCTCAGGGCTCAAATCCCAGAGATGATGTTGGTGAGTTCCTGCAGAAATTACGTAGAGTAACTACAAAGCATGGCATTTTATTATGTTTTGATGAAATTGTTACGGGATTTAGAGTTGCTTTAGGTGGGTGCCAGGAACATTACGGAATCGTAGCGGATATAGCGACTTATGGAAAAACGCTCGGCGGAGGTTTGCCGGTAGGAATGGTAGCGGGGTCAGAGAATGTAATGAAGGTTATCGAAGGTTTCAATGGAGAAAAACCAGTGTTTATGGGTGGTACCTTCTCAGCGAATCCGTTAGTTATGCATGTGGCTAAGATAGTGCTACAGCATTTGATTGAAAACAGAGAGCGCATCTATAGTAGACTGAATGAAAACGGCCGGTATATAAGAAATAAGCTTAATGAGTTTTGTATAACGAATCAGATTCCTGTGAGGACGATAGGTATCGGCTCAATGTTGAGAATGATATTTACAGACAAAGTGGTTAGATCCCGACGAGATAGGGATAAATACGAAGAGGATAATGCTTTGCAAAAACTGTTTTATTCCTATCTCCGTTTTGAGAAGGGGGTTCACATCAGCAGCAACCGAGTTGTTTTTATATCCACAGCACATAAAAAAGAACATATAGAAAAAATTGTAGAATCTATCACAGCAAGCTTAAAGTATTTTGCTGAAGAGTTGAAATCATCCCGACCACAGGATTAAAGAAGGTATTAATGGTTGGCAAATTAAGTGGGTGGATTAAGCAGAGAACCGCTCAAAACAGACATCAGGCAGATATTAAATCTTATCTTAAAAGCGGTAGAAAACCATGGTCTCGTGGGTATAAAGCGAGTAAATTTGACTTTATACAGACTGTTTTGGGAGACGATGGTCTTATCGCGAGATTTCGAAGTTTAGAAACACTTCCTGATAACTATGGATATGGCTACGATGAGCGCGTTGTGGAGTATCCTTGGGCTTTCTCGCGGCTTTCTGGAAAAAAAGGTAAGTTGTTGGATGCGGGTTCCGTTTTGAATTTCCCACAGATTATTGATAATCCAATACTTTCAAAAAAAACGATAACAATTTTAACCCTCGCACCGGAAAATAAAACCTTTTGGGAAAAGGGGATTTCATATTGCTATGGTGATTTACGCCAGCTGCCTTTCAGGGATAATTGGTTTGATGAAATTATTTCGATTTCGACTTTAGAACATGTCGGAATGGATAATCGAATGTACACTGGAAAAAATACGTCGGCCAAAGTTGGTCTTGATGCCAGAAGTGCTGCTAAAGAACTTATTCGTGTTTTAGAACCTGGGGGTAAGCTATTAGTATCAGTCGGATTTGGAAAGCATCAGTTAATTGAGTGGGATGGTACCATCTTTGCCGAGCAGTTTGATAGTTCCATATTGAGTGACTTGCTGAAAGAATTTGAATCATGTGCTCTTACTTCAACGTCATTCTACAAATATACTGAGAGTGGCTGGAATATCAGTACAGAACAAGAATGTCAGGGAGTTGAGTATTTTAATATACATACAACCACATCAATTGATGCTGATAATGCTGCTGCTGCACGGGCGGTAGCTTTAATAGAAGTTGTTAAGTAAGTTATATTTATGACATTAGAACAGCGCGACTTTTCATTTCCCGGGCCCTTTTATCCCAATATTGCTCACTTGCTTTATAATCTTTACTTCGGGATAAAGAAAAAAAATTTGATTTGTGTTAAGACAAAGAAAATAGTAAAGCAGCTTCCGCTTTTAAATCTCCCGTTGTACAAACTACTAATACTGCCCAGAGATTATTGTTCTGCTCTCGAAAGCAGGGGAATACATTTGCATCGTTGTGAGGTTTTGGTCGGCTATGATATGTTGATTGTAATAGACAGGAAGAAAGAGCTTGTTCACAGGTGTTCATACAATGAGAACGGCTGTAAAAACGCGAAAAATAACTATACCTTTCTTAAGACATCGGGTTTTGACGGATGCCCGGAGGCAGTATCGATTTCGAAAATTAATGGTGATGTGATTAGTACAGAAAGATTGCTTAAGGGAACGTTTTTACGGGTGGAACAGTGGGATAATAATATCATTAACGAGCTGTTTCGCAGCTTGAAGGAATTGTATCTGAAAAATATTGTGTGTCGGGAATTCGACATCGAAGCAGAATTCAGAGAGTATGAAGGTGTGCTTGAGCGTTATCCATCGGAATGGACACGCAGAGTTATTGAAATTAAAACGAAAATCAAGCATTTGCTCAAAGGAAGTCACACTGGGGACAAAGTATACAAAACAATGATTCATGGTGATTTAACCTATCGAAATGTATTAATCTCGGATGGAAGAACCATGTGTATTGATTTTGACCGTTCTGACATCTCATACCCCGAATTTGATTTTTATTCATTTGTTACCGATTTGCAAACGCACAGGACGGGTACACCGACTTTTGAGTTATTTTTTGATAAAATATTTGAGCTTTTAAGCAACAAGCCATTCTTAAATGAAACAATTGATTATTATAAAATGTTCCAAGAATTCAGGAGCAACGAAGCCTTTGCGCTGGAGATAAAACTGTTGTTTATCTACAGGACTATGGTATATCTGCTCTTATATTTTGTAAGTGTGGCAAAAGAGCCTGCTGAAAACATTTTAACGTATGTTAATAATAAATTAGATAAGTGTGTATATGAATCTAATTGCTGAGAAAATAATGAGACGGCTTTCGTTTTTGGATTCAAGTGCAAATAAGCCGAACAGGAAAAAGTTGGCTTTGGATTATATGAATTTGGTTAGAAAGAACAGCAAGGTGACATTTTATCAGCCGACCTATAATCCCAATAATCTTAGTTTATATGAGACTGATGAATCAGTAAGAAAACAGACTGATATCAGGGTCGAAACTATAAGTAATTGCTTTGATTTCAGTTGTATTGGTTCGTATTTGGATATAGGCTCAGCAACAGGATATTTTGTTTTTAAACTGGCTGAATCAAAGAAAATCGTGGCCCAGGGGATAGAAATGGATAGGGTTTTATGCGCATATTCCAATGCAATAATAATATTGAATGATTTGGAAAATGTTTCCTTTATGAACTGTAAATTGACACCAGAAATCGCAGAGAAACTGCCTCGATTTGATTTAATTAGTTTTTTGAATGTTTATCATCATATTGTGCATTTCAACGGCTTTGATGCAGCGGACAAAATAATGAAAATATTATCTGATAAATGTGACCACTTTGTCTTCGAGACAGGACAGTATAATGAAAAAGGATACTATTGGACGGAAGATTTGAATTTTATGGGCGATGACCCTGATGCATGGATAAAGGAATATATAGTCGGACTTAATTATAAGATTTTACGCAGTGAAAACTTTAAAAGTGCTTTGAGTGATAAAACAAGGACTTTTGTTTGTTGCACGAAAGTTTAGGTGAACGTGAACATATTAAATTCATATTATGTTAAAGGGCTGATTGGTGAATAAAAGAATTGCTTTTGTAAAGCTTTCCATAGATAGTGGATATCCGAGTGATTTTAATCATGGGATTGCATGCCTTGTTCCTATTGCCAGGAAACATTCTTATGATGTGTCTTATTTAAGCTTCTGTGATAAAGTAAGTCACGAGGATTTCAAGAATAAAATAACCGAATTGGACCCATCAATCGTGGCTTTTTCCTGCACTTCGCATCAATTAAAGTATTTGGCGGAGTATTCAAAAGTGTTGGAGGGATGTCCGGGTATATTACAAATTGCAGGTGGAGTTGGTATGACATTAGACCCGGATTGGGTGTTTTCGCAAACATCCGTTAAAGGCACATGCATAGGCGAAGGAGAAATACCGCTTGATGAATTCTTGACTAATATTGATAACGGCAGAAATATCGAGGATACAAAAGGTTTCTGCTGGCATTTAGACGGCAAAAAAATACGTAATCCCGTGCCGCAATTTGTACCGGACTTGTCGGTTTTGGATTTCCCTGATTATTCTATTTTTGATAAAGGAGTGGTAGTACGGGGCGATGAAATTACCATAATGTTCGGCCGCGGATGTCCGTATAGCTGTTATTATTGTGGCAATGCGGCCTTGAGGAGTGTTTATCCATCACCGAAGGGGTATTGGAGAATACCTACTGTGGAATATTGTATGAAACTGCTTGAAAGAACAATTAGGCAGTATCCGGAAACGAAAAGTTTTATATTTGCTGATGACCTTTTAATCGCTAATAAAGCTTGGTTTGAAAACTTTGCAAGCGAATACAGCAGGCGGATTAAGATACCCTATAAGCTGTGTGGCAGGACCGAATACATAACTCCGGAACTTGTGAAGATACTAAAAAAAACCGGTTGTGAGCATATATCTGTAGGTGTTGAATGCGGAGATGAGCATTTCAGAAGGACCATGCTTAACAGAAAACACAGTAACCGTGAAATCATTGAAAAATGCAAACTGATAAAGGATGCAGGATTGTATTTGTACACTTTTTGCATTGTAGGGTTTCCTTTTGAAGACAAAGCAAAAATGGAGGCAACCTATAATTTGATCAAAGAGATAGAGCCTAATGATGGGCATTGTTCATATTTCTTTCCTTATCGCAGGACTGAGTTATACAGGAGAGCTAAAGAGGCAAATCTGCTCAGAAGCCCGGAGGAGATGGCTGACTTAACCAATTTTTACAAGGAACCTGCTATTAAAATGACCCCGGCCCAAAGGGAAGACTGCATTAATATGCGAAAGAAGATATTGGCATATTATGCTGGGAACCGTAAACGCTATATGCGCTCGAAGAAGGTGGCCGACGCAACTGCCCATTTACCTCCCGGCATTAAAAAATCTTTTTTGGCTATGTGCTATAGCTTCATATTGCGGCTGCTGGATGTGCCGTTATTATATAAAATCATCAGGTTTGTCTATGTGTATTCTGGTGTCAGAGCGATTAAAAGACGTGTGGTAAAAAAGAATTCCCGATAATTTATCAGGTTTGTTTGAGTTCATATATCTCCGGCTTACTGTTGCTATCCGTTTTTAAAGTATAATGGAAAAAGCTGATGTATGAGATAATGCATATTATCGAGATTGGGAATTTTCTGGTTCTTGGCTATAGTAACTGTCTCATATTATGGAAGTAGTAGTCGATGGTATAATCTATCAATCCCAAATACGTGGAGGAATATCGAGGCTTTTCACCGAAATCCTTCCGCGAATGTGCGTAGCCAATGACTCATTACATATAACTTTATTAACACAGGGTCGGCTTAAACAGGCTCTGCCTCAACATAATCATATAACACACTGTACTATTCCTAATATCGAGCGTTATTTGCGTCCCAAACGAATGTGGGAACCGTTTGTCCCGACGGCTAACGGACTTATTCAAAAAATGTTAGTTGGACGAGAGAGTGAGAAGATTTGGCATTCGACATACTATACTATGCCGCTACGTTGGAAGGGGTATTCGGTTGTGACGGTGCATGATATGATTTTTGAGCGTTTCTGCGATTTTTATACTGGTTCGGATGCCGACCGGTTGAGAGAAAGAAAGAAACGATGTGTCCAAAATGCTGATGCTGTGATTTGTGTTTCTAATGCTACTCGGGAGGATGTAAGGAATTTTTATAAGATTGATTTTGATTCTGTTTATGTCGTACCTCATGCGTACAGTGATGTTTTTAGACGATTAGAGAACAGTGAAAGTATCCCTATGTTAAACGGCCGACCTTTCCTGCTTTATGTCGGTATTCGCAGTCCTTACAAGAACTATAATAAGTTAATACGGGCCTACAGTAAGTGGTCTCGGCAAAAGGATGTTATGCTTGTACTGGTAGGAGCAAGACCCTGGTCGAATGACGAATTAAGCCAGCTCTCACAGTTGCAGATACAGCAGCAAGTGCAGTTGCTGCAGAATGTTGATGATGAAACTCTTTGTCGGCTTTATAATAATGCTGTTGCGTTTGTTTATCCCTCGCTTTATGAGGGTTTTGGTATACCCTTGCTTGAGGCGATGGCTTGTGGTTGTCCTGTTGTTGCTTCCCGAATTCCTTCCACAGTTGAAGTGGCGGGTGATTGCCCGGTTTATTTTGACCCGTCCGAAGAAGACGATTTGCTTGATGCTCTGGATACTGTTTTATCAAAAGGGCGTAGTTCCGAACGTTTAAAACTTGGACTCGAAAAGTCAAAATCATATTCTTGGGATAAGACTGCGACTCAAACCTTGCAAATATATCAAGAGGTTGTTAATTAACAGGATTCAATAAGATAAATCAGCAGCAACAAACAATACCAGGAACTTTCAAGTGCCCTTCACTACAAGATTTGCCTGCTCCGCCGAGAAATAAAACCGGTTGGCCATGGACTAAACAGAGCGAGTTGTTAACGGAGACAACGGTTGACGGACAACATTGGCCGAAAGTCAGTATTGTTACACCCAGTTATAATCAGGGACGGTTCATCGAAGAGTGCATTCGCTCTGTGTTGCTGCAGAACTATCCCAACCTCGAATACATTATAATAGACGGTGGCAGTACAGATGAAACCATCGATATCATAAAAAAATACGAGTCTTGGCTGGCCCATTGGGAAAGTGAGCCTGACAGGGGCCAAAGCCATGCAATAAACAAAGGTTTGGAAAAAAGTACAGGAAAACTCTTCAACTGGCATAATTCGGATGATGTTCTTATGCCTGATAGTCTGGCGACAATGGCCCGGGCTGTAGTTGAATATCCCCAGGCAGGTTATGTTCACGGGCGGCGCATTTTTATTGATGATAAAAGCAAAATACGAGGTGGAGACAAGCTCGGTTATGATAATAAAATCAGTTTTTCACCCGAGTTGACGGCCTCGATTTCTTCTTTGAAGACGGGTTCACAGCCGACTTGTTTGATGGATAGAGACCTCGTAATTCAGGCGGGAAAGGTTGATGAAAATCTTCATTATATTATGGATATCGATTTATTATTAAGAATTGCACTCATCAAAAAACCCATATATATAAATTCCCCTCTGACTTATGTCAGGATTCACCCGGATACAAAAAGCCTTCAATGGAATGCCAGGCGTGCAAGAGAAAGAATTTATGTTGCGAGAAAGATATTTAGCCGCAATGATTTGCCGGATTCTATTGTGAAATTGAAAAAGAAAACCCTTGCAACAGCCCATCGATTTGCATGGCGAAGTTACGCCCGGGCGAAAATGTATAGATCTATGGCTTGGCACTTGTTGCTGGATGTATTCTTCTCTTCAGGGCTTGGCTGGAGACAGCGCTTGGCAACCTACAAGTTGCTTCAACTGGATAAAAAAGTAACGGAATTTGAAGGTCAAATCTGACTTTTACAGGAACCCCATATGGGTCTCTCCACAAAGATGAAAAGAACAGTTGGTGATATTTCTCTTTATATGTCGATTCTGAAAAGAGCTCTCAAACAGCATGCTCGGGAAATAATATATTTTCTCAGAGCCAAAAAACGCTATATCCACGATGGGTACTTAAAGAATAATCCTTCTTTGTTTTTGAGAAAAAAAGCTCATCATTTGGAGCGTTATTTGTTTGCACCTTATTTATACACATCTCAAATGGCGGAAAGCGCAGCAGGAGAAATTGATAAAATATTAACTAATAGCAGTGACATCCCGCCCGAACAAAAACAATGGGCACAGAAGATACTTCAGGAATACAAAAATAAAACCCAGCAGAACTCCTCCGTTGTTTGCCCTATGCTGATAAAAAATACAGTTCGTAAACAGCCACCGGTTACTGCTGAAAATCTTATGAGTTTAATGCGTCAGCGCCGTTCAAGACGAGTCTTTATCGATACGCCTCTTACGGATTCTGAAAAGGTTGCAATTTGCCGAGCAGCACAATATGCTCCTTCATCCTGCAATCGCCAAACCCTTTATTTGATTTTTATTGAGGAACCCGAATTAAAGCGATTTGTAGCGTCTACTATACCTGGCGGCTGCCAGTTTTTTTCTCAGGCACCGTGTATTCTGTTGCTCATTTCTGATGCTGGTGACTATAGGTATCCGGAGGATAGGATGGTGCCTTTTATTGAAGGTGCTGCAGCTGTCCAGAATATCTATTTGCTTTGTGAGACAATGGATATGGGATGCTGTTGGGGTTCATACACAAGTTTTGGAAGTGTTGCTGATGAAAATAAAGTGCGTCAGAAGCTTAAAATCCCGGACACGCACATAATTGTTGCTTCTTTGGCTATTGGAAAAAGCAGTCAGTTCGTTTGTGAAATACCACGAGACCTGCCGGAAAATAGATTTGCCGACAATTATTATGGAAACAGTTAATACCGATTTGGAAGTAAGCCGCAAAGCCCGTGAATTGGTTGATCTTATAAAGACGCGTTTTATAACCGCAAATGGGCTTTTGGCAAGAAATTATCCTGTTACACATCGTACACTTTTTACTGATTTCGATGACATCGCACCTTTTTTCATTTTCCTTGATGAAACCGAATTTCTACTGTCGCAGGTCAGGATTATTCGTCAGAAGGGCGAGTCTCTCCTTTCACTTTGCACAGCAGATGGCGTTTTGGTAACTCGCACCATTGACGAATGGTTCGGTGGGCTTTATGCCCTTTGGAAAGAAACAGCGGACAATGTTACCTTTGGTCTGCTTGAAGAGTCTGTCGAGTTCGTTCTTGAGTATCTTATGAAGGATGGCTTCTTCTCTGCTGCGTTTTACCCCGACAGTAAAAAGGCGGTTTCTTTTTATGAGCCCTGGTCGGCCGGCTTATTGGAAACATTCTGTGAAATGAGAGATCGGTTTCCTGTTGGTTTTGAGCAGGCACAGAAGGTTTTGCGAGACTGGGTTCAGGATGATTATTTCAGTGAGTACCACCTTTTTCCGTATAGGATGTATTCATCACCTGTAAAGAAATTTATACAGAAAAAAATCCTGTCCGGGTTTTTCCCAATTCGTTCCCATAGTAAGTCACCGACGGTTGTGGGACCTTGCAGAACTCGTGTGCTCAAGACTTTGGTAAAGCAGTTCATTTTTTACTCTATTAACGGGTTATACAGCCAGTTGATGAAATCTAATTCGACGTGCGCTTTTGCACTTCTGGAGTTTTATAAGGCTACAGGAGATGAATTCTGGTTGCAAAATTTAATCAGGTGGATTTTAAGTGCAATCGAAAACTTCTGCGACAATGGAAAAGTGTATATGGAGTTCGTCCCGAAAAGTGGGGCTAAGAGAAATGCCGGGATAACTCCTGCGTTTATTCTCACGGATGTTATATGTGATACAGTTTATTTCGCTGAAGATTATATTGCCCAGTACAAAGACAGGTTAATATCGGTTGTGAAAGAGATAATAGATTATGCGTGGCAGAGCCGGCTGGAAAACGGCTTAATCCCATATCGTGACGGCGGGGATTTCGCGCATATTGACAGCCAGGTTGATTTTGGTGTCTCCTTCAGAAGATATGCTCAGCTTACCGGCCGGCAAAGTTATAAAGACAAATCGATAGAATTGACAAAGAAGGTTCTTGAAGTGCATTATTCTCCCGATGGTTATTTTACTTACTCCGGCAATGTGCCCAGGACGATTATTGACCCAAAGTATAACGCGTTGTTGCTTAAGGGCTTTGCAAATCTTATTACGATAGATGAACCATTGTATCCCAATTATTATTCTCTGTTTAAGGATAGATAGTAATAAACGATATGCATTTGAAATTCTGGTTTAAAACAGCTCTTTATTATTATGTTCCCGGTGGATATGGATATGTGCGTCACCTTCGTAAATTCCGTGACCCCAGTTATGTCTACAGCCGCGATAAGCACAGCGTTCGTAATAGACATCACATTCAAAGCGGCTGGAAGGAGCAAAATAAAAATGACTTCCATTATCGGGATTACAAAGATTATCAGGAGTACGTAAATCATCAGAGCCAGAAATTCGAAGAGATACTGAAAATACGCGGCGGTTTTACAAATAGGGTGATAACAGCTTATCGTCATAGGTTCTATCGTCGGTTTTGTCATTTGCCTGGTCTTTTGTCGAAGTCGGCACATATCCTTTGTGCTGGTGCCCGTCAGGGAACCGAGGTCGAAGTTTTATGGGATATTGGTTTTAAAAATGCTTATGGCATCGATTTGAATCCGGGGCCTGACAATAAATTTGTTCGAATTGGTGATTTTATGCATATGGAAAATCCCGACTCCTCCGTTGATATGATTTACTGTAACGCTCTGGACCATGCTTTTGACCTTGATGCTTTTTTCCGTGAGCACGCTCGTGTGATAAAACCGCAGGGGTATGTGTTATATGACATGGCCGTGCAGGATAAGGAGCATGGGGCGTTTGAGGCCGCCGGTTGGAAATCACAGGAGGTTTTGTTTCTTTCGATGCTTAAATATTTCAAAAAGGTAATTAAAGTGGAAACAGAGCCCGGCTGGATGTGGATATTATTACATGGAAAAACCTGAACGTAAGTTTTATTTTAAAAACTCTTTATAATAAATATGTAGGTAGGTTTACTTCTTAGCAGGAATCATTTGATGAATATCAACTCAGCAGCGAAAAATTTACTGCCTTTTATAAAAAATGGACAGGTCGGAAAAGCTTTCTCTCTTGCTCTTCATCAGATAGACCATCATATTAACATAAAAGTTCTTAAAAAAAGAGAGGTCGTCAGAAGAGTAAATAATTATCCGATGATTCTGAATTTTGAAGAAGAAGGATTGTCGAGAGATTTGATGATTCGAAGAGAAAGGGAAATTTCCGAAACTGAAACAGTCAAAAAAATTGTAAAGCAGGGGATGTGCATTTTAGAAATAGGTGCGAATGTCGGTTACTACACGATTCTTATGGGGAAATTAACCGGTAAAACCGGCAAAATATATGCGTATGAACCATACCCTCGCAGTTTTGATATTCTTACACGCAATATCAATCTAAATGGTCTTGCTGATATTGTTGAAGTCCATAATTTGGCAGTTTCAGGCGAAAATACCCTTAAAAAATTATATCTTGGCAGTGCTTCGAATGTTCACAGCTTAATAAATTACAAGGTTGATGATGAAAACCCCAACTATATTGAGATTGAAACTAAGGATATTAGGAAAATATTGACAAGTGCAGACAGAAAAGTTGATTTATTGAGGATGGATATTGAGGGGCATGAACGTGAGATTCTCGGTAGATTGAATAGTGATATCGAAGCTTTCCTTCCTGCTCGAATATTTTTTGAGGTTCATCCTCTTGGTACAATCGACCCCGACCCAACGTTTACTGCACCTTTGACAAATATGCTGGAGTTAGGTTATCGCCCGGAAGTTGTGATTTCATCATCTCATTCTGATGCTAAGAAAAAATTTGACAAGCTGAACTATCAACCCTTTAAGGTGATAAATATTAATACAGTCAAAAGCTATATCTATAATGATATAAAGAGCTCTGATTTATTAAAAATAGCTGCAAGACGTCCGAAGATAACGCGGGCTATTCTCTTAAAACGAGGACCGTCCTGATGCTCAAGCAAAACGTTAGAACAATAACTGAACTTGTTATTAATAGGGCAACCCGCAAAGACCTCTATTACGTGGTGGAAGGTGCGAACTGGTCCATAGACCACGACGGTAGTTCCATTACAGCCAATTTATCTGGCCTCAGCTCAGCAGTTGTTACTACCTGTAACGGTGTAAAGAACAGCATAGTGCATTTTGGTTCAATCAATACTTTTTTGGGTGACGATGGCCCAAAAATTCCTCACAAAAGCAATAAAATAATAGTTACTTGGTTCCATATCTCACCAGGTGACAAACGCACCGAATTTATCCCACAGTCTTTGAAGTACGTGGATTTGTGGCATACTTCCTGTAGAATTACACGGAACAAACTGATTGAATTAGGTGTGCCCGGCGAAAATATAGTAGTCATTCCTCTCGGAGTTAATCTGTGTGCGTTTAACGTACCGTCGCCTCGGCAAAGGGAAGATATACGTTCCAGATTAGGTATCTTAAAAGGTAAGATTGTTGTCGGCTCTTTTCAGAAGGATGGAGTTGGCTGGGGCGAGGGACTGGAACCTAAATTGATAAAAGGGCCTGATATTTTGTGCGATGTCCTCGAAAGATTACGTCAGCAATATGATTTATTTGTAGTACTTACAGGCCCGGCCCGTGGCTATGTCAAACAACGGCTTGAAAACTCTGGCATTCCTTATTCACACAGTTTCCTTAATAAACCCGACGAAGTAGCTTTGTATTACAAGGCCTTGGACCTTTATATTGCATCCGGCCGCTGTGAAGGCGGGCCAAAATCTGTGGTTGAATCCCTTGCAAGTGGTGTACCTTTGGTATCTACAAAAGCTGGTATGGCTCCGGACATCATCACTGATGGAGAAGATGGTTTTTTGTGTGATATTGATAATGTCGACCAGATGGTCCAAAAGTGTATAACAGTTCTCGAAGACCGCCGGAAGAAAGAAGAAATAATCTCCAAAGGATTAATAACAGCTCGGCAGTATGACTGGAATGTAATTGCACGTCGATATGAAAGCGACCTTTACCGCCGCTTTTTATAAGTATTATATTTATTTGAGGTCTGAAGATGATAAGTAAGGCAAAGGCGATTAAAACAAAAATGATGAATAGGGTGGAAGCTTTGAGGGATTTTTGCAATATTGGCAGCAGGCGAAGATGGTACGAAGATTTGTGTGAGTATTATGGTGTAACTCCCCAGCGTGCTAAAGAGTTGGGCTGTCGTTCTGCCACCCGTAGACCTGAACTGCCGGCTTCACCCACAACAAATGCCGTCTCCGGTATGACAATGGCCGAAATCTGGGAAAGTAGAACCCGTAATACTGCCGAGGAGATTTACAAATGGCAGAAAGATTTAGGTTCCTGGAGTTCTTTCCGTCAGTGTTACTATCATCGTTACGACCGTTTTGGCTGGCTTGTCAAAGATCTGCCTTCTGGAAGCAAATATTGCGAATACGCCTGTGGAAGTGCTCCTATTAGCAACTGGATTGTTGAAAATGTCAAAGACCGTGTATTTCACTTTACTACAGTTGATGTCGACTGCGAACATCGAACATTCGGCGAATGGCGCCTGAGAAAAAGGATTGAGCGCAGTGGTCAACCATTTACATTAGAAGCTCTGATTTCCAAACCGGATGCCCCGTTGCCCTTGAAGGGCCAGTATGACGTCGTGAGTATTATTGAGGCACTTGTTCTTATTCATAATCCGCTTGAAGTGGTTCAGCACGTAACGGAACACATCCGTAAAGGCGGCAGACTTTGGGAAACTTACACCGTTATGGATGACCCTAGAACTGAGAATTGGATATCTTTCCGTCAGGCCCAGCAGCAAAGACCTGCTGTGTTTGAATATGTCCGTGCACACTATATACTCCTCGAAGGACCGGACCCTGACACCCCTGGAGACGCTGGCAGACGCTGCTGGGAAAAACTGTAAGCATTTTGGAACACCGGGAATGATAAAAGTTCATATTCTCTTTGAATTCAAAGAAGGTCCTTGGGGAGGAGGTAACCAGTTTCTTAAGTCCTTGAGGAAATATCTTCAGTCGACCGATACTTACGATGAAAATATCGCGGCAGCTAACGTAATCCTGTTCAATAGCCACCAGTGCGTCGACCGGGTCATTGAAGCCAGGTCGAATAGTCCTGAGAAAATTTTTGTCCATCGAATTGACGGCCCAATTCGCCTTTACAATAAACCGAGTGATAAACGCGATAATGTTGTATTCGCAGCCAACAGATACATTGCCGACGCCACAGTCTTTCAGTCCACTTGGTCGCAGCAGCAAAATCATAAATTGGGATTAAGTCAAAAATCATTCGAAATTGTAATTCCGAACGCACCTGAACCAACGATTTTCAATCGCCGGCTGGACAAGCTCCTTTCAGTAGACCGAAGGATTCGGTTGATTGCCACGAGTTGGTCGCCAAATTGGAAAAAAGGATTTAATGTCTACAAGTGGTTGGATGAAAATCTCGATTTTAATAAATATGAAATGGTCTTTGTCGGCAAATCTCCCGTTCAGTTTAAAAATATCATAAGCATTTCACCATTAAGTAGCAGCAACATCGCTGAAAAACTAAAAGAAAGTGATATTTTTATTTTTGCTTCCCCAATCGAGGCCTGCTCCAACACCTTATTAGAAGCACTGCATTGTGGACTGCCCGCTATTGGACCTGACCAGAGTAGCACTCCTGAGCTTATCGGAAGGGGGGGAGAAACTTTTTCCAACCCATCCGAAATCCCTGGTTTGCTCGAAAAAATAACAAACTATTATCCCGAGTATCAAACTAACATTCACAATATATCGATGAAAGACGTAGGAAAGCAGTATTATGATTTCATAACTCGTGTTGTGTCGGAAAAGGGAAAAACTACGCCTTTTAATTGGACAAACCGCTTTCGTGTTCAGGCGTCGGTTGCTGTGTGGAAGCTTTCTGAGCGGATTAATGATATCGGTAGGATATTTGGTCGGTGCTGACTACCGCCCGGTTACTAATTTTCTTTACCTAATGCTATGCGGCTTGCCTTATTTTTCACACGTGATGTTTCCCTTAAGCTCTGGCTTGACAGCGGCTTGTTTGACCGTGAGAAACAATTGTATGAGGAGCATCTTCGCAACAAACTTTTCAGTAAAATATATTGGCTGACCTATGGCACGGATGATACTGAAGTAGCAGCCAAACTTAGAACTGCTGGCCGGCTGCATCCGGATATAATAGTTCTTCCTATGGCCCGTTTCTTCTCGGGCAAATGGGGTTGTTTGCTTTATTCATTTCTTATGCCTTTACTAAATCGCCACTGGCTCAAATCGGCGGATATCTTAAAGACTAATCAGATGGACGGCAGTTGGACTGCCGTTTTGACTAAATGGTTGTATCATAAGCCTTTGGTTGTCAGAACTGGTTATACTTGGTCGCTTGTTAGTAAAAATCAGAATGCTTCAGGACACAGGCGAAGATTGATTAAAATAGCCGAGCGCCTCGCATATAGAAACGCATCGGTAATTACTGTCACTACCGAAACTCAGGCATGCTATATTTTTGAAAATTACCATTTGTCTGAAGGAACGATGCATGTAATACCCAACTATGTTGATACGCAGCTTTTTACGCCGGAGAAGTCAGTTCAAAAATATCCTGACCGCCTCGTTTTTGTCGGTCGGCTTAATGAAGAGAAAAATCTTTTTAACCTCATCGAGGCCGTTGCGAGAACTGACCTGACGCTCGACATATATGGCAGAGGTGATATCCGCAGTAAACTGGAAACCCACGTGAAAAATCTGAATGCGAAGGTTAATTTCATAGGTGTTGTCCCTAATAATGAAATGCCTGCAATTCTTAATCGTTATGGTTATTATATTCTGCCTTCTTTTTATGAAGGAATGCCGAAAACATTACTGGAAGCAATGGCCTGTGGGTTGGTATGCATCGGAACCGATGTTGAGGGAATAAATCAGATTATAGAAGACGGAGTCAACGGTTACTTGGCAAAAGGGACTGACTCGCAATTTCTTGTTGAAGCGATAAACAGGGCCACTCGGCTCCAGAACAACAATATAGCTCAGGAAGCTGCATATACAATCCGTAGTAAATTTTCACTTGAAACTGTGGCAAAACAGGAAAATGATGTAATTGAAAAACTTTCTAAATAAATCATTATCTCAAAATGAATTTAATAAGAGAAAAAGTTGTCGATGCTGCTGGGCCTTTTGAAATAATAAAGCCAGAGGACTTTATACATTCACCTGCGATTTCTGTTGTTATGTCTGTCTATAATGGCAAAAAATATTTGCAGGAATCGGTTGACTCAATTCTGAATCAAACCTGTAAGGACTTTGAGTTTATTGTTGTCAATGACGGCTCAACAGATGACAGTCTGGATATGCTCCTTGAGTATCAGGCTAAAGACAACCGGTTATTAATAGTCACTCAAAGCAATATCGGGCTGACACGTTCGTTAAATAGGGGAATCAGGTTAGCTGATTCTGAATTCATAGCCCGCCAGGATGCTGATGATATTTCTCTCCCAAAAAGGTTTGAAAGACAATTAGATTATATGAAAACTCACACGGAAGTTGCTGTAGTCGGTTGCCTCGGGGACTTTTTCAACGTCAATGGCATTCTGCGGACAACCAAAACTCCAAAGTACTCCCGAGAGGGTATAAAGAGGCATCTGGTAAGAAAAAATCTGTTTATGCACGGCTCAGCGATGGTTAGAAAATCGTGTTTGGAAAAAGTTGGTTTCTATCGTGAATTCTTTCGTCACGCACAGGACTATGATTTGTGGTTGAGGTTATCACAATATTTTGACATTGACATTTTGTCTGAACACTTGTACCAGTATAGAGTTACTGCCGAAGCTATCAGTGTTTCTAAGTGGCCGATTCAAAAGCAGTATGCTGATATTGCCAGAAAACTTCACACGGAACGACTTGCTGCAGGCAAAGATTCGTATGATACCTTCGTCCGGTCGTATCCTGATGGATTGCCTGTTCGCAATGATGCAGCATGCAAGTATGAGTACCATCTTTTTTTGGCAAGAGAATTTGTAGGAGGCAATAAATTAAAGGATGCACGTAAAGAACTGCGAATACTTTGGCAGCTGGGATGCCGCAGGCCCGAGATATTATATTTACTTTTAAAAAGCTTGCTCGGTGCAAGATTACTGAACTTATGTAGACAACTGAGAACGCTGATATTTGAAGCTGGTGCCTGATATGGATGTAAAAAATCCTGTACCGGAAGATACGGATATTGTAGTTCTGATTCCACATTATAACAATCCTGAAGGATTGAAACAGTCATTGTGCGCCGTAGCTAAAACAACCATACCGGTTGACGTGCTGGTTTCAGATGATGGCAGCAGTGACCCGATTGAACAGGAGCAGTTGCGGTGGATATATCCTGCGACCACAGTCTTGTTCTCACCAAAAAATGAGGGTATCGAATATGCCCTGAATCGTGGACTAAGGCATATCTGCGACCGTCGGAAGTACAAATATATTGCTCGCCTTGATGCCGATGATATATGTTCTCCTGATAGGTTTGCCAAACAGAGAGAGTTTCTAAAAAACAACCCTGATGTCTTTTTGGTAGGTTCGTGGGCATTATTTGTCGATAGTATCGGTAAACCGCTATGGAGGTTTTGCCCGCCGGAAAAGCACGAGAATATCCGAAAGAGAATGTTTTTGAATAATATGTTTTGCCACCCGACCGTAATGTGCCGCCAGGAAGTATTTGAGGAAGTCGGCTTTTACTCCACGGAACATCCTTCTGCTGAGGATTTCGCTCTCTTCTTTAAAGTTGCAAAACGGTTTAAAGTGGCGAATATCCCGGAGTATTTAGTGCGAACATATGTTACACCCGGTGGTATTTCACTGGGCTGGCGTAATCAGCAGTTAAAGTCGAGACTCAGAATTATTCTTGATAACTTTGATTTTTCGTTCTGGGCTTTTTACGGCTTAATGCGTAATCTTCTTTTATGGCCTTTGCCTGTTTCTTTCGTGCGTAATCTGAAGTGTCAGTTGTTGAAACCCTGAGTGTCTTGAATAATTAAAATGATTGAGACGGAAAACAAACCGGCTGTCAGCATCATTATCCCGACCTATAATCGAAGTCAGTTGATAGCTCGTGCTGTTAAGAGCGTGTTGAACCAGACTTTTCAGAATTTTGAACTTATTATTGTAAATGATGCCTCAACCGATAACACTGAAGAAATTATTAACAGCTTCAATGACAAGAGAATCAAATACGTTCGGCATGAGAAAAACAAAGGTGAGGCGGCAGCGCGGAATACAGGCATAAAGACCGCTGTGTCTGAATACATAGCATACCAGGATAGCGACGATGAATGGCTTCCCGGAAAACTGGCTAAGCAGATGGAACTCTTGGATAAAGCGCCGCCGCAGGTTGGTGTTATATATACTGGATTCTGGAAAACATGGAAAAACAATAGAACTTATATCCCATTTTCTTGGGTTAGAAAAAAAGATGGTGATATACACAAAGAGCTTTTGAAGGGCAATTTTATAGGAAGCCCTGTTGTCATTGTAAAAAAGGAGTGTTTCGACGAAATGGGGCTGTTCGACGAGAGACTTCGTAATCTTGTCGATTGGGAAATGTGGCTTAGAATATCGAAGCGATATCACTTCAGATGCGTCGATGAACCGTTAGTGATTGCACATTACGACTCAGACAATGTTTCTGACAGACCTGGTAGTCTGATTGAGGCGATGGAATTGGTTCTGGAAAAAAACCGCGATGAGTTCAAAACAGATAAAAGACTACTGGCGAGATACAGGATAAAAATTGGTAGTTTGTTGGTCGCAGATGGAAAGATTAGAAGGGGGCATCGTTATATAATTAGCGCTCTTAGATTATATCCGTTTAGCATACGGCTGATATCAAGGGCTTTCTTGGCGTTTTGCGGCCTTTGTGATAAATTCACTCCCTGACTTTGCACAGTTTGAAAGCATAAAATGGCTCGAACTGAAATCTCAATCTGTATGGCCACTTATAATGGGGGGCAATTCCTGCAGCAGCAGTTGGATTCTATCATCACTCAGACCAATCAGCGCTGGCAGCTTTTGATTGGGGATGACGGTTCAGAGGATAATACGGTACGAATCGTGGAAGAATATACGGCTCGAATGCCGGATAAAATCAGGTTAATTAAGGATAATAGGTGTCGTTTGGGGGCGAGTTTGAATTTCGGGCGATTATTGCAGCAGGCGGATACTGAATATATTATGTTTAGTGACCAGGACGATGTCTGGATGCCGAACAAAATTGAGCTGACACTAAATGCGATGAAAGCGGCCGAGCAGATTTATCCCGACAAACCTATATTAGTACATACCGACCTGCAGGTTATAGATTCAGAACTGAAAACTATTGCAAATTCGTTGTGGAATTATCAGAAACTTTTCCCTGAGACGGGTGATAATCTGAAAAAAATTATGGCTCATAATGTTGTAACTGGTTGCACAGTGATGGTGAATAAAAAAGCTAAGGCCGTTTCAATACCTGTTCCAGAAGAAGCCGTAATGTACGACTGGTGGCTCGCCCTTAATGTCTGCAGGTATGGTAGGATTATTTATGTGTCAATTCCATCAGTTCTGTACAGGCAGCATTCCCGAAACCAGTTGGGCGCACAAAGAGCGGGAAAGATAAATATCATTAATTTTTTAAAAAAACTCTGCCACATAAAAAAACGGTTGTCGACCCACTATCGAATGTTGAAAAAGTTTGATTCCAATGTTGGTTTTTGGTCAATGATATTGAATAAAACATTCGTTAAAATTACTCAGCGATGCAGGTGAATGTATCAACTAACTATATAGCTGAAAAATGCTCACCATAATTGTCCCTACCTATAACGCCTCAAGACATCTGTCTTCTTTACTCGAAAGACTCGAATCGCAAACAGTCAAAAATTATGAGTTGATGGTCGTAGATTCGTCATCAAATGACAATACTGCTGATATTGCTAAGTCACATCAAGCTAACGTTATAACCATTCCACGGGCAGAATTCGATCACGGCGGGACGAGGACCATGGCGGCTATGAAAGCAAAAGGGGACATTTTGGTTTATTTGACACAGGATGCTCTGCCCCACGATGAATTTGCTATTGAAAACATCATCAGCCCTTTTGATGGTGATAAAAAAGTTGGAGCTGCATTTGGAAGGCAAGTTCCGTATCCTGGAGCATCCGTATTTGCAGAGCATTTGAGATTGTTTAATTATCCGAATACCTCTTACACAAGAGACCCGGGAGATAAGGAAGAATATAGTATCAAAACAGCTTTCTTGTCCAATTCCTTCGCTGCTTATAGAAAGTCCGCATTGGAGGAAATCGGATATTTTAAGAGGGGTTTGCCTTTTGGAGAAGATGCCTGTGCCGGCGCAAAAATATTTTTAAAAGGATATAAAATAGCTTATGTCGCCGAGGCAATAGTCTTGCATTCCCACAATTACACTGTCTGGCAGGATTTCAAACGATATCTTGATGTGGGAACATTCCATAGAACAGAAAATTGGCTCTTAAAAGAATTTGGGAAAGCCGAAGTTGAAGGAATTAAGTATGCAAAATCAGAATTCAGATTTTTGCTGAAGAGAAAAAAGTATTACTTGTTTCCCGAATTTGTATTGAGGACCTTTTTAAAGTATTTTGGATACAAGCTGGGGACAGGTTATGAACGTATAAAACCGAAGATTATAAAAACTGAGCCGGTTATGAGTCCCTCGTTTCCGGCAGACCGGACGCCGGAACGTAAAAAGCAATTCAAATTGGCCTTTGTTTGTGACTGGCTGACTGCCATGCGGGGTGGCGAACGTTGTTTGGATGCTATATGTGAAATTTACCCAGATGCCGATATCTTTACTTTAGTGCATTTCAGCGGCGACGTCTCGAAAAATATAGAGGCACATAAAATACAAACTTCGTATATACAGAAATTGCCGGGTAGCATAAGAAAATTCAGGATTTACCTGCCGCTTTTTCCTCATGCCATACAACAATTCGATTTCAGTGGATATGACTGTGTCTTGAGTTTTAGCCATTGTGTTGCAAAGGGTGTCAGAGTGCCGAAGGGCCTTTTGCATATATGTTATTGTCATACCCCAATGAGATATGCTTGGCATATGCGGGATGAGTATTTGAATACGCTGAGTAAAACACAAAGAATACTTGCGGGATTCGTTTTGGACCAGCTCAAAAACTGGGATGCGAGAACTTCTTCTAGGGTAATACACTTCATAGCTAACAGCAAAAATACTCAGAATCGCATAAGAGAAGCCTACAATAGAGATTCAATTGTTATTTATCCTCCGGTTGAATGTTCTCGATTTGCCGTCTCTGATTGCGATGATGGTTACTACCTTGTCCTTTCCGCGTTAGTTCCTTATAAACGGATAGATATAGCTGTTAAGGCATTTGCTAATACTGGGCAAAAACTTGTGATTGTAGGAAACGGCCCTGAATTGCCCCACTTGAAAAATATGGCTTCTGCTAATATCTCTTTTGTTGATAATGCTGATGACAATGAGGTTGTCGAATATTTGAAAAAATGCAGAGCCGTCATATTTCCCGGCGAAGAAGATTTTGGTATAGTCCCCCTTGAAGCGCAGGCATGCGGCAAGCAGGTTATAGCTTTTGGAAAAGGTGGGGCTTTGGAAACAATAATTGGCTTGGACAACACACAGACGGCGAATGCAAATGCTACAGGAATTTTTTTCTATGAACAAACTCACGAAGCGCTGCGAAAAAGCATTTCTTTATTTGAAAGAGCAAGAGACCGCTTTGACTCCCGAAGATGTCGTGATAATGTGCTTAGATTCGACAGACCCGTTTACCAGAAGTCGATGCAGAAATACATTCAATCTATAATTGATGAGAACATCTGAATCCATTCAGAGTTTTGGATTGATGTTATTGCCTGAAAATAACAACTTTAGCTCCCTTATATCTCCCCTCAGCAGAAAAGACGGTTTTTGTATGTAATATTTCCTCAACACTCGATATATTTTTTTCCTCTTCGAATACTTTTACCACATATTGGGCTTCCTTTGGTATAGCTCCACCATCATACTTGACACTTCTGCGGCCGGAATAAAAACCAATACGAACATCGGGTGCCGCTATAATATCTTTCTCGTTAGTATGAGTTGTGAACCACTCAGCAGCGTCACGATATCCTTGTTTTTCTATACGGATAGGTTTTAATAATTTAGGACCGCATACAAAAATACCGGTTACCAATAAAACCATAAACCAAAAGTCCACATTGGCCTTGATAGCGAAAAACCGTTCAAATGTTTTGGATAAGTATTTATCGAGCCATGATGCTAATGCCTCTAAACCGACGGGAATGTAAAAAATTGTAAATGTTACCAACGGCAAAGTATGTCTTCTGCTCATATAGTTATATTTGCAATATAGCAATGTCATTATGAATATGTTGAGGGTAATTAGGGCTATTACAAAAAACTTTTCTGGCTTATACCAGTTCCGATTTCGAAAAATTTTGTACATACCTATTAATAAAGCTGGTACAAAAAACCATATTAGTGTCTCGCTGATTCTTTGCTCCAGTTTATGCAACGCTTTTGCAATATCTAACGGTGCAAAACTGGCTGCACATATACTCTTTGAGCGGCTTTGTATTTCTTCTTCATAATCAGAGGATTGTGTGCTGGCTGTGGAATTGACCAACTGCTTTTTAGGAAATGCTGCTCCCTTCAGTTTCATATAAGGCCCGGCTATAAGCAGAAAACCAATCAGCAGCAGTACTAGCGCAAATCCCGATTTATATTTACTCATAATCCGTTGCGACCAGAAAAACTGCAATCCCAGCCAAAGAATACCAATCACGACTATCTGTGCACATTCAGGTCGAATTAAGTAACCCATTCCAGATAACAGCCCCGAAAGACCAAACAGCCACCATTTGCCACTTGTTGCTCCGTGTATCAGCAACAGAAAACCAGCGGATAAAAAGAAAATATGTGGCCAATCACTGAGGGCATCGCTTCCGAGTTTCGCAGAATCAGGAAGAAGAATAAGAATTAAAATAGCCCAAAAGCTGAATCTCTCTCCCACAATCTTTTTCCCTAATAAATAAAGTAACAACACAGACAACAATCTGAATATCAGCGCTACAGATTGGGCAGAATAAATCCAGCTTTGTAGTGAAGAGCCGTTATGCCCTATTTTGGCTATTTTGTGTGCGGCGGTTATCAAAATGGGATACCCGGGATGCTGATATTCTCTTTCGACCGTCTTGAGAGGGGATATCTCGAGGTTTTTGGCATATTCTATGAAGGTTATCCCGTCTTTTGAAATAAGAACCATCGTACTGACAAGATATATGCCAATACAAAATGCAACCCCCAGCAGAATTGAGATGTGAATAGCAGCTCTGCTTCTACTGAGTTGTTCATCAGAGGTTTTAATATGCATTTCTGCTTTTTATTATACGCAATGGAGTTAAAAACAGCACCCTAAGATCCAGCCAAAACGACCAGTTCTTAATATAGTACAGATCATATTGCAATCTTTTTTTCAGGGAAGTATCACCGCGATAGCCGTTTACCTGTGCCCAACCTGTCATTCCTGCTTTCAGCTTGTGTCTTAGCATATACTTCTTATATTCCTCGGAGAATTGTTTCGCAAAACATGGTCGCTCCGGCCGCGGCCCGACAAGGCTCATTTCACCTTTTATTACATTTATTAGCTGAGGTAGCTCATCCAGACTTCCTCGTCGAAGCCACGCGCCTATTGCCGTGCGCCTCGGGTCGTTCGGCTTGGCCCATTGCGGACCGTCTTCTTCCTCCGCATCAACTCTCATTGTGCGAAACTTTAATATCTCGAATTCCTTCTGGTCCATACCTATCCGCACCTGTTTGTAGAAAACAGGTCCTTTGCTGGATAGTTTAATCAGCACACCGATTATTACCATGGGAATCGAAAATATAATAAGAAATACTAACCCCATTACTCGGTCAAAAATTTCCTTCAATACGATGTTATACCCGCTCAACGGCGAGTCCGCTGACGAGAAAAGAAGTTGAGAGCCGATTGGCACGCCTTCCGCATCACTTATAGACATAAGATTGCCCCAGTCAGGAACGATGCGAATAGTTACTCCAGTGCACTGGAGAGACTCGAGAATTGGATATGCTTCTTGGGCTTCACTCCCGCTGAGGGTGAGATAAACCTCGTCTATTCTCTTGCTTTTCACAAGCTCTGCTAATTTTGAAATAGGACCGTACACTGGTACTCCCGACAACGCTGTGCCGATTCGATGAGGATTATTATCCACGAAAAATCCGCATCTTAATCCCAGCCAGCCCATTTTCTTAATGTCACGAACCAGCAGTTGTCCCTTTTTCCCTGCTCCGACCACTGCATAATACCGCAGGTTATATCCTCTTCTCCGCAGAAACCGTAAGCTTTCTATCGACAATACGTGTGAGATGCAAAGCCCCCCGAACAGCATCATTATGAACAATATCAGTAGCTTCCTTGAGTAGGGCACATCCTGAATGTAATAGAGAAATGCCAGCACTAACAAACTGCTCAGTAGGCTTGCCTTCATAATATCCACAAGGTGCCTGAGCAGGTCCTGGACTCGTTTGGATTTGTAAAGACCCGACCATAAACACCCTATGTAGCAAATACATACCACCGGCAGCCCCAGACTCAGGTGCCTTTGAAAACTTGGTATCCCCTTTGTGGTAGCGAATATCCCCAGGTTAAACCGAACGAAGTAGACGGCAATCCAGACAACGGCGATAATTATAACATCTATAATTGAGCGAAGCAGCGAAAAAAATGCCGCGTACCTTTTTAACATATTGCCCCTTTACGAATCCTTGGCTTTTAAAATCCTAAAGTGCCTTTTATTGTGACCTTTACACTCCGGAACTGCAAGATAAATCTTAAAAAGATATGCCTCATTTTTTAAAGGTGAATCTATGGACGTCGGCGTCGATTTTTATAGTATCGCCCTCGGAAAACTTCCCTGCCAGCAGTTCCGCTGCCAGCGGGTTCTCAAGGCGCTGTTGAATCGTTCGTTTCAGTGGCCTTGCCCCGAAAACAGGGTCATAACCCTCGTCCATTATTTGCTTGCGTGCTTTGTCCGTGAATTCGAGCCTTATTTTCCGTGCATTCATACGTTCCTGCAGGTATTTAAGTTGGATATCTACAATCTTACTTAAATCTTCCTTTGTAAGCATATGAAAGACTATTACCTCGTCGATACGGTTCAAAAACTCCGGTTTGAAGACCTTTTTAAGGGCATCTTTAACATGGGCCTCGATTTCCCAGTCCGCCCCGGACTCTTCCGTCAGTTCCTGAATTTGCTGGCTTGCTATATTGCTGGTCATGATGATAACGGTGTTTTTAAAATCCACGGTTCGACCTTTGCCGTCGGTCAATCGGCCGTCGTCGAAGACCTGCAGCAGCACATTGAAGACGTCCGGATGCGCTTTTTCAACCTCATCGAGCAGAACCACCGAATACGGCTTACGGCGGACTGCCTCGGTCAGCCTGCCGCCTTCCTCGTGCCCGATATAGCCTGGAGGTGAACCTATCAGGCGTGCAACCGAGTGTTGCTCCATAAATTCGCTCATATCAATCCTGGTCATGGCATTCGGGTCATTAAACAAAAAGTCAGCAAGTGCCTTGGAAAGCTCAGTCTTGCCCACGCCTGTCGGCCCGAGAAACAGAAATGACCCTATCGGCCGGTTCGGGTCGCCCAGTCCCGCTCGGCTCCGTCGTACCGCGTTGCTGAGTGCCTCGACTGCTTCTTTCTGGCCGACCACTCTTTCCGCAATGGCTTCCTCCATATTCATCAGTCGCTCACGCTCGCCGCTCAGTAACCTCGCCACCGGTATCCCCGTCCATTTGGAAACAACCTCGGCTATGTGCTCCTCGGTTACCTCGTTCTGAATTATTCCTCTGTCGGACTTGGCGAGTTGCGCCTCTTTTTCCTCCAGTTGTTTTTTCAATTCCGCTATTGTGCTGTATTTCAGCCGCGCAGCGGTCTCTAATTCGCCTTTGCGCTGGGCGTTCTCGAACTGGTTTTGAGCGTCTTCGATTTTTTGTTTCAGCTCTTTTATATGGTCAATATCTCCCTTTTCGCTTTCCCATTGCGCCGTCAGTTTCTTGTCCTGCTCCTGCAGTTCGGACAATTGCTTCTCGGCCTTTTTTAATCGTTCCTTGCTCGCATTGTCACTTTCTTTTTTCAGTGCCTCACGCTCGATTTGTAGCTGAATTATTTTCCTGCGAATATCATCCAGCTCCGCGGGCAGAGAATCGTTCTCTATCCGCAGCTTCGATGCCGACTCGTCAATCAAATCTATTGCTTTATCCGGCAGCCATCGGTCGGAAATATACCGGTTCGACAGCGTCGCCGCCGCAACAAGCGCAGAATCCGTAATCCTTACCCCGTGATGGGTGTCGTAACGGTCCTTCAGCCCTCGTAGAATCGCTATCGTTTCCTCGACGCTCGGCGGGTCAATCAGTATCGGCTGAAACCGCCTCTCCAGCGCCGCATCTTTCTCCACGTGCTTTCGGTATTCGTCAATCGTTGTGGCGCCGATACACCGCAGCTCGCCTCTCGCAAGCGATGGCTTAAGCAGGTTACCTGCATCAACCGCTCCCTCTGCCTTGCCTGCCCCGACAACATTATGCAGCTCGTCTATAAATAGTATTATTTCCCCTTTGGCGTTGATGACTTCTTTCAGCACGGCTTTCAGCCGGTCCTCGAATTCACCCCTGAATTTCGTCCCCGCTATCAGTGCTCCCATATCGAGAGCGATTATCCTTTTGTTCTTAAGGCCCGCGGGAACATCTCCTGCCACTATCCTCTGCGCAAGCCCTTCGACTATTGCCGTCTTGCCCACACCCGGCTCGCCGATTAGCACCGGGTTATTTTTCGTCCGCCGGTTAAGTACCTGCATACATCGCCGTATTTCTTCGTCTCTGCCGATGACCGGGTCGAGCTTGCCCTTTTGCGCCATCTCCAAAAGGTCTATCCCGTAGCGTTCCAGTGCCTTGTATTTACCTTCCGGGTTTTGGTCGCTTATCTTTTCACCGCCGCGAATTTCCTTTAGCGCGTTTTCGATCTGTTCGGGTGTAATTGAATTGAGCCGTAAAATCTCCTTCGCGTCGCTCTGTACCGATGCAAGTGAGGCAAATAAATGCTCCACGCTCAGGTATTCATCCCCCATTTTGTCAGCCCGGTTTTGTGCGTCTAATACTATCTGGTTAAAGGCCGGCTCCGGCATAATCATCCCGCCGCTGCTCTGTCCCTTCGGTAGCCGCCCGAGCTCGCTTTCTGTCATCTCCTTAATCCGGGTAACATTCGTGCCTATCTTTTTGAGAAGCATAACCACAACGCCGCTTTCGTCGTTTAACAGCGCGCTTAATAAATGCAGGGCCGACAGCACGGTATGCGACTTGGCCATAGCGATTTGCTGTGCAGTGGCCAGCGCCTCCTGCGCCTTTAATGTAAATTTGTCGAATTTCATTTCTGTTTCCTTCAGCTGCGGATTATCCGTTCTACCTTGACATACTTCAAGTGCAAACCCTGTGCCCGGACGGGTTAAATTTTTAATTGCAGCAATAACAGGTGGTTACAGCTTACTTGTACTTTCACCTGTATGCCACTTTGGCAGGCCGGGTTTCACTTTATTTAGCCCCCACCCGCTATGTGGGGGGATCCTGCGATGCCTTTTCTCCTCCCATACTCACAAGGTTTTACTTAATCTCAAGTTCTACCCGATATATTGTATTATCTCGAAAAGCTACGAAGCTAAGCAGGTTTGGACTCTCAAAAACAATCTTGCTGTTTGGGAGATAGTCCCAGTAACTCTCGCTTTCAACGCCATTGACGACAGCCATCCATTTATCCCTCAGCAAATCAGAACCTCCTAACTTAAAACCGCCTGATATGTTAAAACCATACTTAGCCAGGTAAGCTATTTTGCCGTCAGAGCTGAATACAAAACTTTTGTCCCATTTGAAATTGCGGCCGCCTGCATACGGTTCTCTCCGTATTTCATCATAAAACTTGCCTTCGACCCCGTTAACAACCATCCGGCACTTGTTACCTGCGTAAGTCACGTAGCCGATACTCTTGCTATCCGGGCTGAAGACCAGTGGTGAAATGCCCTCTGGAAACATACCGTCCGGCATATTGCTGAATCTTTTGACTTCAACGCCGTCTACTACAACGTAACCTGTGAAGATTTCCTCTTGAGACCCGGCTGTATAAGCCACTCGCCTGCTGTCAGGACTGAAAACTGCTCCCGAGACCCATTTGTATCTTTTCTGTTCTACTCCGTCTATTACAGCACACATATCTGATTTATAGTTCCCATACCAAGCCGAATACGCATATCGCTTGCCGTCAGGACTTAATTTCAGTTTTGTAATATCCGCATATAATTTGCCTTCGTTACCATCCACAGTAACACGCTTTTTGTCGTTTTCTTTGGTTATATAGGCAATTCGGTTGCAGTCGGGACTATATACCACAGCTTCTAAGTTGTCGGATTTGAAGATTTCCGCTTCATCCCTGACTACAATCCCTGTCCTTCCTTGTTTGACAGTATATACTATGTGTTGACTGTCCTGACTAAAGACAATTCCTGGGGATTTTATTTTTGGGCCGTAATACCTGCCATCTATTCTCGGATCATAATGTTTCCCCTCCTTACCGTCTAAGACAACGAAATCTTCGCCTTCGTTGGAAGCCATAAATGCCAGCCGTTTTCCATCCGGGCTGAAGACAAGGCTTCCGACACCTCTGTATTCTCCGATTTTTTCTCCGTTAAGAAAAACAACTTCCTTTTTCGCGTCATTGTTCCATGCGGCATATGCAAGTTGCTTGCTGTCGGGACTGAAAACTAATCTAAAACCGGCACTAAAGCCGCCGGGGCCTTCGACACCGTCAAGAACCGCAAAATTCTTTTTGTCCTTTGTTTCTGCTACATATGCCAGCCGTTCACCATTGGGGCTGAATTCACAGGACCGGCCGAGGGTCACGGAATCATATTGTTTACCTGGGATTCCATTAACCACCGCACGTCGGTACACTAAACGATAGCTGCTGCCGTCTGGCTTTATTAATTGTTTTTCACGGTCCCCCCAGTAGACAATACGCCGGTTATCAGGACTGACTTTAATGTCCATAAGTAACGGCATCTCTTCTCCCTCGAACTTGGCTAAAGGTGTTTCCCTCGTTATTAGTGTAATTTTACCTGTGCCGCTATTATTTTTAACGTCTTTTATGATGTCCTTTTCTTCTGTATAATCAGCGGTACAGCTGTAGAATATCGCGATGGAAATAATTAACAGAGATTTTACTGATTTCATAATATCGTTCCTGCCTTCCTTAGATTCCCGATATCATAAATAAAAATCCTCTTATGGCTGACCGTAAAATTGACTTCCTTCTTTAATCAACTATAAGTTTGCGATAAGACTATGTCAATCCCCGCAAATCATATTGTCCTGAAGTTGCCTGACTTTTAACCACAGCAATTTATTGTCCTGCCTCCTGTTCTGTCATCCCGACCGAAGTGGAGGGACCTAAATATCGCTATCCGCAAAGCAAAAAGCAGTTTTCATTCTAATCGAGTTAATTCCTCCCCAATAGCATCAATCAACGGTGCAATGGTTTTTTCGGAGAAGTCAAATTCCAAACCTGCAGCGGCAAAAAGTTTCGGCAGCGGACGAGAGCCGCCTAAAGCCAAAGCTCTGCGATAATTGGATATCGCCGCTGTCTTATCATTTTTATACTGCAACCAAAGACCCAATGCACCAAGTTGTGCTATACCATATTTAATCATATAAAACGGAAATTGAAATATATGAAGTATCCTGTGCCATTGGTGCCGTCTTTCTTTTTCAAGCCCCGACCAATCCACAAATCGACCATCTCAACGCTGATGCAGATTCACCCATTGCTGGATACGCTCAGACGCACTGTGACCAGGATTCTCATATATCCAGTGCTGAAAGGAATCAAACATGGCCACCCTTGCAAGCAAATAAACCGCATATTCAAGATGAGTGCGACAGGAGCGTTTAGCGTCTTGTTCATTATAGAAAACGCTTAGATGTGGTCCTGCGAACAGCTCCATTGACATTGACGCCACCTCACCAAACTCATGGGGCGCATGACGGTAGGCTAAAAGAGAATCATTGGCACAGGCCAGGGAATGAAAAGCGTGTCCGCCTTCATGCAGGAGAGTTCTCAGGTCGTGGTCAACACCGGTAGCACTCCAGAATATAAAAGGTTTGCGAGCTTCCAAAAGACTCGCTTGATAACCACCCGGGGCTTTGCCTTTACGGCTGGCAAGGTCAAGCAGGCCCAGGTCTATCATTTCCTGGAACTGCTTACCAAATTCAGAGTCGATACTCTGGAAAATCCGTTTTGTTCCTGCCACATACTCATCAATTGTTTCAAATGGCTTAAGAGGCTCCCGGCTTAGCGGATCAACTTCGAGGTCCCACGGCCGAAGCGACGAGAGATTCATTTGCTTTTTTCTCTGCTCGTAAATTTTCACCAGAACCGGAACAACTAGTTTTTCAACAGTGTCGTGGTATCGTTTGCAGTCTTCAGGGGTGTAATCAAAACGATGGTACTGGCGAAATTTATAGTCACGGTAATTATCGAAGCCTGCATTTACCGCAATCTGTTGGCGCAAGATAAGCATTTTGTCAAAGATGTCATCTAATCGCTGGGCATCCTGAAGGCGCCGTTGGACGGTAACTCGCCAGGCGGATTCCCTTATAGAGCGGTCTGTCTGTTCAAGAAATTTTTTCATTTCGGCCATCGTATATTCTTTACCCTGGAAATCTACCGTCATAGCTCCACAAATGGTCTGATATTCCTGGCTCAACAATTCTTCTTTGGTTTGCAGGGGTACATTTTCTTCGCGGAACAACTCAGCATCTGCTTTTGTATCGCGGTCGTATACTTCGTAGCGCTTTTTATCCAGAGCAAAACTTTTACTGGACTCAAGATACTTTCGGTCAAGCTTGTCCTTCAGCGGTTTGACAGCGGGCAGGATGGTTTCGATGTATCTCTTATAGGCTTGTGCTTTGGCTGGATCATCGGTCTGACAGGTCATGCGGATATAAAGCACTTCTTCATATTGACCGAGCACAGCATCCAGTTCCGAACGGTCCAGAAGAAAACTCTCAAGATGCTCCGCCGAGGTAATATCTCTTTCATATAGTTTATTGTAGAGCGATACTACTTGACCAACATCACTTAGATCAACTTTGTCAGGAACAAATCGGCGAGGCTGATATGGCGGGATTTTGCTGAAATCAAGATTATTTAAGTTTCTTTCTTCCATAAACTTCGAATATATTTCATATTTTACCTGAAAATCTCTCTAACTAAAGCCATCACATTTGCTCTCAGGATTTACAGCCATTTTCCCCAACTTTAAACTCCAAACTTGCTTGTGCTGCCTCCTGCTTTCCCTGCCCCCACATTCATCGGCTATTACCACTCTCTGAAATCAATGGCTCAAAACACGCAAGAACGTCGCGTGCATCAGGCTCTTTTTCCAACAAAGGATAAAACTTATCAATCATTGAAACCAGCTTGTTCCTGTCCTCGCTTACCTTGATTTTAAGCTTCAGCCACATTTCCTTAGTCGTTCCATCAGTTCTCCTATGATAAACTCTACCTTTATACATAAGCTTTACAGATCGCCCAGCACACTCGGCCGAAAAATCCTCACTCTTCAGTTGAGCCAAACTTATACCCAATGGAGAACTATCAAGAATATCATAAAGAATACGTATCATTAAGCCAGTCTGAAGTTGATTAACATGATTGTCACAATCCTCTAACTCATCAAAGCAAAGTAAAACATAATGATCATTTTGGATTTGACCATTAAACGTGTAATAAGTATCTTTCAGAATCACCCAGTACCTTGTTTCTTTCTTGAAGTAGTATCCCTCATCAAAAGTGCCGTCTAACGGGCTATTAGGAGAACCGGAGTAACCATAATTGGCACCCAATCTCGGCAAAGGGAACCATCCAGTATCGCACGATGAACATAGTAAAGCTAATAGCAGAGCTAAGAATAGAATTTTAAATTTCATCTTCTTTTCTTCACTGTTCAATATTTAGAGTACGGATTTTGGTTGTGCCATCTCCCATAGTTTCAATTACAACTGGACGAAGTTTCTTAAGCCGCAACCTTTTTCCATTATGGTTTTCGATGCTCTCAGATATAAGTGGTAAGTTAGGATCGCCAAAGTTTTTGGGAAAATATTTATATGGTTTAGCTTTTAAATCACGGCAGTGGCTTGGGCAATAAATAATATCTTTTTGAATATATCCTTGTTGCACAAGCGTTCTCAGTTCTGAGGGCAACCTCTTGTGTTGTGTATAATATTTATTCAACGCTGAATATATTCGCTCTTGCTTGACTTGGCAGGACAATCGTCTAGCGTTTTCGACGTCATAGTCCCAAATAGCATCAGTCGATAGAAATAAAACGACTGCTCCGACAGCAATGATAATAAAGCTTATCAAGAAGATTAGTTTTTTCATTATTCTCATGACTCTCTCCCGCTTATATTATTGTGTTTAGTAAATATCAGCAACACAAATTTGTCATTCCCGCGAATGCGGAAATCCAGGGGTTTTTCAAATCTTAAATTTCAAATTTTAAATCTTCACTACCTTTTTTGCTGTTGCATCCTCCAGTTCGATTCTTATTTCTATTTGCTTCGGAGTTTTCTCCTACGCAATACTAAGGTTTCTCATTGCGGCCTCCGGCAGCTACAGCAATTAGGGCCTGTCGGCAGCGCCATCAACTTTTACGTTGACTTTTGCCTGAAATTTGGTATAATTTGTCCCCAGTTTACCACAAAGTAAACACATTTCGCCTAGCAAGGCAAGGTCGTGGGGCCAGCAGGCCCGGGTCAGAAACGACTAAATAATTTATATCTTTCAGTGGAGTTTACCTCGCCTTT
>CAZDQP010000001.1:0-66821 GCA_964507485.1 uncultured Pirellulales bacterium | reverse complement strand
CAGAGACGTCCGTAAGCTGATTGTTCCCCAAATCCAGCCACGTCAGGTTCGTCAGACCCGACAGCGCAGAGACATCCGTAAGCTGATTGCCCCACAAATCCAGCCGCGTCAGGTTCGTCAGGCCCGACAGCGCAGAGACGTCCGTAAGCTGATTGTTCCTCAAATCCAGCTCCGTCAGGTTCTCTTTCTTTGCGTTTTCAACTATCCGTAAAAGTTCTTCTTTTTCCATATCTACCCCTTTCGGTCACGATACTTCTCCGATTTCAACTTTGCGGACATCATTAAATCTTGCACGTGCGTCTCGTTTGAGTCTATATAACACACAAACTTCTCCATCACAGGGTGAATATTCGTCCATAGAAGCATTTGGAATATCTTCATGGATTTTATTATCTATAAATCCGGCCCAATATGTTTTCTTTGCTATTTCTATCCGCTCAGGTTTCTTTGGTGATATATGCCAGGGGCAATCCCCATCAGCAGGGCAAAGCTCAGGGCCGGGGCAAGGCACTTTATATCCGGCTTCACAATTATCTTGAGGCTCATCACAGGGCATTAAATCACTTAATTCGCAACCACAATTTTCATTACTCAATCCATCATAACCATTATCTTCAAGCCATTTTTTTGCTATCTCTCGTAAGTTCATTCTTTCTTCCTTTCGGTATTGGCTGGCAGGCAGTCGTGAGCCTCCATAATGATTATTGACTGCACCTTTCGAGTGGGGTGAGTCTGAAGCCATCGCCGACTACCACATATCGTTCTCTTGTCAGATTCGACCACTCATTAAGGCTCATGGGCTACTTAAAGCCGCTGCCAGCCTTTACCTTATTCAATTACTTTTGATAACAGCTTTGACCGCCATCATAAGCCTGAATTGCTTTGCCGATTCTCATGCGGGCATCTTCAAGATGTCGATATGCAAGCGTGACATTAGCTTTCATTTCTCCATGTTGATTAGGAGATGTTTGCTCATTTTTGAAATCATCGTGGTTTTTTACAATGAGCGTTTCTTGTTTTAATTGTTCAATTCGACCTCTCAAATCAAAGCAACATTCCTTGAAATTCTTTTGTGAATCACAACTTGTGTTTTCGTGTTCTTCTGGCATTTTAATTCCTTTCTTTAATAAATTTTGCCATCTTTTCCCTTCTTTTTTCCAATATGAATCATGTTCTGCGGCCCCTTTTTTGCCATCATTCTCCTTTAAAAACAGTAGCGGGGCCGAGTGAAACATAAATCCCCGCCACTGCTATCACGGCTAAAATCTTCTCAAATCTGGATCGGGCGCACCAATCGGCCATCCCTTAACTATTGCAACTGATAATATTTCTTCAATAAATAGAGTCATGTTCTTAACTCCAACTCCAACTGTAGTAAGGCGGCCTTGCGGGATTTTTTCACCAGATTCGTTTTCATAAAAAAATATTTCTTTATTCAAATAATCTAAACCTTTACATAAGCGTTTTACTTCAATGTCCCACCATCCAACTGTCTCGCCATTTTCATCATTTCTGGCTAAATCTCTCAAGCACACTCCCTTATACCAGCGCCTTTGCCTGTCTGTGATATACTCGGCAGGAGTCATTGTTTTTATGGCATAGCCCACATTCATTCCTTTGAATATCTCAAGCAGAGGTTTTTCAAAAGTCGGTTGGCCTTCTACTATCGAAATTACTTTGTAAGTTGGCATCTATCATCCTTGACAGGTGATTATTAATAACTAATAGAAACGTGAGGGATTTTATTTTCCTTGATTAGCTTAAGAATGTCTGATGCTTCTGCGAACTCAAAACCATTTTGCACAAAAGCATTATGGACATCGCCTTCCACTTTTTCCCGATGCTTCTTATTCTCAATACGCTTGCGTTCTTTTTCAGCTTCGGCTTCTTTACGCTTACGTTCAGCTAATTCCTTAGCTATTTGCTCTGCTTTGATTTTTTCTACTTCTCTTTTGGCTTTTGCCTCAGCTTCAGCCTTCTCTCTGATAAGCCGTTCCTCTGCTTCTTTCTTAGCTCTTTCAGCGGCTTCTTCAGCGATACGTTTTTCCCGCTCGATACGTTCTTTTTCAGCCTTTTCTCTTGCCAACTTTTCTTCTGCTTCTCGCTTCTCTCGTTCGAGTTTTTCTTCTGCTTCTCGCTTCTCTCGTTCGAGTTTTTCTTCAGCCTCTTTAAGTTTACGCTCACGTTCTTCAAGTTCAGCAATTCTTTTGGCTTCTTCTTGTTCGGCTTTGCGCTTTTCTTCTTCAATAAGTCGCTGCCTTTCAGCCTCAATAGCATCAAGAGGATCTTTATGCACGGCAATCATTTCTTCTACTTCACCAATTAAATCTCTTTTTTTGGCATCGAGTTTTTTGCTAAATGCTAAAGCATCGGCCTTAGCTTCTTTGTGAATATCACTTATTTTAGTTTTAACTTTTCGCAGTTTTGCTATATGACTTCGAGCTTCTTTTTCGCCTTGTGGGGTATCATAATCGAATACCAGCTTTTCATTTTCTACCTTAGCTTCAGCGATTATCGCTTCAACAGGATTAAACATTGCTAATTCGGTTTTTGGTTCTACTAATGTTTGTTCTTTTGGCATCTTATCATTCCTTAAATAATTGTTCCTTTGATATTTCTACTATCACTTCTTCTGGCTTTACTTTATCGAGTATCTTCTTAATATTGGCCTTTTTCGATGGCTTACCATTAGGCAATCGGCTGAAATGTTTGTAGATAGCTTTTACGAATTTATCCTTATCATAATGAAAGCCGTCGGCGAGCAAGTCTGCGTGCATTTTCTCAAACTCCTGAAATGCTTCATCAACTATTTCCATAGCTTTTGCCGATGCCGTTTGTGGTTCTTTTGGCTCTCCGCCGTCATTGTCCTGTTCGTAAGTTGCCAAGCCAGTCAAAGCCAAAAGAGTATATCTTTCGAGATATGTAACCGTGCTTCCTATAGCTTGGATAGGATTCTTGCTGCCCGAATTGTCTGGGCTTGCAGTAAGGCATGTAGATTCGCTATGTCCCATGACATGAGTTATCTTACAGGTTACGGTTATTGTGCCATTGTTCTGCTGAGTTACCCAAGAGGCCGTCAATCCATGTTCACTTAAAGACTTATTGATGGTATCAGTCACATTCGCTAATGTAGCGTGATTATAGCTTGTTGTTCCTGTTCCTGCCCGATAACTAACTTTACGGTCCTTGATAATCTTGGGAGGATTAGCCTTGAAAGCTGTCATTGCTTCCATATAGGCTTTCTTGGCCTGCATAGCATCGTAGCGTTCCTGAATATCAAGTATCTTGTCAAGATTTGCTATTTGGTTTTCATCACCGATTTTTAGTAATTCCGCAGCTACTTCTATCGGAGATTTGTTTGTTATAGTTATTTCTGCTTTCGGTTTTCTTTTTACTTCATTCATTTGTTTCACCCTTAAAATGTGCCATCATCTATCTTGTTTATTAATGCCTTCAATTCTTTAACGAACACATTCACATTAGCTGCCATATCATTTATGTATTCAGAGTCTCTTTCAACTCTGATAATGTGCATAGGCTTAGAAACTATCCTGTTATCATAAGAGACAAAATCGCACCATGCCCGTCCTGTAATCCAGAGAAGTCCTTGTATTTGGGGTATGTATTTAGAAGGTACTTTATTACTTATGATATATTCGATATGAGTAGAAGGTAAGGGACATTTAATCTCAATCAAACCATCTTCATCTATCAATCCATCAGGACTACCGCCTACGTCATCATCACGCCTTACAAACCCGACTTGCTGTACCTCACAGTCTTTTATCATTTGATATACGTTTCGAGCTATATCCTCAATTTCATTACCGTGAAACATAATATCGTTTTTGTATTCATCCTCCCTATATCCTGTAAGTCTCTCGGCTGCAATTTTTCGCATATATAATCCCCGACCGGATTTCTTATTCAGGACTTTAGAAAAATTGCTGGCCGTCACAAAACCGAGTCTTGCCTGATACCATTCTTCAGAGCCCTGGATACAATCAATTGTTTCCATTTCTACACTCATTACAGTACATTCCGTCCCTACAGTCTGGGCATATATCCCGCCCACATCCGGCACATTGTCTTAATTTTATTTCACTGCATGTATCACAATATTCATTATCACAACCTGTAGCTTCACAGGAATTAAGGCTTATCTGTGGATCTGCGCATTCTTTGCAATCTGTCATTAAGAATCTTGGCATCTTATTAACCTATACTTCGCAAAAGTTTTACCATTCTCGGTTATGTTTTCAGTTATGATGTTATGACCAGCCCTTCTAAGTTCGTAAATTCTTGCACCCAACCGAAAACAGCCGAATTTATTCAATGCTTCCAAGGGAGTTATCGTATTGCCTTGCTCTAAATAGCTATATATCAACTCTCTTTGAGAATTAGTGTCGGTCTGAGTTTTTACTTCAGTCATTCTTCGTCGTCCTTGATTAGTTCACATTGCCTTTTCGCTGTGGCTATCATCGCGCCGAGCTTGCGATGAAATAATTCTACGTTTTTAGGACTGATATATACTTTATCATTGTCGCCTAAGTCTTTTATAACAAGACACCCTTCATCTTGAAAATAAACATGAACAGCATCCACAAAACTGTCTTGTTTTATCTTAAATTCCTTTACATCCTCGGACATGGCTTTGAGGTCGTCGAATATGTTGCCGACGGCTTTGAATTGGTGATAGGGCGCATCAATCATTTCTTGTCCACCATCATTTGATATGCCAAATGGCCTGACTGGACGACCATCAATAAAATACATATTATTTTTAGAAGGCTTTCCAGCATATCCATAATCCCCATGCCGAAGTTTCGGCTCGGATTCGAGTAATGGCTGTAGCTTGCCATCTACTATTTGATATTTACCAGCTATAGATTCAGCTAAGATTTCAATTATTTTGTCAACTATTTCTTCTTTGTTCATTTCTTGACACACTCCTTGTAATAAATGGGAGCAGCATTAATATTTCTTGTCTCACGTTTCAGGGACGATAGGACAATAAACTTTCTAATTTTGAGGTTGGCCGCTCCCATTCATATACTTCTCATTTTATTAAATTCTTCTATATTAGTTTTTTTGCGTCGTCTTTTCTTTCGTTTTGAATAAGGTATAATTACTTCATAAGTTGTCCATTTATTGCCACAGGCTTTACATTGTCGCCTTCTTCTAAAACCAAATCTTGATATACGACAATCGAGAACTTTGGTTTTACCATTGCATGACGGACAAAAATTAAAGCCATCCATTTTTTAGCCCCATTTCCTCTAAGCCCATAGAAGGGCTGAATAAAGTTATAAGTGACCAGATTAGTGCTGATATGAGTTTCATAATTGTATATCCTCGGCACTAATTACTTCTATAAATGCCTGATGATTTGTAAAATCATAATGCACTGGAACGTTAAGCATGTGTCCTAATGCTATAAGGTCTGACATTCCGACCGCATCATTTTTGTTGCAACGCAATTCGACAACATTGACTTTTTCGGGGGATGTTTTCTTATATCTATCACCATGTTGATTAGTACTTACGTATTCATATTTTGGTGGATAAATCCATCTTCTTTTGTATATCATTTGATTTCCTCCGCTTCCGCGAGGGCTTGCTTTTGGATTTTTTCTAATTCATAAGCAACTTCTATACCTTCATCGAAGGTTTTAAGGTATGCTATTTGACGACCTATCTTGCGCCATAATCTCAACAATTCATCGAAGTTATTAACGCAATGGAGAAATTCTTTGGCTCTTTGCGGAGATTCAAACATAATGCGTTCTTGTATAAAATCTTTTTCATCTCGTATTATTAAATATTCATTCAAGATAGGGTCTATTTCCCATTCACTCATAATTTCACCTCATAAATAAAGACGTGGAAAGCCACAACGTCTGAAAACAAGATTTTACATTTTTACGTAGGCTCATTTTAAGAACTGTCTCCTAAATTAATTTGACATTACAATTCTTTTGGTTCATGCTTTCCACGCCCTGATACACATTTAATTTCCCCCGTTAGCAATCTTGGCATTTCAGCTTTATGTAATAATTCAAGATTTTCTGGTAAATTCATAAAGTCGGAGACAGTAGAACCATCTGGCAAACACCTCATTGCTAAAAATTGGTCTTCAAAAGTCGTAAGTCCAGAATTTATTTTTTCAAGTTCCATTTTGAGAGACATATATAAAACACGCCATCGCCTTCTCAGTTCTCTTTGATAAGTAGCATTAGAATAATAATTGCTCTTTTTAGGCGTTGGGACATTAAATTTATATACATTGTCTTTATATTTGAAACCGATTCCATCGCCTCTGGGGCTTGTACCAAAGAAAAACTCATTTATGCCCCAATCGGTTAAAAGCTTTTCTATTTGTTGCTTACTTCTACCGACAGGAACTTGTGTGTTAGCCGCATATTTTGCCATAATTCACTCCTAAGAACGGCGGGAGCACTCCGTTGCCCTCACCCGTCCGTGCATTGCGCCGCCGTCCATTATTCAGCTTTTATTTCTATCTTTTCAGTATTTACGTTAAATGTAAGTTTGTTAGAAATCTCTTTAAACTCTGAATGTTCTTCCTGCAATACTTCAAAAGGGTCTTCTTCGTTGCACATATCAATTATCTGTTCTATAAACATGCGAATTGCACGTCTTTGTTTTTTAACTCGCCTAAATGCTGTCACCACTTTTTTATTTGGCTTAAATGGAAATTTTATTTCCGCCATTCTTATTTCTCCTGTTCTACTTTGATATTTTCACTTACTTTCGTTAATATCCATCCGGCATCACCTGTTACGCCTTTGACTGTTTGGCAGCCAGTAGTTACGAATATAATCGTGGCCAGAACAATAGCATTGACACCACAAACCAAAAATCTTATTCGACTGGCTGTCTCTCGCTCACGGGCTTCCATTTCAATAGAAATAGCCCGAACCCATTTCATCGTCTCGTTGATAGTAGGGTCATTGACCTTCTTTCCTGAAGCTTCCTGCAACAGTTCTTCTCTCCATATTTCCAATTCTGCATAATTCAGTTCTTCAAACATATCTCGCCTTTCTTCTCTCCCGCTCTCGTGGTTAATCTTCCGGTTTGGCATATATGCCTACTATGTTCAATTCTTTTAACTGCTCGACTGTGTATTTCTCCGCAGCTTTTGGCGGCCCGATTAAATGTGCCGCGATATAGTCTTTGTATTGCTCATTATCTGGTTCAATATTCGTTAACCATCTTCCTAATTTTTGTTCTGTCATTTTCATATTTCCTTTCTAATAAGGGGCGACCGTTAAGCCGCCCCAAGCAATGGAGTTTGCATATCGCCAGTGTTTTTGCCTACCGCTGGCTGGGGCGGTCAAATAGATATCAAATAGGAGGGGCAGGGTTTTTGTGGTGAAAGAAAGCGGTGATGACCTGCCCCTTGAGCGACTGGCTTGAAAAATGCGGAGGCAGGACTACGTCTGCTTCAGGGTACGGTACTTCCTGACTTCTCGTACAAGCGTTAGGGGTTGTTTTTCCCGCAACCGTTATGAGTACATATTGGCACGCTTCCACCACTCCGCATATAAGCTCGAAAATAAACAGGGGCATTAGAGCTTCCATGCCCCCGTTCGGAGGAGGGTGATGAAAAGCATCATCCTTTGCAGTGCGAAATATTTGTGATATCACGCACCGATTCAGCCGGCGAGTAGGAGGATTTACCGGCTGAGTAGTTTGAAAGTGTGTGGGTGCAGGATTTTTACCTGTCTTAGGAATCATAGGGCTTCGCTTGGTTGGTCAACTTATCCCTCTATTATCCTCGGAATTAACTCACAACGTTCCTGCGTGTCCCATCCACGCCGCCCCACACACTCGAAGATTAAAAGCTGGCGGGCAGGTACGCTAAATACCAATCAACACGGACATACAAATACCGCTGTATCAATATTCCATCAGTCCTGACTTGTCTCGTTAGGCGTTACCCTAACCTACGTTGCTTTCGCCACCGCCAACACCAAAAAACTACTTGTCGAGTAGTCCCATAACTTTCATAGAGTGTCTGATAACTTGACTGTTAACATATATTAGCGGACGTTGGTCTGATAACATTCTGAAGTCGCTTTGCTGATACTTTCCACTAATGACATTTCGGAAGAACGGTCATAACCCATAGTTGTTTTAGGTGATGAATGTCCCATAGCAACGGATGTTCTTTTCAGGCCGCAGTTTTCTATCATCTTAGTTGCGAAAGTTGCTCTCAATTCGTGATATGTCTTAGTCTGCTTAATACCGGCTTTCTTTTGTAGGTTTCGGAACATGCGCTGGAAATTACCTGTCGGGTCCAAAATATCTTCTTCAAAAGGAGTCTTACTTCCTTCAGGCTTTCCTTTTTTTTGCCACTTCAATAATTTAAGCCAGTATTTTTCTTCGAGACAGATATATGGACACATCTTATTCATTAATGCTTTTACGTCCTTATGCAGATAAACTATTATATCCGCAAATACCATCTTCTCAGGTAGAGCTACGTATCTATTCGCATGGTCTTTAAGGTCGAACGGCCAGGTTCGGTCTGTGGCTTTCTTTTTCTGTAAAATGATATGTGGCTGATTCGTTTCCATTTTTATATCGCATTCCGTCACGTTAAGCATTTCACCTCGCCTCATACCTAATAATCCGAAGCATATACGCACTCTCCAGAGTTGGCTGGCGAATTTCAACATTTTACTCAGTTCATCTGCTGAAAATGTAGTTCGCTCAGGCTTTGTGATCCGGTAGAGCCGTAAACCCAGAAATGGATTCTTCAGTATATGGCCGTGCAAGTGAAGCCATACCCAGAACGGCTTGAAGTTTGCTATATAGCCGTTAGCCGCTCTCTTTGACCGCCCTATCGCCAATAATCTACGAAACTCTTCTGCGTGCTCAGTAGTAACCTTATCCGCATCCATATCACCGAAATAGTGAATGAAATGCTTTAAGGCTCTGTTTTTGAACCTCTTTGAAGATGGCCGTAAGTCCATTCTCGACAAATATAGTTCGTGCTTGTCACTTAAATTCATAATTAAACCTCCTTTCTTTATGGGACAGACTCGACTGCCCCATTATATTTAATCTTCCCTGAAGGTCAATTATGTTTCATTCGAGCTTATTCTCATATTTACTTGTAAGAGAACGATTCTTTATGGATATATCATTCCAGTACCATCGCATTTCCAACATCTATCAAAAGTCTCATGTGCAGTACCTACTGAAATCCATTTTCTTTTGCTGCCTTTGCATTCATCGCATACTTCTTTACTTTTTTCTTTTTTTAATTTTTTTTGAAGTTCTTTATTCTCAGTCTCTAAAGGATTTGGTATGCAGTGTACCCCGAATGCCATATCAATATTTTCATAGCCGCCCTCAACAGCCTCAACAACATTGGCAATCTGCTTTTTGGTTGCAGATATTTCAGCATCTTCAAATGCTTCTGATATACATTCTTGCCAATATTCTGTCCTATTCATTATTCTGTCCTATTCATTCTGTCCTCTTTCTACTTATAACTTTTTACAGAGCTTCAAGGGTGCTATGTTATTCTGTTGCTTTAAGAGTTTGCTGTGGATATGGGTGCATTTGTTTATATTTATTGTAGGCAATAATTCCTATAGCAATTAACCATGAAATACAAACAAGCAAAATATATATCTCCATCATTCTATTGGTTATTTTGTAATGTTTACTCATTTCTTCGCTCTTTCTGCCAGTAAGTCGGGGGTTTCGTGGATGTTGCCAATTTTTTTCCATGTTTTGCGTACTTTGTATATTGGATACCAATAACCATTTTTATATTTAGGATTTTTCAAATAAAAACCGGCTCCATAAGGATTGTATTCGATGATACATATTTCGCCTTCAGGACTTTTTAACAAATCACCTTCCCACCAATCTATCTCCTTGCCATTCTTGTCCTTCAAGCCTGTAAATTGCTCTTTGTCTGTATGCGGAATAAATTCATTGCGGATATCAAAAATACCATCAGACTTAGTATCGTAACACCACTTACCTGCAATGCTGTTCCATCGCTCATAGCCAACAATCTGGCCTTTTTCAATGAGTCTGAATTTTATTTCACTCATATCTTCACCTATAAAAGCTGCGCCCGGGCTGGCCTCATCACAGAACATAACCCGGGCGCCTTGCCTAAACAGCTATATATAATTAAGGGATTTGATGAGGCCATTTCGTTTCTCCGGTTAGGATGCCTGCGATTTTGCTATTTTTGCAGGGTCGTCAATATTGATGAACTCTAAAACCTCTCGTGGAAATTCTCTGCTATCACTTATTCCTTTACAAAAAACAGGGTCGCTAAAATCATCAGCACAAATCCAGAACTTAAATCTTCTGTCGTATTTATGCCTGACTTCAATCATGCGATTTAATGGAATTTCCATTTAGCTTCTCTCCGGTTAAAATAATGTGCGGGAACAAGCGACAGGAGCACGGTTTCGTTAACAGCGAAGTAGCTCCAGCCTTCACCACGCACAAGTTTAATGCAGGGGAACAAGCGATAAGAGTATTGGTCGTTTTAAGCGAAGTAACTCCCATCTTCGCCACCTGCAATTTTATGAACAAAGCAAGGGAACAGGCGATAACAGTACGTTAACGGCGCTCTACCAACTGAGCTACTCTGTCCATTCGGGACAGAGACAGGACTCGAACCTGTGACATCCGGCTCCCAAAGCGAAGTAGCTGTAATCTACGCCACTTGCTTTATTCGCTTTTAATTTTCAAAAGAACATTCGTATTCTTGAATATATTTTAGGACAGATTCACTCCATCCATCTATGTGCAACCATTTACCATAACCAACGCCATTTTGATAAGAGGCTACATTTATGACATATCCTCTACCATTTGGATTCTTTATAGAGTCATGGCTTTGTTCATCGGTAACAACAATAATTCTATCGTAAGTTTCTTTTCGATTAATTGTATCTATTGCACCGGCAAGATAGGTTCCACCATGTTGCTGACTATTCGTTATTGCATCTCTCAGAGCAAAACCACGTCTATCAGGCACTCTTACACATTCATTACTGAAGGTATAAACTGCTATCTGCTCGCACATATCTCTTGCGCAGATACCGACACCACAGGCAGCATCAAGTCTTCTCATATCTGATTTGCCTGACAATCTATCCCAATCCATCGAGCCTGACACATCAAGCAAAAGAATAGTTTTGCCTTTGAATTTTTGAGCTTCGGATAATGATTTAAACATGGCCTTTTCTATATGACTTTCCCATTGCGGAGCATACCGAGCAGCAGCGATAAATCTGAACGGTAATATTCGGGAAACATTCATATTTGCAAGACCTTGAATTATTAATTTTTCATCAACATTCACATCAGCCATATTCCGAAGATTTCTAAGTAATGCCATTCCACCAAGTTTGTTTTCAGCAAGTAATTTAGTCCATGTCTGCTTTTTGTCCTTGCCGGAAGATAGATTGACTTCCCATGTATCAGGAGACTCAAGACTGCCATCTATTAGTTTTTTCCACACTCCGGCTTGCTCATTATCTTTTGGTTTCGCATGACAAAGAAATAATACATCTTTTAATTTTATTGCCTTATCACGGTTGTATTTGCCAAGCTGATAAGCATCGAATTTAGGAAATGCCTGAGCCAATCCGAGCTTGACTTGTTTTGATAAAGGACAACGGCCTTTTCTCCAGTAAATAGCAAGAAATTCTGTTAGTTCGTCAGGGCGTTGTATAATTTCATCAAGTATATTAGCTTTCAATTTGCCTTTTCTCGCTAATTCTACAGCCAATAGCAGAGGAACATGACGTAACTTCATTTTATGCCTTGCCTCGGCAGCTATTTCAGATACTATCCTGCTATCTATCAGAGATATTAAATGTGCAATTCTATCCGCAATAGATACACCATCCTCATAGAATTGATCTTCCCAAAGCATACAAGCCATTACAGAACGTCTTAATTGCTGTTCTGAATTTATATGAGCAGCAATAGCTCCTTCATGTGTTTTCGGTGCTCTTGTTTTAGTATTTATGCTTGCCATTTATTCTCCTTAATTTAGCCGCCCTGCCTTAGCTTGCCTTCAATCCCTTGGTCATTTTCTGATATTTCTCAATAATTAGAGGAACTTCATTCTCGCACAACCAACGCATTGTATCTGTTAATTCAGATAATCCAGGCACAGCATCACGCAATGCCGCCAAATGTTTTACTGCTTCTCTGTCAAGTGCCCTGTCTGAATTAAGCATTACTACCTTTGCTGTCCTTTTCACTTTTTTTTGTTCTTTCTTTTTCGCCATCCGTGAACCTTACTCATATCTCCATTATTTATTTATCGTCATTTTCTTCTTACATTATAAAACAAAATATTACATTGTCAATATTTTTTTTGAAAAATCTTACTCTGCTATACCAAAATAGTACATAATAATTCTTTACTTCATGTAAGCCTATGTAATATAAAGAGATATAGAAGGAACGTTATCAAGAACAATAATATGATAAGAGGATTGAAATGGACGAAAAAGTAACTATCGGTAGCAGAATTGGAGAGAAACACAAAGAAATCGTATCGGATTTAACTGATATGCTTAATACGAAAAAGTATAGGGTTTACGAGGCTGCTGTGGATATATTTAACGCTCTGCCCCGTATTTTACAGCTTGCCCTGATTTCGGACGACACTGAATTGCGTGAGGAAATTCTCGGCATAATAAAGAAACTGTCAGTGCCGCCACAGCCAAAGAAAGGCGGTAAGAAACGTTGATAATGTCCTTTTTTTTAAACAATAAGGTAGGCTCGGCTTCCATGATTAAAACCCCGCAGAAAATACGACACAGCCCCAATGGTTTCCGCTACTTGCTTTGTTGTTTTCATCAAGGCTTTTCCAACGGGTATCATAAATAATATTATAAGATTTTGTCAATAAAATAATGAAAAGTTTCTTTAAAAAGTAAAATAGGTAAGCAGGCACACTCTTAATATCGCTAATCCGTAGTGTGCTACTAAGCGCCCGGGACCACATTTCCCTTCCCTTGAAAAAGGGTTCCTTGTGCCCGGGCGCGACTGAGATTTAAGCGGAATCGCTTTAAGTGATAGGAGAGAAAATGAAGATAATAATACGAATAATGGCATTGATTAATATTATTTTGTTAATACCAGCGTTACCTTATTTGATATCAATGATAATAACAGACCGATTATTAAAAAAGTATTTCCCTGAAATCGACGATGAAATAAATGATAATTTCTCGAAAAAAGTCTTACATCTGGTTGTATTGCATAAAGAAGAATAGAAGGAGGGAAAATGCGAGAGTTATACGTAAGCGGCCTTTATACGGAGAAAAGACCGACATGGCACAAGGAGGATTCGCCTTGGAAAGTCCAGCAAATGTGTAGGGTATTTGACTTTAAAGAGCCTATGAAGATATGCGATATAGGCTGCGGAGTAGGTGGTGTATTGATAGCATTGAATGATATATTATCGGAAAAATGTTCAATGGCCGGATACGACATTTCCTCTTTGGCGATAGAACGCGCCCAGGAAAACGCACCCGATAATATCCTATATGAATGCTGTGATATTCTGGAAATGGAAAAACTTGATTATGATTTATGTTTACTGATTGATATTCTCGAACACCTTGAAAATCCGGTTGATTTCCTGCTTAAGCTTTACCAGAAGGGCTTGCGTGAGTTTATTATCAATCTTCCGATTGAGGGGCATTTAATGGGAAAGCTAAGAGGCAAAACAGATCCGAAAAACAGTCCGGTCGGACATCTGCATTTTTTTAATACCAGAACAGCCTTGAAATTACTGAAAGATGCTGAATTGACTATTAATAAATGGGTTTATACGCCTGAGTTCGAGCTTGATATCAAATTTCATCGAACGCCCTTAAGCGTGTTAGCCTATCCTTTTCGTAAGGGATTATTCAGCATTTGGTCGAAATTAATGGTTGAGACTCTTGGTGGAGTATCTTTAATGTCGTGGTGCAGTCATTCAGATTAACTTAATCCCATTTAGCAATTTCGTCTTTGATTTCCTGTCGAGTCTTTGCGATTTGTTCGTCTATAACTATACCAGATTCTCTTAAAGCTTTCAGGATTACGAGTAAAAGTTCCATGATTAATTGTGCATCATTCGACATTTCCCTCTCCTTTCTTTTGATATGCAATAAGTTCTTCGAGGATAGCTTCAAGGGCGTCTATCGCGTTAATATTTGTTTGACCTTCCTGTAAAGCCTCATACCATAAATCCATAGCTCTGTCTCCGGCTCGTATGAGATTTCCAATTCTTATTACTTCTGCCCCAGTAAACTTATCCGCATCTTTTAATATTTTAAGCGTCTGGATAGTAGCCAAGAAAGCTTTCTGTGTTGCCTGAAAATGCTCTTTAGGCGTCATTGGTGGAATTGTCGCACAACCCAAAACTAACAGGCTAAGTGTTAGCAATGTTGTTTTTCTTTTCATTATTTTTCTCCTTAACTTACATCTTCTGTTGATTTATCGCCGTCCTTAGCGGCGAATCCGCCGAACATAATAGCAATGCCTGATATCAATATTGTTTCAGACAAGGTTGTTTCGGGGTCTCCGTCAAAAAGATTTGCCAATTGGGGCAGGATAATCATAAGCCCGGCGATTATACCTGCTATTGTCGTGTTAACGCTCTTAAGATTCTTTTTAATGTTCATATTAATCTCCTTCAAATACAATTCTTAAATCACTTAAAGTAGTTTTGATAAATAAATCAACTTCTTCAATCGCCTGTGCCTTTGCAACAGTCTGTCTCGGAAAATTAGGCACTAAATCGTTTAAATGCTTCCACGCCTCAGACATAAGACCTTCTACGCGATTTACATGATTAATATTTTCATTAGCATCTTCATTATCATCCATGATTTCACATTTCCCTTTTCACAAATACATAAGTCAAGAAAGCCACAATGCCCAACTTGACCAAATCTACAATCGTATGCACTATCGGCCTTTGCCAGATACGCACATTCTCCTTGTGGTCTTTGATATGATTTCTAAGCTCTGAGCATGGCTGTTTCGGGATAGTTAAGTCCTCGAACCTCTGCTGAATCTTACCGATACTGACCTGGATGGCCGTATTACAAGTTACTATCTCATCAATACGACTATGCACTGCTGCTATATCTTCTTTCGTTACTTCACTCATCACATTTCCCTTTTATTTTTCTATCAAAACACGTTTCTTCAATGCTTCGGTTCTTATTTTCGCTTCCTGATATTCTTCCTCCTTTCCCTTTTTCGCCTCTCCCGGCCATCGACCTGTAGATTTAGAACTGCGTTTCAGCGTAGTCCATTCTTTTGTCTTTTTAACATCATTAATAAAAGTATCAACATCGGAAGGCCTTGCAAACCAACCGGCGAAATAAGCATATAAAGTATCTTCAAAAGCTCTTTTTCCTGTAAGACTTTGGTGGAACCTTTTTGCATCAGAACCCATAATTCCAAGCATAGCACGTTCAAGAGATTTTTGACTTGCCTCTGGGGCGACTTGTCTTGGCCGGAATACACTCGGATAAGTTTCCATGCCGGTAATGGCAGTTATGGGCGCCTTCATAAAGGGATTGAATGTCTGATATACTTTATTTACAGGCGATTCCGCAATTATTCTTGATGCTTCCAAAGCAGCCTCTTTCCAGTCAAGAAATCCGGCATCTCTGCGCCATTGGACACCTGCAAGCCTTTTCATATCAAGCCATTCAGTAAAATCGCTTAGCGCCGTTTGTCCCCATAAAGTATAATCATTGACATTTACATGAGGCATTGACCTCAGCCAGAACGGTAATGAGGCTTCTTTATTCTCTGCTTCTTCGTCCCGGTGATTCCACCAATACATAGCTGCATATACAAATAGAGTTCTTACAAGCCATCTTGTAAGATTTACTGCCACTCTCGGTGCTGCAATAGCTGCGACTTTAATTCCCCTTTTACCCGTACCACTGATTCCCTCAGCCTTGGACGCCTCAAGAACAACGTGCGGCCAGAACAATGTATTGATTTTGAACCAAGAATAAAATGGCATTATACCCTGACGCAGCACATCATTTTCAAAGGGAGTAAATTTGCCATAGTCACCGAGCGTTTCTCTTGATATTTTAGCGGCAGCTCTCGCCTTGTTAATCTTGGCGATTTCCTCTATCTCTGCTATTTTGCCAGCCCAATGTCTTACTTTATTACCTTTTTGTAACTGTTCATAATTATAAATAAAAACAGCAGCACGTAATATATCCTCCCTGAACTGAGTCAAATCCTGTATTGAGCTTCCCGTCCTTGAAACAAGTTTTAACGGCCCAAGAAATGCTCTTTTAGTCGCAGTTTTGAAATTTTTAGGCTTTGAAAAATCTTTGAATCTTTCGAATTCCTTTAATTTTGAAACATCGTTCATCTCATGCCATAATGAGGAACCGATAACGCCATATTCCTTCATTATCTTATAATACTCATCCTTTTTAATGAGCATTTTTACAGCACGTGTTATTTCTCCCAAAGCTTTTTCCTGCCCACTTGCCCAGAATCTTTCAGAATCCCCCACTAAATTCCTGGCATTATATCTTAAGGGATGATATCTAAGTATCCATCGTTTCCAGAATTGGACGAATGGTTTCGTGGATGACCTTATTATATATCCGCTTCTTTTGTTGACCGGCAAATCATCCAACTGTTTTGCAAGGTAGTCTGGTATAATCCAGCCCTTTCTTCTGCCGAGAACCAAAGCTTCATGGAGTTTTTCTACAGGTATATTAAGCATTTTGGCCGCTTCGTCGGCAGCGTTTTCGACAAAGGCCGCCATCTGAGCCTGAGTAACAGTCTGGGCACGATAAAATAAATTCGGTCTTTTATAAAACCATTCTGTATAGCCTTCTCTTAAAGCGGCTTTTTCAGGTGTTACATATCCGGCACCAAGTGCCTGATGTATCATTTTTTCCTTTTCGGCCATTGCCTTAAAGATACCCCTTGCGGCCAATCCTTCAGGCTCTTTGGCTTGTTCCTTCGCAGCACGAGATAATTCTTTGAATAATGCCGAATCTTCTTGTATATCCATATCGCCGCCGAGATATTTAAGACTTTTGAACCTGCTCATATTCATAGCGATTCGTTTCCGATATGGGTAAGTCGGGTCAATCTCAGTAAGTTCCTCTATCCATGCTTTGCGAAGTTTCTTTTGTTCTGTGTCCGGATTCTCTCTTGATTCTCTTATAAGCGAACGCAGTTCTTCAATCCTTTCAACGACTTCCGAACCCCCTACCAAGTTTTCAAAATTCTCAGCCTTTGCCTTTTGCGCATACAACTTTCTTTTGTTCGCTAATTCCGCTATTCTATTAGCCGCATCTTCCACGGCATTATCCGCATATATATCTGCAAGAGCACGAGTTTCAACTTCGAGATAATCTGTTGATATATCTCTTTTCGAACCTTTTCTTCGCTTCGAATAACCCCTATAAGGAGCAGATAGTTTTTTCCTCAAGAATCCGGTAGGCCTGTTCTTTTCAGCCAAGTCAAGTACAAAGTGCCTTACATACGCCTGGTTCTTCGCTGCTTTTTCGTCAAGAACCCCTCTTTCAAGTAAATCCTCACTGACCGACCTCCAAAGTTTTTGTCTTGCCTGATGTGCTTTTTTTACTGACGGAATTCTGTCTATCAGTTCATCAAGCCTTTTATTCTCCAATTCGAGTTTTTCGTGTTCGAGATTTCCCGAAACAGACCTGTCTATAGTTGATTCATATAACAAATCCTGAATAAATACTTTACGCCTTAAAAGGTCGAGACCGGCTGAATCAAGGGCCTGAACAGTACCATCACCGTCGAGAACAGCCAGAATGTGAAGTATGGCTCTTTCTATCGCCGCCCTGCGTTCTTCCGGCATAGTTCTGATTATATCTATGTAAATAGCATTTTCCTTTGTTTTGGGTATGTGCATAGCAAACTCAAAACGTTCCCTTAATCCAACATATATTTTTTCAAGTATTCCACTGACTTTTTTCTTGTAAGGCGGTCTCTTTGTCCTGCCAAAAAAATCTTCAATGTCATTATCGGGTGATTTAGTTCTTTCAAGATTTAACCAGGGCTTTTTGACTTTGCCGCCGGGACGACCTGCTATTCCAACAAATCCCGGCTCTCCCACTGCCGGGCCTTCCTCTGTCGGGTCTTCGGTAAATCCGGTTGATATATGCTTTTCAGTTTCAATACCGGCGGCCTTGCGGATAGAATCCTCAAGATTGGCAAGCCTGACTTCAAAAGCAGGAATACCGACAACATCTTTCGGCATAACCGCGGGAGGCGCGATTTGCTTGCTTTCAAGGAAGTCCAGAACCCTTCTTCCTGCCTCAGCGGATTTGCCGCCCTTTTCAATCATCTTCATTGCTTTTTGACGTTCATTCAGCCATTTCTCTCTTGCCGGTGCAAAGGCGTCATCACTGTAAATCTGTCTTTTAGCTACATCTAACGCCCTTCCAAGTTTGCGCATATCAGATTCAAGTAATTGATTGGAATTTCTTAAATCAAGAGTTTTCTGCCTTAAAGCGGCATCGAGAGCTTTTTTCTGTGCATCTAAAGAAGTTAATTTTTTAGCGTTAGATACAGCTCTATCATACCTTCTATTTGCAAGTGATACGCGCCTTTGGTCTACTTCTTTTATCTTCGAATACCACTCGTCCGTAGTTTTAGCTATATATCTCTTTTGCTGCGCGAAGTTATAAGTATTAAACGCCACCGGAATCAGGCTTGAAACAACTACCTCTTCCAAATCACCGCCAGATAAATATGTATAACCACCGAAAAGCCCGGATTCGAGCATTACTTTAAGTGCCTTGCCGCTTAACTTTGTAGTAGGAATTCTACCAATCTGTCCTAAAGTCATTCGCATAGCGGCACCTTCTCCTGGCGCGCCGCCTGTAGCCTGATTTTGCATCTCCCATATAACAGGTTCAGGGGTTCCGGTAGGCATAATCCATCTTAATAAGCCTAATTGAGTTATAAATCCTGTTAGTCCGGCAGATACATCTGTTAGAAATTCCGTTGCATTAGCTCTTGGATTAACTTGAAATTTAGGCACTTTGACTGACGCAGCTATTTCTGATGCGCGTTGTCTTGCAAGAATAGCTTTTTCGCTTGCCGAACCCTTAAATCCGGAATCTTCGAGTTCTTTCCATGCCTGTGGTAAATATTTGTCTATTTCGGCCTGTCGAATTCCAATAGGACTTAAAGGATGGGATATTATTCCTTCACCTGCCCTTGCCCAGGAATTTGCGAGTTGCTTACCGAATCTTGTAGATATATATTTAATTTTCGCAAATCCGTCTTCTATTCCAGTATTAATATCACTGTTATCTATAGACCAGGTAAACTTCTCGATAGGAGAAAAATATTTCCAGTCTTCAGGCTTAGATAATTTTATGTCTGAAGGTTTACCGGCATTAAGTTTCATAGGTTCGGCAGACTTGAATTTAGGTGGAATAGGTTCATTCCTGTCTAAAATAGGTTTTATTCCCTCGACTGCTGGTGGTTCCGGCATCTGATGTCTTAATATAGCTTCTGGCTGTGCAAGAGATAAAGGCGGACCAACCAATTCCGCTTCTTCATATTTCGGCCTTTTTTCTTCCTCGAATAAAGGCGCATCCTGCCATTTATTTTTAGGCTCATCCAGTAATGTAGCTTCTTGCCAATTTGCCATTTACGGCTTCTTTCTTAATTTTCCTTCAGGGTCAATGAAGATAGTACCACTCGGAAGCCTTGCATAATCTTCATTGGTTTTCACTTCCGGATATTGTTTTTCTGTAGGGACAGCAAAAGAAGCTGGTGGACCTACCATTGCTTTTTCTTGTTCTATCGCCTGTGATCCAGCCTTAGCGCCCATAGTCAGTAAGGTTTTTGCTGTTTCATTAACGTTTTTTTGAATAGATTCGGCAAATTCATCAGGAGATTTCTTCTTCGATTTCTTTATCGTGGGTTCTTCTGATTTAGACTCATTTGTTAAGTCAACGCCTATTCTTTCTTCGATTTGGTTTAGTAATTGTAATTTTCTTTTAGCTTCCGGGGACTTTTTATCAGGCTCATCATCATATTCCCCTTTAATACGATAATATTGGTCAATTATTGTTGAAGTTAAAGCATTATTTTGAGGATTACTTGTCTCATAGCCACCTAAGATCTGACCTGCTGGTCCCATTCTTACCGAACGTCGTGTGCCTGTGTCTTTTTCATTCAGCCATTTTTCCCAGTCATAGTCCTCTGCAAGTAAATCTGTCCGACCGGTAGCGTTCGCCAACATCTTAAAAGAAGGTAACTGGCTCAGCATTTGTGCCGCCTGTATTCTTAATTCTTTCGAGAAGTAAGGATTTCCTATAATCTTGATAATATTGGATAACCTCTGGGATTCCATATTGAGATTAAGTGATTTTTCGCTTTGCTGTAATTGTTTGGCCTGTCTGTAATTAGGACTGCCAACAGAAGCGAATCCTTCTACAAAAGGCATTGCGACTTTACTAACGCCTGAAAGTGCATTACCAAAATTCTGACCAACATTCGAAGCAAATTGTCCTATATTTGCGAGTGCATTTGCCATTTTTTAACCTCATTTTCTTATGTTAAAGCATAAGCTATATCATATAATTGCGGCGATAGCGTATATGGCTGAGTTCCACCGCCTAAGCCTGCACTGCCAGTGCCCCCAAATCCGCCAAGTCCCTGCATACCAAGACTTAATACTCCTGCCCAATTAGCCGCCTTCTGAAAATCACTTGGAGTTGTCGTACCTTTTGAAGTTGTAACTATATTCTGTGTCTGCAAGCCCAGTAAACTTTGTAACACTTGAAGTACCTGCGGGTCGGTTATCTGGTTAAGCAGTTCTCTTGCCTGGGCACCTGTGCCGAATAAAGTATTAGCCCATCCTGATAAGGCGCTCGGAACAGCACCGATAGCGGATAACGCAAGGCCGGCTTTATTCTGCTGTATTGTTCGGTTATACTGGTCTGCCCAATTCCTGAAAGCCGTATATTCATTGCCGAGATAATCGGCAAAACTCGACCTTCCACCTTCGCCATATCCGGTAATCTGGCCTTCTTTGCGGGCACTACTCCAGTAACCGGGACCGGCAAAAGCCTCTTTCCTTGATGGCTCTGCTATATTTTTCTCAATATTTGTCAGTTCGTTTTTGCGCTGTGTCCACATTCTCTGTTGTTCTTCCGGTGTTAATTCCTGTGGACCTGATGCGCCTGTAATAAGATTTGTACCAGCCTGAACCATTGGCTCCCAGATATTAGCGGATTTGAGCATATTAAGTGCAGACTCTTCCAAGTCGGAAGGATATCCAAGCGTACCTGTTCCGAGTTGAGGCAAATAAGTATTCCATATATCCTGTGCGCCTTGCAACTGATAATCAGACAAGCCTGTAGTCTGAACGGAAGTTTGTTTAGAACTTGATCTTTGGTCAAACCGCATAAATAAACCACGTGACCAGTTTTTTCTGACAAATTCTTTTGTATCTATTTTTTCAAATTCGTCATACAGCATATCTTAACTCCTTATATTTTAAGGCGCAATTCACCATTTCTAATTTTCTTGAATCCCCATCTCCTCATTAAAGCTTCTTTTCTTTTGCTTGGATTTGTTCCTATATTTTTAGCGCCCCTGCTTTTTGCCCACGAAATCATTGCCGTAAACATATATTTTGAATACTTAAATCCTGATTCCGAATTTGCCTGCCAACACCAGACAACTTTCTTACTCAATTTATGGACTACAAGTATGGCCCTGGTAATATAATTCTCTATAGCGATAAGAACGAAAGTATCTTCCGGATACTTTTCCAACCTAAAAGCAATTTCTTTTGCTATATCCATTCTGGTCTCTGTCTCAGTTGGTATAAGCCACGGAAATATCTTGATAACATCTTCAGGTTTTTTTGTGTTATAAAATCGCATAATCAGTCTATGTCCGTAGGTTTAACAAGGATTCCATAAGGAAACCAGAATATATTATTAATTGTAGCGTTTGCCGATATATCGAAATATTTGCCGTTAGGCACAGAAAAACTTGTACCCATATCATAACCGGCGCCACCTGCACTCTGTATTGCTCGAATCCTATCACCCGCACCTATAGGGTCGGTCGTATCACCAATATAACACCTGATATATGTTCCGATGCCGGCGGAATCTCCGTCAATGCAAATCAAACCATCCTGATTAGCTAAATATACATGAGCACCAACCATGGCATTACTATCATCATCCTCATTGGTATATGTCCCAAAAATATTTACAACACCATTAAATTCGGCAGTTCCGTCAATTACAATATTATTTGCAACAATAGTTCCATCAATGCTGAAATCGCCATCAACTTGAATACTTCCCGTTATATCGATAGAAACTCCTGCCAGTTGATATTGAGGATGGTCATTATCAGTAAGTCCTGTCAAATCACCATGGTCTCCAGTTGCCGTTGCCGCAGATTCGGTTATTTTCATATCTTCTAATAATGATTGAAGATATGTTTCTATATACACCTTAAAGCCCTGCGGGTCTTTCGAAGGGTCTGGACAAGCTGGTATTGGTGGTGTTATAACTGTCATTATCTATTTCCCTGAAACTGCGGCGGACCTATAACAAAATTACGAACATAGAAAGTCTTACCGGAAAAATCACTGAATTTGCATTGAATCCTTTTGGAAGATACATTCGGCCAGAAGTTGAAAGTTTTATTCTCTGTAGTTAAATCAATAGTATAGTCTACCCAGCCAGTGTCAGAAGTCTCGAAATAATCTACTCTATAACTAAACAACATAGCGCCGTCAGCGGAACCGTCAACAGACAGATTAAAGTTGCCCCATCTTTTGAATCTGTGAGGTGAACCGCCATCAATAACAGGTGTCAAATGCCTGCAATCCATTAGATTACCATCATCATCCGTATAAGTTTCGTCTATTTGATATATAAAACCTGAGCTATCTGCTATTATTAATCTTTCAGAAACTCTTATAGTTTCAATCGCCTCATTATAAGTTTCGCCCGGACTATCATTTGCGCACAGTGAATAAAAACCAAGAGTATCATTTGCGCCGAACGATAAATCTGTCGGCACATTAGTCGAATTATCTGCTATGCCATGTTCATTTCCGGCGGCTGTATGTTGTGTTCCATATATTTTAAAGCCGTCGGCACATACACTTTCGACCGTAAAGAAATGATATCCGGGCATCGTATTAGTGCCGGACGGGTCCATTGATACCATCATATCGTTGACAGTAAAATCATTTTGAAAATTCTCGCCCACCGCCTGATAGCTGAAGCCACCGGCACCCCAAGTTCCAGTCGTATAATCAGCAGCCAGAGTCCTGCTGCTGTCCATAAGATTATCTCCATACCTTTCCGTGGCGTCGCCTACGCTATCATCATATAAAGAGACTGAATTAAGTTCCTCATTATAAGTATCCCCGATAATATAGCTTGCAGACCCGGCAAGTGTTAAAGAGGTAAGTCCGCCGGAACTATCGTATGCGGCAGAAAAATCTCTTATAGTCCAAGCCCCTGTTTTCATGTTTCGGATATATGCCTTAACCAAATACCCCGAACTTGAGGCAATGAGAACCCATAGAAAATTTCCCCTTGGCGACATGCTCATCCAGCATCGTGATTCGTATTGTTCGTAAAGGTCGTCAAATAAGAATTTATGGACCGGCTCGCTTATAATTTCCTGTGAATATCCACCATAATAAGCGTGAACATTATAATCCGTGCCCATGAAATAATGGACATTATTGTAACTGACAAGACCATGTGGCGCCAGTAAACCCAAGTCCGGTATCATCGGTCTCGGGTCATATACCGTTGTACTGCCGACATAATTTATAGACCATATGCCCTTCGTTTGATAAATTATATGGTCCATCCCCAGTGGTATCGCCCAGATATTAACTCCGCCGGTATCATATAAATCTACACTACCAGAACCCGTACCAGTCCAAGTCTGTATCTTGCCTATCGTTGGCCACCTGAGTCTCTGGTTATTTTCCACCCATGTTTTAGAAGATGAATTGTACTCAAGAGGGGAAAGCAGTAATAGCCTGTTCTTACTTGAAAGACTAATCTGCTTTGCCCTGTGAGTAGTGCCGTCATGGTAATCTCCGCCACCTGTTAAGTCGGCGAAGTCCTGCTCGAACCTTCCGGCCCATCTTTGAATATTCGTTAATCCACCATCACATACAATAACATGGTGATAGGCATTGGCTTTGGCGGCATTATCATCAATATATATATTAGTATCATCATGTCCGCATTCAACATAACTTACCGGATTATCTATATTTGAATCGTATGCAATACCGCTTTGAGTTTTATCGTCCCATTCATCATTTACATTATCATAATCATATATTTTTTCTGTTGTTACTGCTGTTAAATGTGAAGTCCTGTCTATTTCACGCCATTGGAAAACTGAAAGAACTATATCGCCGGAATTCAGACCAGTCGTAGTAAGACCGAGTTTGGTAAAGCCATAGGGAGTTCTGATAAGTCCGTATTCATAAAAAACATTCTGCGAACCTTTTGCCGCTGTATATAAGTCTTTAGCGGTTTCAGGAGCCTGGCTCGAAAGTCCTTTTGTCGGTGTGCGCGTTAGTATATCCGGCATAATTCACCTTATATATTCTTATCGCAAGAACCATCCCCAAGTGGATACCATATACATCGATACAATGAACCTGCCGTAATTGATATACACCAATAACTGTTTTTCGGCAAAATAACAGTTTGCCCGGCAATAACTGGAACGCCTGCCTGAGATAAGTTAACTTCATATTTAGAACTCGTTGTGGTCATTCCTTTGGTTGTATCTACAAAGACCCTGTAATTCACTGAATTACCCGCATGGGAAACATCAACTACAAGAAACCCATCTGACGATACTTGGTAAGTAACATCGTTAGCAAGAGAAGCATTATCGCTATCCTCTGTGTTATCTGTGCCAAATATATTTATTTGACCTGTAAATTGAACTGTACCGTCAGCGACAAGACCAGCATTACAATATACCATACCATCAACAGAAAAATCGCCGTCAAGCGCCACATTCCCCGTAATGTCAATAGAGGCATCGAATTCATGTCCCCCCGTCCACGTGATATCCTGCCCCCCCCATTGCTTATCAGGATGTATTTGAACTAATGTAAAATCACCGGTCGTAGAAGCGCCCGCAGCAGCGGTTGAGCACCATAAACGGGCAGTATTGTCCCAGACGATACCGTGGCCGTGAAGAGTTCCATCGGCTACTATTGTGGCGGTTCCATCCTCAATACCAAGAACTGCACATCCGCCTGGATTATGAATACCGCCGACCGTATTATCTCCTAAATCTGCGTGTTCATGTTCTAAACGTTTGCGAATACCTTTGCGAAGATCCTGTAATGACCGGTAGTCCAAGCCGTGAGGTTGTCCAACGTCAGGGCTGTCTTCATCCCATGAAGTGCCACTGCCGTCCGGATGAACAGTAAATCTAAATCGGCTGAAATTAGAAACAGGTATCTGGAAATGAATTCCGTGATAAGTCCGAGCTATAGGATTTAGCATATCTGCTTCTTTCCCCTACTCGAACCTGATGATATGTATGATTATATAAAAATATTTTTATAAATCAAACATATTTTTATAAAATATGGTATTGAATCACTTGGCTCACCAGATTATTCCAATTTTTGCTAATTTTCTGCTTACTTCTCTAATACTGGCGCTGCCAATCATCCGTATTCGTTTTGCGTTTTGCCGCCCTAAATCAATCAATTGCTGAACAGTTCTGATATTCTCACTCCACAAAGCATTATTTAATCTCGCAGACAAATTTAAGGCACTTATTGATTGTTTCAAATCGGGCTCATCTCTATTCGTAAAATCGCCACAGCCCATATACTCTGCTGTCTCTGGCCATCGTGTTATTGGCCAACCGTTATTGTCCTCTTGAATCGCTTGTTCTCTTGTGATTCTTGCTGGCTTTGGTGCGCACCTGTAACATGTTCCGTTTTTATCTACAGTACCATCGTCTTTTGGGCCCCGAAACCACCATTTACAATTTTTACATTTCTTCTTCATTTTTCTTCCTTTGGTGCGTCAAGTGATTTAACGCATAAAATATTTTTCGACCTTCAAATAAAAACCAATTATCAACTTTGGAGTGTGATTTCTTAAGTATTTCTTTTTGCACTTCATTAAGCGTAAGATGCTTAACTATATAGGAGTTCCATCCACAAATAGAGGATGTATTTATCAATTTCGTTGGCGCAAATACTGCAATGCCAGCAAGTTTTAGAAAATTACGACGTTTCATTTTTTAGGCCTTATATGTTTACATTTTTTGCATATTTCAGTATTTTTTACAACTTCATTATCGCCATCTACCCATTCGTGTTGACAACCTATTTCTTCCTTAATAATTTCACACACAACCGCACTTCCGCATTTTGTGCATTGCATAGTTGCCGGTATAAACGGCCATAACGGGAATGGATTTGGACCTCCACCAAAAGAATTAACCAATTTCATAGCTGCTATTTCTTCATCGGTAAATTCATGTTTGATATTACATTGTTCACATTTAAGGATTATTTTTTTCATTTTTTTACGGTTCTACTGGATTTGGCATATCTAAATAATTTTGACATACCCAAGCATAATCTTCCCAAGTATTCACGCTTCGAATTCCCAATTGTCGTGTCGGAATCATATAGCTGTCTGCATATTTTCGAATCCAACTTGTTACATGTTCCCTGTCATAAGAGTCATCGGCGCCAAAATATGCTTCCCTTAATACATCATAACAGAAAACCTCAACGTCCGAACCCTCGCCAGCTAACTGCCCTGTGCTTTCATCAGTATTATAAGCTATATAACAATCATTATCAAGGTACGCCTGAATACATTCATCAATAATATCCGGTCGAATCATGGGGCAGTCCGCCGTCAATCTAACTATAGTATCGGCCTTCATCTTTCTGGCCGCCTCATAATATTCCCGAAGAACGTCCCTGCCTTCAAACTTTTTAAGAAAACATCTAATATTCCATTTTCTGCACAGGCTTTCTATTTTCTTATCCGGGGTTACTACAACAACATCATCAATCAAGATAGCCAGAAGTGCTTTTCTTATACACATTTCCAACATACAGATACCACTTCCCGGCGGCATTTGTAATAATGCCTTGTTCGGAAGACGCTTACTACCGAGTCTGCATTGTAGAATTGCTAATATCACTATTAATCTTGCCTGAAGAATCTGGCCCCGCAGTGGGGACATGCATCCCCATGCGGCGGCGCCCATATCTTCTGTATGACATCAGGAGGTATCGGGCCTTTGAGGTAATCTTTAAGGTGCGTAAAGAAGTTCTGTGTCGCCTGCGTTGTCCAAGATTCGTTTACTATCGCCATTTCTTCGCCGCAAATACCACAGGTAATAGGCGTAAATAATCTTCTTTCCTCTTTCATCAAAGTTAACTGAGAATAATCCATCGAACTCTTAGGCCAGCAGAATTTAAATTGACCTCTGACTTTATCGATTATCGCAGCGGCGCGAACAGTAGCCTGGCCGTCCATCAGACCGAAACGCCCTTCTTCCAATTCTTTGAGAGATTCCGAATTCGCATTAGTTTCAGGCTTATATGAATTTATAGCTTCTATCAGTTCTTCCGGAGTCTTAAAATATGGTGATATTCTGGAAATAGCGGATTCCGGATCAGCCCACCAGTTATTAGCGTTTTTGGTATTTATATCGCCGAACTGATAAGCCGGTTTATTCAGAAAATGGGCGCCGATGGCCATAGTCGAACCGGCATGAATAAAGGCGTCAACATGAACCTTAAGATAAAAACTCGTCGATTCAGTATCCAAGGGAATACTCATTTTTTTGCAAACATCCTGATATGGTTCCTGAATTACGCCGGGATGTGTGGTTACGAGAATGTTCCAGTCTTTTCTCAGAACATCAAGTTTTTTTATCATTTCCAAGTGCCTGTTCATACCCTCGATATCCTTCTTGGCTTCATTGACTTCATCGATATGAAGGTCTGGCGCCGTATCGACAAAGCCCCAGGCGGAACAAACCAAAAGGACAGGCTTTTCGTCGAAATTAAATTTCTTTCTGAACTCTTCGATATTTTTATATTTATCGATTTTGTCCTGTCGCATATAGGCATCTACCGTTAAGGCGCCAACAGAATGAGTTTTGAAATCGTATTTGCGCTTGGTATTTAATATTTCAGCCTCGTCTTTAGACCAAACCAATTCACAGTCAACCTCATATTTATACCGACCGAGTATTTCCATAGCCCTTGACGTTTTGTCTTTTTTGTCCTGTCCAACTATCTTCTCGAAGTCTTTCATATCACAGGAAGGTTCCGTGTGTCTGCTTACAACCCCTAAGCCCCAATTTTTTAGAACAGCTACAAGGTCACGGCTGTACGGATTTCTTATCGGTGGGACAACAACAGTGTCGGGAATAAAAGGATTTTCCTCACCCAGAATCAGCTTATTCAATTCATCTACTATCGCAGACCTACCCTCTCTAAGGCATGGCCGGACAGATACTTGGTGACCGAATTTTTCTAATTCCTCTTTAATGAGAATATCCACTATCTCATCCCTCGTTGGTGAGGCGGTTAATATCAAAAACTTAGCCATTAATTACTCCTTAATCTTTATTATTTCATCGAATTCATCTTCTGTCGGCGGTTCAAATGCCTTCATTTCGGCAATAACAATTTTTTCTATATCCATTGTATTCCAATGTGGATTTTGTTTTCTGCGTTTAACATACCAATCAACAGTCTGATGAACCGGCATTAATACAGCAACGAACTTATCGGCAGGCAACTTTTTCCATTTGCCCCTGCGGTCATCGGATTTCGTCAGGTTTCCACAGTCTATTATTACGTCATATCCCGCATTTAATAAATTTTCAGCCGTATCGAAACAGCTTTCAGTAATCACGTCGTCAAGTTCCTCAAGATATTTATAAGTGCCGTTTAACATTGTTCTAAAAGTATCAGGAGATACTATCTTTGTTCGAGGATGAGTTTTTGCGAACGTACGCGCCCAAAAACTTTTTCCAGAACCAGTGAAACCTATAGTCATATAGACTGATTTAGTCATTCTTTACAAACTCCTTAGAATATCATCCAGTCCACAGGTACATTCGTGAAAATCATCCATCTTGCAATCTTTTTTGTGGCCAGCATAATCGAGTAATTTTCTCGCATTATGTTCCTTCCTTATAGGAAGTCCGTCACCACCCATAGAAGCCGTTGGACCAAGGCGGTAAATAGAACTAACTGCAAGGCGACATATCCAGTTTTCTATATTGCTTTTTTCTTGGAAATATTCATAGCCATATTTCCATCGCCAGTTAGCAGGATTTTCGTCCCATTTTACCTTTATTCCTTTGCCTTTGGCTATACCAACCCAATATTGAATACATGCAGATTCAACCGTTTTTTCTCTTGGTGAACCATAATCCATATTGAGTCCCCAGAGTTGTATTTCTTCGAAACCAAGATGAATCGCATAAGCTATCTGATAAGCCATAGTGCATGTGAAGTATTCTATTGCCCAAGACTGTTTTAATATTTCGTCCAGAGGAAATTCAATACCATTCGGGACAAGCGGCGTTTCGCTAAGGACATAAACTGGCTTTTCGCAGTTCATAAGAAATTCGAGTTCTCTTTCATTTTGCACTTCCATCGGATGAAGCTCGAACATTATATCGTATCTTGGTGGCTCAAACTCATTGAGACTCCATATCTCATAAGAATCATCACCATAGGGCGCCTTCTTGTGGCTCAATCCGCAACCGATAATACAAAGCTTCTTTTTATCGTGCATCTAAATATTCTTTCATTGTTGAATCTGGAGTATCGTTCAAATATTCATTGAAATCACGACCGATATCTAATGCTTGTTCTTTGGTAAAATTGCCAAGGTCTATTTGTATCATAAGCCAAATAGCCATTTTTTGTCTTTCTGTTATTTCTGTAACATCGATAAGATTCATAGTTTCATTTTTTGAAATGCGGGCAAAAAGAAAATAAAACTCTTCCGCCAAACTCGCCTATATATTGACGATAATATTCACAGTCTTTGCAGCCACAATGCCATTCATATATATTCCCTGAAGCACGATAAACAGCGTATCTATAACTGCAATGCGCACAACTTTGCCTTTTCTTTGAGAGTATAGCCATTTTCTGCATAAAATTCATTATATTGCTCAAGAACTTCATCCTGAAATCTCTCCATTTATAATTATTTCTCCAATATCAATCTAACTTTCGATTCACCCCCGAATCCTCTCTTAAAAAGACTTATATCAACATCTTTCTTGTTGGCGAATTTCGGCTTATCGGCACCACCAAGCATTTTAGCGCCAACCGAAAATACCTGTTCGCCCATTTCAAAGTATTTACAACCCATTGCCATACAGGTTTTTATCCCTTCCCATAGACAGGCATGGCTATTAGCCCCCGATTTAGAGGCTGCTGAAGCATAATAAGCCCAGATATCATTATAATAAATCATAATTTCTGCCTGAGTATCCGACCAGTCATCAAGAATACAAAACGCCCGCCCATTTTCTTTCATCTTCTCTTGAATATCCCAAGCCTTATCAGACCGCTTTATGCCTCTGTCTTTTTCGTGCAATATTCTGAAATCTGAAACAGAGCCTCTTAAAAGATTTTCTCTTTTATTAACAAGGGATTTATAACTTTTTCTCAGGTCAGAGTGTAATTCAGAACATGGTTTGGTTAAATCAATCACCTGTGTATAATACGGTCTTGCCTTGTAGCCATGTCGTAAAAGAAACTGGCTGATAACAGAAAGCTTTCCATCAATCAGGAAGTCCATATAGAATATGTCCTGGCAAATATCATAAAGTCTCTCTATGTGCATCTTCAGAGATTTATTATCGCCAACTGCTATCATGGGACGCCAAAAACCGGATATGCGATTATCTTTTAATCCAGCAATTACATGGCAATCTTCATCACGATAAGACAGGTCTTCATATTGTCCGGATATTTCCTGCGATATCTCAATGTCAAGTGGTGAATATAAGGCTGTAAATTTTTCAATCTTCATTTTCAACCGAATTAAAATCGTCCCTGTCTATAGTGAAATAATAACCCTGATAATATTTGCCTTTCCAGAATTTACGGTTTCTCATAACTATCCAATTTACGAAGTTAGTTTTCGTATATTCTTCCGTAATCTTTTTCCAAAATTCAACTATCTCAAAATGATTGCATCCATATACTTCTCCGTATATTGTTTGCAGATTGAGATAATTAAATCCTTGGTCGAGTAATAATGTAACTGCCTGTTTGCCAATTCCTTTATTGCGATACTCAGGATTTATTATAAGTGAGATTTCGGCATTTCGATTTTCAAGCGATATGCCAGTCAAGCCACCCATACCGAGAAAGAATTCAGGTATTTTTGGAACTATCAATTCACCTTTTTTTACTTTTATCGCTGAACCTGCTGGATAGTCTTCTTTTTCGCCCCATATCGCCCAATATCTATGTGGACTGTTGCGATTACACACTACGTTCTGATAGAAACTTTCCTGCATTTCCTTTGTAAGTGGATATGGTGTCCGGAGAGTTTCGAGGCATTGATTGCGCCACTTCCTCACTTCCTCGCATTGCTCTAAAGTCAAGATTTCTAACTTCATAATTATTTACACTTTACATTTGTGCATTGGCCAGTGTTTATTACCGCATTTTTTACAGAGAGGTGGTGACGTTCTTTTTTGTTTATCGGTTTTTATTTCTTCCGCCTGCTGGTCAGCCTTTTCAATTATATCCTTGGCCGTTTCTTTTTTCTTATTCGGCGCAGGCACAGTGACCATTCGCAGCGTTTCAATGGCGACTTTCCCTCTCAAAGCCTTCATGGGTGCGTCCCAGTTCTTCAGAAGTATTTTCATGGCATGTCTTATCACGGAGAGTGTAGTATCGATATCTATTATCGAATGTTCGGCAGTTACGAAGTTATTGTGTCCGAAGAATATTCCCTGGTCGAGACATTCCTGCCAGAAAAGGCTTTTATGTTCTGCGCTCGGGAACAGGAAATGCGTTCTCGGCGGAAGCCCGACACATCTTATGCTCTCTTTCATAGCTGCTTCTGCGCTTTGATTAAAACCTGTTTTAAGCTTGGAACCCATAGTCCATATATGATGGATTATAGGCTTAGATTTCAGGAGTTTTATTGTCTCAATGGCTGCAACTATACCAAGTAAATCTCCCCCGAAGGTACTTGAGACAAAACAATCCTTCTTCAATACGCCCATGATATCATCCAGGCCACCAAAACAGGCAATGGGCACTCCGTTACCCATAGATTTGCCGAACACGGAAAGGTCAGGCTTGACTTTCCAGTGATTTTGGGCGCCCAACTTAGTAGTTCTGAATCCGGTTACATTTTCATCCAATATGAAAAGTGCTTTGTTCTGAACACACAGCTTGCGGGACTCTTTCAGCCACTTTTCAACCTCTTTTTCATCTGCGTATATATATGGCTCAGTAATAAAGGCCGCCGGTTTTTTAGTTTCTAACAATTCTTTCAGCTTTTCCAAATTGCCCCATTCGACCGGATAAACAGGTTGTGGATAAGAACCTGCATTTTTGGGTGTAGTGCAGTTATACCATTCATGCCAGCCGTGATATCCGCAGGTTATCACTGCTTCCCTCTCAGTATATGCCCTTGCAACTTTAATGGCGGCGGAACATGCCTCTGACCCGGTCTTGACGAATCTCATAACCTGCATGGAAGGAAATGTCTCTCTCATCAGTTCAGCGAGTTCCGTTTCTTTCGGGTGAGATAACGAAAACAGATTCCCCTCTCTCATCTGGTTACATACGGCATCGGATACCTTCTGGTTGTTTATGCCGAGAATTATCGCGCCTAAAGCTGAATGATAATCTATATATCTTTTGTCCTTTAAGTCCCATACATAGGAACCATTTCCCCGTACAAGGTAATCAGGATATACGTCCTCGACATAACAGCAGGGACGTTTGCTAAGAGTTTGGACTCCATCAGGTATCAAGGTTTTTGTGTGTCGAAAATTCATTATTTCTCCTTTATCTTAAAGTATTGATATATTCAGCACGTAATAAATAAAAGCCAAGAATGACAAAGCGACAAAAAATATACTTCCTAAAAACAGGATTTTATTAATCATATTATTCATATTCCGTTTTTACATCCCAACCTTTTTCAACATTATCTGCTACTCTTTGTCTTGTTTCGCCGCCACATTTAGGACATTTTATATGTACTTTTCCCTGATATGGCATTTGACATTTATAATTACATTTTTTGCAACTTATAAGAGTACGTTTCAATCCCATTTTCTTGTGTCCAAAAGTTTTTCATCATGTTTTTCAAGGTTCTTCCATTTGAATAAGAAATCCAGATTCCTTCTTAACTGGTCAAAAGAATCGGCGCCGATAATTACTTTATCAATATAAGGATTGCACAGGCAGAATTTGATACATTCTTCTGCCGGAATTCCATCCTCGATTATCCTGCCACGCAGGAAGATTGAGCGGACATGAATTTTATAATGTTTGTGAACTTCTGGAAAATGTATCTCCCATCTTCTGTCATAAAGACTGTAAGGTACTTGAAGAATTTCTATAGGTGAAAATCTTGTATTACCAAACATAACATGTATAGGTGGACCTATTTTCTGTTCCCATCTAACTGCTCCCATTTCATTGGGAGAATAAAGTGAAATACCTCTATTTATGAGCCCTGTCCATTTATCTATTTTTGGTTCTGGATATAAACAACTATTATTCTCTAAGCCATGTGCCATTATGCAGTATGGTTGCGATTCAAGAATCTTTTCAATATCATCGCCCTTGCGGATTTTGATTATCTTATTGAAGTAAGAATTCGGTCGGTTGAAATCATTCCCGTAAGCAGTTGCCATATCGAGAGTATCAATGCCTGAAGACTGGCAATAGCCAAGTATCTTATCTATGTCCTTATCAGGAACTTGGACTCCGTTGTAAGGCTGGTTCCATCCTGCACAGCCTATAGCTATTCGAGAAAACAAATCAGACATAATTAATTCTTACTTTTTCTCATTAAACTAAAGTGAATAACTTTTTGATTCAAAATCGTTGTCTCGCCGATATATTTGTCACCTTCCAAAGCATAAGTTGAACTCTGATTTTTATGTAATTCTTTTTCTTTATAATTTTCATTGAGAATATTAATTACCAATTCATTCGCCCTTTCAGGTTTCAACTGAAAAATACCCTGCAAATCCTTCTTTATGATATTTTCCCCCTCTCTTGAAATAACATCATCACGTATAGCTTTCCAAGAACCGGTTAAATCAAATATCTCTATCAAAAAAACACCTTCCACATCGAACAAAGCCATTCCGGTTTGATTCTTTTTGTATTCTATCTTCGATAAAATTTTTTCAATTTTTTTGGAATAATCTTTCATATAGGAGTGCAAATCATCAGTGGGACTTACAAAAAAAGTTCCTCCAATATTTGAAGATAAATCCGGAGCCGAAGACGAAAAAGAGTTACGGGCACAACAGGTATATTTATTAACGCTATTCCAAGTAGCCTGTTGAGAACCAAGGCTTATTGAAGAAGGCGTTAGACCGGAATAATCCATTTTTGCGCCTATTGATATGCCTTTGGTTTGATGAACGCAAACGACTTTGATTTGTTTCGTTTGGTTCGGGAAGATAATTCTGCTGATAACAGAAGCTCTTTCCTGAGTAGAGCCTTTTAAAACAGTTCCGCTTCTAATATAAACGGGTTTATCACCATTATTAGTAATTTTTGCTTTATCAATATCACCAGTATCTTCAATTTTTACGTCTTTAGCTTCTGGCAAAACAATATAATCTCGTTCGACTTGGCTTTCTCTGATAATTGGTAATATAGCGACAACACTTTCTTCATCAAATCGAAACACTTTGCCGAAACTGAACCCGTTTTTTTCCTCTCGAACATCTTTCATAAATTGAGAAATCATTTTACTACTCCTTAGTTAAAATGCCCCGACAAGCTGAACGCAGACCTGATAACAGAAATGCACTCGTCGGGGCTTTTATTTATCATTATCAAATCTACGTTCATAGCATAGTATTACTTTATCTTTCTTTTTCTGTCAAGTGAAATTTTAAGATATTTTTAATAATTCTCTAAATTCTTCTTTTTTAAGCCACCAGTCATTCGTGTCTGAAGTGTATCCTTCAGCCAATTCCTCATGCAGACGCTCGCCTTTTTTAATACCGATAAATTCGAAAGTGCAGTCGGGGTCTATTGCCCTTGCCATATCGGTTATCTTCATTGACGGTAATTTTGGAATGAACAAAGTTTCGGTATTCTCTTTTAACAAATGTTCTATAACTGCTTTTGCGGCCTGATTCAGTGTTATCCAGAACCGGGTACATTGCGGATCTGTAATAGGAAATTTATGTATTCCCTCTTTTTTTAGTTTGAGGAAATATTCGATAACTGAGCCATGGGAGCCGATTACATTGCCATATCGGATTATTCTGAAGATTGTTCTTCCGTAGATATTCGCAGATTCAAACAGTTTTTCGGCTGTGAATTTTGTCGCACCGTAAAGATTCTCGGCCTTTGGGCTTTTGTCCGTACTTACAAGAACTGCTTTTTGTACCCTGTTTTTTACACAGGCGTCTATTACATTAGAGCTGCCGATTATATTGGTCTGTATAGCCTCTAAAGGATTTTCTTCACATATTCGGATATGCTTTAATGCGGCGGCGTGTATCAGATAGTCAACTTTATCACAGCACCAAGCAAGTCTTTCTTTGTCTCTAACGTCGCCGATACGGAATCTAAGCCAAGGTATATGGGAGTATTTTTTAGATATTAAGTGCTGATTATACTCATTTCTACTATAAATAATAACCTTTTTGGGGTTGTAGTTCCGACTGATTTTCTCAATTATCGCCTGCCCTAAACTTCCAGTCCCGCCGGTTATCAGGATTGTCTTATCATTCATTTTTACTAAACCTTGCAATATCTTTTTTCATCTGTTCAAACAAATTATCAAAATGACCTTCGTTTACTTCACCTCTTACAAATAAAGTAACAGGTTTTTTCTTAACCCATTTTTCATTCCATACAAGCTGGGAGTATTTTAATTCACAAATATAAAATGATTTCTTATGGCAATCGTATTCCTTGCACTCCTGCGGCATTTCTGCTCTTGACAGTCTGCAACCTTTACCTTCTTCGAAAAATCCTTTTTCTTCGTTCCACAAATGTTTATTCGATTCTTTGACATAATATTTTCTTGCGGCAGAGCAATTATGACAACAGAACCTGCCAAGAAATATTGACCCCGTTGCCGGACAATTTAAATCACATTTCATACGTCAGCCATTTTATATTCGACCCTTTTGCCTTGCGGTACGGCTTTTACGTTTTGCAGCCAGCCTTGACCACTCCAAACGCTTATCGTTACAAACTGATACATCCGGCAGTCATAAGACTTACATTCTTCAGGCATTTTATCTCTTTCCAGCTTGCAGCCATTTTCAGACCAGAAACCACGACTATCCGTCCAGAATTTCTTATTGGATTCATCAATGAAATCTTTTCTTGCCTTGGAACATAATCGACAGCAAGGCGGTGGCTGTGTTTTCTGAGGACAGTTAAGATTACATTTAAAATCTACCATACCGCTCGAACCCATTTACCGTTAATTTCTTTTCTGTGGAAAGTTTTTGGCTGGCTATAATCGACCGTCCCCAATATGGCTTCTGTTTTTCTGCAAACATCGACAACGGCCTTAAAAGCGTCTGGAAACAGCGCAAAAGAAGCGTCCAGATTATCATCATCCAGCTTTAAGTGTTGTTCCAGGACAGTAGCACCCATAGTAACGGCCATGACCGGAACAGTTAGAATTCTTGAATGATTGGAAAGACCGACCTTGAAGCCGAACTTCTTCATATTATCCAGCATTACAAGATTCATTTCTTCCGGTTTTGCAGGATATTTGGAGATACAATGAAGCAAAGTAAGGTCTTTATATTTGAGTATATCAGAGGCTTTATCTATCTCTTTCTCAGTAGCCCCCCCGGTACTGAGAAGAATATTATAAACTTTCGGGTCGTTAGCTAAACTTTTCAATAATTCGGTATAGTTTAACTCAAAAGAGGCTATTTTGACGGTTTTTACTCCCAACTGCCCCAGAATTTCGACGGTATTAGGATGATAGACGCTTAAAATAAATTCCATCCCGGCGGCCATCGTTGCTCTTTTAAGGTCATTCAGCCAGTGATATGGAATGGCAATACTGTCATAAATCGAATAAAGGCTCATTCCTTTCCATGGCTCGGATTTGATAACGAAAGGCTCTTTATTACTGTCAATAGTCATTTCGTCGGCTTTATAGGCCGAGAATTTTATAGCATCGGCGCCGCATTGTCTTGCGGCATCTATCATAGCAAGGCATCTCGAATAGCTTTTCCTGTGCGCAGCCCCCGTTTCTGCGATTATTTTAATCCTCATAAAAATTATCGTTCCACTGAACCATACTATTTATTTTATCGCCGAAACTCTCGAGCCATCCGAGAGTTTCGCCAGTGGCCGGATATGGGTTTGACCACATTTTTTTTGCGTTTCTTATCTCTGAAACTACTGAGGGATTGGCGGAGCCTATGGCCTGCCACGATTTCCATACACCGTAAAGGATAAGCCCCTCGTCTGCACGGCTTATATCGCTTAAGGAAGTGCTGTCCGTAGTGAAATCCGCCGCATAGAAATCACCTGTTATTTTAAGGTCATTGTCCCAGTATCCGCTTGCGCACAGAGGAGCAATTTCAATATATCCGTTATCTCTCAAAGTCCAGTGAACGGGTTTTTCTCTATTAGCGTCCGAATGAGTAGGGTCGGGATACAGTCTGTCGTATTCATCAACAGGCTTAAATACGAGTTTCTTACTCTCATTTCCGTCGAGATACCATACATCGGTTATATTGCATGGAAAATTGGCTGTCGTACTGTCGCCTACGGATATTTCGTTTATCGCATATTTGGTTGTTCCGGTCGTATCTATTGAGTCTCTGTTGTGAAAAGTAACAGAAGGGATAAGTGGTACTTCTTCGATAATAATCTTCTGGGCTTCATTGATTCTTCTGGTAAGCCAGGTAGTATCGATAAGGTCGGTCGTATCAGGCCGACCGCATCGCGCCTGTATTTCGTCAATCAACTCGCTACAGGACATAGCCATTGGCTTTCTCCTTTTAACAAAATCCGGCCCGGCACACGAATCATACCGTGCCTTTTATGTTCATCTCCGGGCCGGAAGGTTCAAGTAGGCAATTTTTATACTACCAGCCCCAGGCTGTATAAGTCATTTTCGCTTCTGCTGTAAGTGTGGCTGTAGTAACATCAGGTGCACTTATTTCCAAAACAGGTCCGACACAAAGACTCATATTTGTAATCGGTTTACCAAATCCTGCCGATACACAACCTGCATCGGAACAGACAGAAACATGACCAACCCAGCCTAATAACTTGGTAAGCGTCGACGGTACAGTGGTGGAGACAGATACATCGTTACTGAAATCAATATAACCAAGTTCCATCACAACACCGCTTCCTATTACACACTTGCGCTGGCTGCCGAGAGTAGCATCATTAAAACCTGCCATTTAAGGCCTCCTTTCCCGGCTTACGCCGCACTCGCACATGCCCAACCGATAGTAAGCGCACTGGCAGCTATACCAACAAGGCCGGTAGCATCAGTTAGGTTAGAGACATCAGCAGGCATGAGAATCGGTTGGTCTCCGGTGATTTCGATAATGATGTCCCCGCGTTCGCACTGGCAGGTTATCTCAACGCCTTTGCCGGCACCGGTCTCATCGTCAAGCAAGGTAATATCCTTGCAGGGCATAACACCATCAATCAGGAACCAGCCGCAGCCGTCACCGTATCCGTTAGTTGCGACGCCAGTACCGTCACTATAAATATGTGTACTGCAAGGGATACAGACAGGCGAACCCTGTGTCTGGTCTCCACCGGTAGAGCATCTTGTCACAACGAACCAAGGACCCGTGGAAGTATCCGCCCATTCTGAGCATGAAATACATCCGATAGCGGCACCTGAACACCAGAATTTGCCGTCACTGAAATCTTTGGATATATCCATGCCGTCCTCGAACGAGTGGAAGGCAAGATATTGAACAGTGTAGTAACCGGGATTCTCCGTACTATCGTAGTAGCATGAAATCTTAGTCCCGAGTGGCGTTCTTGTGCCACCATTGGTCGGCTGTCCGGCATTCAGGGCTCGTTGGGTTTCGTCGGCGGAACTGAAGTTATCCACGGTATTGTCCCAGCCTTTACCGGTTGTTCCGCAGAAGGCGGTCTTTGTAGGATACCAGTTCCATCTGTTCACAGCGCCGGGCCATTTGTGTCCATCCAGTATAATTTTTGCAATAGCTAAATTTGCCATTTTTTATTTTCTCCTTTCATTGAGAAAGAAAAGGCTTAATTTGTCGTAAGTCCCTATGACACAGAGGACAACCAGATGCTCGATTTCGGTTTCCAGCAACAGAAATTGCCTTGCAACAGTATTCTTGAAAGCCAGAAATCGTAGCCGTTCGTGTTCTCGCCCTGCCATTTCCAAGGAGTGGTCTTGAAGTTTCTGCGATTATGGATACGAAGTTCGAAGTATCTCAGATTGAGTATGAACAGCCAGGTTCTCATCGTCGATGTTCTTTGCAGATACGGTACGGAAACGATTTCGTGGCCGTCGAACATCATACTGGTAATACCCTGAGACTGTTTCATACCGGACTTATACATAGAATGCGCCTCGAACTCCGCACGCAGTTTATCCCAGAGGGTCGGACACATCAGTATCATAAGGTCTTCCGGCGACTCCATGGAATCGGCGACATCTGTTTCGTTAATCCATTTTGCCAGATTACCTTTAGTCAACGTATAAGAAGTGTCCTGACCTGACGAACTTACGTTTTCCGTAAGCGCTTCCGGGTCGGCGCCCTGCCATTCGTCATGTGTGCCCGCCGAGAAACTTCTGGAAATAGTTCCATAGGTAGTATCGTGATTGAGTGCGGAAACGAGACTCTGCCAGGCCGATAATGTTCCATCGGCGACAGGGGTGGTCGAACCGTTATTGAATATCTGTTTTTCAAACCACTTTCTTAATGCCGTATGACCTTTTTTGACAAGGTGTTCGGCAAGATTGAGCAGTTGAACAACTTGATCGCCGTGTACGTTTTCCAGTTCTTCGTCGGCGTCATACCGAAGCGGAAGTTGTGATTTTCGCCAAGTGAAGCGCGGCTTTTCGAGAGTTGTCTTTTTCTCGTCGGTCAGCGCGTCATTGACTTCATAAGTCTGGACAAGGTCGTCGATGTCCTCGGTATCAATAAGACGTTCGACATACTTGCCTGCGGAATGCGTAACCTGTTCTCTTCTCTGCAATTCTTCAATTACAGGTGTCCTCATTATACTCTGGTCAACGAGTCCCTTGACGAACAGTTCGCGTGTGGCTTTATCTAAATCTGTGGTTGCCATTTAATACTCCATTTCTCCGGTTCTTAGTCGAGCCAAGACCGGTCTTTGAGCATTTGGGCTTTGACGTCCTTAAGTTTACCCGGTTTTATTCCGGTTTCTTTTTTGCGAGTACCGCCAACGCCGCCTTTGCCCGTATCAACAGAGACAGACCCTTTCTTTTTAATCTTTTTTTCAGCTCTTTCTTTGACCTTCAGATAGCAGTCCGCCATAAGGTCAACGGCCTCTTCGAAGTTCTGCGGCTGTATAACCTGGCCGATATCGACGAGATGATTGGCAAGTTCATTAGCGGCCGACCGGTATTTAGCCATATTTTTAATACCGGCCCTCGCAAGCGTTTTTTCAGTTGTCCTGAATACCGCCTGCTTCGCCTGCTCGTTGCTTTCTTTCCGTTGATTCTCGGCCTGACTTTCCTCGTATTGAGATATCTTTTTCAAGATATCATCAACCTGCTTTTCCTTTTCTCTCAGCCTGTTCTCGATAAGACGAATATTCTTTGATACGGCCTTATCAACCATATCCTCATCCATATCTTCGAGCTTATTCGCCTCTTCTTTCTTTTCATGCTTGAGAGAGGTAATTTCCTGCTTAAGCTGATTGAGCTGTTCATTAGCCTGGGAATAAGCAGTCTGAATCGTGGAAAGTTCTTCTCTTGCCCGACGTGCATTGGCACGTTCGAACTCAATCATCTGCTTGTCTTTGTCCCATTTGTCTTTTTCTTCAGACTTTTCCTCTTCTTCTTTCTCTTCAGTTTCTTCTTCTTTTTCTGAGGCTTCTTCGTCCGTCAACTCACTTTCGCTGGTATCAGGCAGGTCTGAAAAAATCTGAGGGCCGTCATCGTCGGTCTCCAACTGCTGGTCAATTAAATCTTCTAAAAGGTCTGAATCTGCTTTAGCCATAACTTTTTCCTTTCAACGCTTGCGTTTGAACTCTTGGTTCTTTCCGCATTATTAGGTAACTTAAATCCCGTGAAGCCCGAAGTTTGTCGTTTAGACCTTTTTCCTTCTTCACAGTTAACTGTCATATTTCCCAAAAGAAAAAGCCGTCAGTAAATAACCGACGGCTTCTATCCAAGCTCGGTGGGATAGCACCTTAACAAGAGCGACTTGTCTGTGCTTGTATTCTTTTGGTTTTTAATTTTTATTAAATAGTATATTCCTTAAATAATTAGAAAAACCGAACCCAGGGTCTTATTCTTGCGCATTGGCCGCCGCCTCCTACATTATAGAAGCGGAAATATATTGCCCTTGCCCCGATAGTATCCCAGCCGAGTTTAGCGAACCGATTATTTCCCTGGTCGGCTACAGTTACTTCCTTCAAGTGATATTCGGCTGATATGGATAAATCATCAACAAACAATCTTTCCGTTGAATCTATATTGGTCATATCAGCCCAGGCAGTCCCGACCGCACCCGTTACATCGGCAACCATATCAGCAAGGCCATCTCTTGTCACGTTTAAGATTTCACAGCCGAAAGTATCGCCGTCGTCCGCTTCCGCCGCAAATAATACTTCGATACCGTTACATGCCTCATCAAGCTCGTATATATCCCTTCTTGTTATGTCGGTATATCGTGCGCCTTTTGTCGAGCCGTCGAAAGCGGTATCGGCTACGGTAACATCCAGTTTTCTCGCCGGACAAAAAGGATTCCGCATTGTATGTAAAATTGTCATATCTTTGCTCCTTATGCGCAGGTTACAGTTATCTTACCTGCGGCAAATGTTAAGGTCTCACCGCCAGTGACATCCCTTGCCGTACTCAAATCACCATGTACCAGCAAATTGCCTGCCCCTGTTTCAGTCGAATCATATAGTCCCCAGTGACTGACCGTTGAAAAATCCGAATCAGCGGCACAGAAACTAAGGGGATTTACCGTCGTTATCGAGCCTGCTCCTGCTGCGCCCCAGTCGGCGGCGGCAACCGCCTTTCTTTCATAGTCCGTATCATCTGTAGGTTCCAGCATTCCCGAATTATCATCCAGTGGGTCAGCCAGTAAAAGCGCCAACTGTAAAGCACTTGCGCAAAGATAATCCAAAAGCGCGTTTTCGCCATAATCACTAACACTGCCTGCCATATCTTAATTCCTTTCTAAAAGAACCGTATCATCGGAACGATTCTTGCAACTTCTCCAACTCCGCCCACGTTATAAAACCTGACACATCCGCCGATAGCGCCGAACGGAGAATAAGTTATTTTGCTATACCTGTTATTGCCCTGGTCGGCAATGGTTACGCCTTTCAGGTGGTCTGAATCACTGATAGTAACATCATCGGCAAACAATCTTTCGGTGGAGTCCCTGTTCGTAATGTCTGCATAAGCGGTCCCGAGCGCGCCTGTTATATCGGCGACATATTCGGCGTATCCGCCCTTAATGACATTCCAAATTTCGACTCCGAAAGTATCACCGTCGTCGCCCTCGCCGTAGAACATTATTTCCACGACATTAGCGCCTGTATCGAAAAAGAATACTTCTCTCTTTGTGATATCCGTGTATCGTGCGCCGGAACTGGAACCGTCGAAAGCGGCATCATCGGCAGTCACGTCCTGCTTCCGCATCCTGTTATAACCATTCTGCATTACACTGTCATAACTCATAATTACCAACTCACATAATCGTAAATTTTTTTCAGCATCCAGCCCAGAGACCATTTCGTACTATCATGGTCTGTTACTAATTCATCGAGAACGCTATCCGCCACATCGCCGGAAGCGGCGGCGTCTGAAACTACCTGGGCTGTCGTGCATGGTATGCTATTACTATTCCATAAACCCACATTAGTTACCCACATATCATTCGCTGCGTCATAGTTCGTTGCGAAATCCGTATCAAAAGCCGTTTCTTCGTTATCTGCGGCGGTCGTACTTGTACTTATTGCGGTAACGTCGACGTCTATATAACCGCTTGCCTTGGTTATATGCTCACTGTTATAGGCAGCCTGCCCCTGCACTTCGTATCTTACACTGACTGCATCATGTACCGAATCATTTTGGATTACTATAAGCAGATTTCCCTCGGTATCGGTATCACTTGTTGTAAGTGTCAAGGAATACCATCCGTCACAGTTGGTTACGGCAGCCCATGTATTACTCGATATATCTACCACACTTGTAGAGCCGTTTTTTAATAATTCGGCCTCATCTGCATTATCACCACCTCCTGTTAAAGTTACTGCGGTTTCAGGAGTTACATGGTCGGCCACATCAACAAAAGGGCCGATAGTAACTATAACCTGCGTATCTGCTTCAAGAAATCCGCCGAAAGAAGAAACTGGACTTGCAAAAGATAAACTTGCAAAACACAATATTAAAGTAAAAATCAGCTTTTTCATATCACGGTATCCATAAAAAGAAGTATTTTACGCCTGAAGTGTACTGGTAAGCACCTGCGTCCCAGGCCGTTATATCAGTGCCGTTTTTATCTTCGGTTATATCTATTCCATAACGGCTTTGAAAAGTAGAGTAAACCGTATTTACCACACCCCCAGAAGTTCCAACGCCTCTGGCGTTACTTGTAATTTGTAAAGTCAAATCATCGCTTGCCTGATTTGTAAATACAGGATCATCTTCATCGCAGTTCAATCCTTCTCCGGTCGCCTGATAGGTGGCAAGTGAATATGTGGTAGGTTTCAGATATATCTGGGCACTTCCGCCTGACTGACAGAACAGGTTATAATCCATATCTATCCAGTCGTTCTTACTGCCGTCGCTAATGATATGACTGTTCTGCCAGGGAAGTGTAGTTCCTTCTGAAAGCGTATCAATTATGTTGTTATAAATATAAATAGTAGGGTCTGATACATTACAGGTTATCCAGATTCCCGCCTGACAGTTTTCTATCGTATTATTTATATAATAATGATATTCACTGCCTCCGCCCTGGAAAAGATAAGCATTCAGGGCGGGTTGGTTGGTAGGTCCGCCGTAACCGCTTTTCGGACAATTTCTAAATGTATTTCCTATAAGATATATGTATTCTCCGGTATGACTTACATGAAGGCCGTAACTGGCATTGTAAATATCATTAAATAAATACCAGACATAATGAGGGCTTTCCGTCAAAAGTCCAGGAAGTGAACCTTGGCCATGAGTTACACAACATATTCCATCATCATCTCTACCGAGTTCATAGTAATCGTGAAATGAATTATGAGAAACAATTACATCTTCAGCTTCCTTTATATCGAGCGCATTTTCCCTGTCCTCATAACATTCATTGTCTCCTATATAGATATGATGTGTGTTCCTTGCCGCATCACTTCCTACCTGGATGGAATCGCCGTTGTTATTGTGGATGGTATTATTGAGAATCCATATATAAGACGAATATCCCCAGATATATATACCACAACAGTCATTTGGTGTAGGTTGCGGAAAAGTCTGCGTGTCCGTCCAGTCGCCATATTGGGAAATCTCATTATTATAAACCACTATATAAGAAGCATCTAAAGTTGCGCCTGAACCGCCGCCGAATATATCCAGAAAAGTAAGGTCACCGTCATCTACTCCCGTGCCGGTGGCTGTACAATTTCTGATAATGCAGTAATCTATTCCGAAATTACTAATCGTGGCGGCCACTTTATCCAGTAGCAATCTGGTCGCACTGAAGTTTAAGTCCTCGATAACTACATAGTAGCCTGCGAGATAAAAAATGAAAGTGCCTATAGTAGCACCGTCCTCACCCCTTATAAATATAGGGGCCGCCTGAGTACCCGCGCAGTACAAAGAATCTTTCGATTGTCCGACAAAAGGGCCGCCGTGAAGTTCGATTATACTTCCCGCTGCAAGTGCCTTTGCGGCGGTATCGGGGTCTTTATCGCCTTCGAAGGGAATAGTAGCCCTTGGGTTAGCTTCGGTTCCGTACGGATTGCTTGTATCATCACCTGTAGCACTGTTAATATAGTGAGTATATGGATGACCCGAACTGGAAACAGGATAAGTCTGAACACCGCGACCGTCTAAAGTAAAGTCATAGGTCTGACCTAAATAATTATCCACATCTGCATCCATTAGTACAGACGGTGGATCGACTATCCCTATCGGCGGTGTATAGGCATTACACAAAGCCGCTGTTAATAAAATAATTAATACTATTTTCTTCAAAAGTTTACTCTTCCGAAACCATATAATTTTTTTGAATTAAACCTTCTGTACCTTAGTATTTCTTCTACACCGGACACCGCCCCGCCCGTACAGCCTGCATAGGAAGCGGTTGTCACCGTTGCGGTGCCGGCCCCCGGGATATTCAATCTTCTCATGCCCGCAAGGGATGAAGTTGTTATTGTAGCCTCGCCCGCCGCCTGGACAACTCCGCCTGCGGCTATTTCCTCGGCGATAAACAGTTTTCTTCTTCTGCCGCCTGATATGAAACAATAAGGTTCGGTATATAGTTGTGACAATTCGAAATCAGTAATTGCATGGTCATAAATAGAGACAGTTCCTATATCTCCGTCATGGCCATATATCGAACCATTTTCAATAGAACCAATACAAAGTGTATTGTCGCCGGAGAGCACGTTATAGGTTGGGTCACCGGAAACGGCGTCACTATCGAAATATTTGCCGTCAAGTCCGTATCGCACGGCCACGCCGTCATAGCTTAATGTCAACTGATGAAATTCTCCATCGTTTATACTATAAGAAGTGTCTGCCGAAAAATTCAGCCCGAGCTTTGAATAATAATAGATTCTCGAACCTGCACCGCTTGACGGGTCGAATCCGAACCATAATCCTTCATCGGCACCGCTTCCTGCATCGGCGCACCAGCTTAATATAGTATGAAAGATACTATCGTTGGCAATGCGGACCCATCCTATAACTGTAAAGCGTTTAGGCCCGTTCACATCCACTGTGCCGAGATAATCATTATCAGGGGTCGGAAAATTTACGCAATGCTCCTCTTTATTCCAGTTGGCATCACCACCGAAAGACAGGTGCCTGCCCCAGCCGCTGATATCATAAATTACATTTCCTTTATTCTCGTTCATAAGCCAGCAGCCGATAAGGCCATGGGACAGGAAATGTCCATAGTCAATTAATGACCCCATCATGGGTTTAGATTTTGTTAAGAAATCAGACATTAAGCACTCGTATAGTCCGTTATAAAGTTATACTGCACGCGACATGCGAATATTGCGTCGTTGTCCCTGTTATGAAAACTTATCTTGGCCGCCCACATCTCATCCGGCACTCTGACAGACCATTGTTTTACGCCATCACCTGTTGATGGACACATTATATCCGCAGAATCCGTAAAATCAGCCGTAGCGCCATCAAGTAATTCAACCATAACATCATTAGAATAATCAACGACTGTGTTTATCATTGAATTTGCTAAAGTTGAGTGTTTTATAAAAACTTTCTGACCATAATATTCCATATGGGTAGTATCGGCCACCCTACAGGTAGTATCGCCGGAGCTAAGACTGTCAGCAGACAAATCTGTAACACCATTAGCAATCGTTCCATAACTGCCTCTGGCGAATTCATGCCAGTCATCGTCCGTACTGCCGGCCTTGCCCCATGCAATCCAGATAGGCGAGTCTGCTATGGCCGTTGTATTGTCCTGAGCCATATCGATATTCAAGAGGCATCCTACTTCATTTGATATGTCTATCTGTGAGGTCTCAAGCCATGGAACATTGCCTGTATCCGACAGGTCAGTCCAGGCCAGAAGTTCCGTAACGGTACGTTCTGTTTCTATTGTAGCTGCCATAATCTACTCCTAACTGGTTAAAGTGCCGTCAATATCCGTTATCAAATCAGCGAGTGCCTGTTTCGACAGTATCTGGAGTTCTTCAGCCCTTATATTAATTTTTTCCTGCGCTTTGGCCGTAAGTTCCTTCCGGACACGGTCAAGAAGCTGTGCGGTAGTAAAGCCCTCGACATGGGTCTTGGCCTGTTGTGTGATGGTATCCGAAAAGTCAGCTGCCCCGGTGGTCGGGTCGGCGTCTTTCCATGTCCTTATCTCACAGTTGAGTACAGCTATGCCCGGCCTTGATACGTTAACATCAGCTAATATGAATTCATGTTTCATAGTTTATCTGACCAGCCTTTCTTCTTTTTTCGTCCTCTGTGTTTTGCTGTTCCGGCAACGACGGCATTGGCCTGTCTTATAGCCGAGGCCTCCGAGTCGCCTGAAGCCAAGGCGCTGTTAGCCACATCAGACCACTGCCGTTTTTTCTTTTTAGTATTTGCTTTTTTAGTTTTATGTTTTGCGTCTGAAGGTGCCCATGGACTCATTTTGTCAAACCTCCCGAGCGGTCTTATCTCTTTTCTGTCTCTGTCTTATGACCATCATCGCGGCCTTAAGTTTCTTCGGGTTCGACTTGATTTCAAGTGCCCGGTCGATAGTATCAGCGAAGCCCATGGCCTCCCATTCGGGAAAACCGTTTATCATCTTCTCTTTAGGCCGAGACGGTGCTTCTGTTTCCATTGTTTTCTCCTTGTGCCATTATCCTCTGCTTGGCGTTCTGAATTAACATTCCAACGGCGTCCTCCGGCTTTATCTCACCGTTCTGGACGGCCATAATAAGTTTTTCGTATGCGACCCAGTCCTGCCATATCTGATGTTTTTTGAGTATCTTCTGCCACGCCTTTATTTTCAGTACCCTCAGCATGTCCGGCAGCATTGGGTTCGGGACAGGGTTATTGAGAAGGCCGTAAGCTTTCTCGTATTTAATAATCGTCTTTTCCTCGTCGAAGGGCATACATTCGGTCGGTTCAAGGTCGATATCGAACTCGGCTTCTTTGACATGCTGTGTTATCTGGTAGGCGCCCATGACGTTGTCCTCACCGATAACACGGATAATTCGGTCGGCTTCATAGTAATACTGGTCCATCTCGGCCAGGAGAGAGCCTAACTCGAAAGCCCACTGCTCCTCGAATATGTTCTGTAACTTTATCCGGTCGTTGGAGCTTATTGCAAGGAACTGCGATTGAGTGGCGGTCATTTCACCTTCCGTTTTTTTGCCCCTTGCTATGTCCTGAAGGCCCTGAATATTCTTGAACTCCTGGACAAATAGCTGGTAAAGGGCAAGATTGCCCGCCCCGATAGGTGTTGGTGGTATAATCTTGAGCCTGCTAAGGCCGCCTCTGGCCAGTCGTATAATCGCGCCCGCTCCCCTCATAATGGAAAACGGCTTTTCCATCCTGTTCCTTACAGGGTCAAGCGCACCGGATTCGACCGCTATCCTCGGGTCGCCGAATTCACGGTTATTATTCAGTAAGTGTGAAACGGTAACGTTTATATGGTCCTGCGTATCCTTATAGAGGCTGAAGGCGTCCGAACCCTGCCACATATGAGGCAGTAGGTAATGCGGTGTAACAATGAAAGGCCATACCGAATGAGGATATTTCTGGTCCTCTTCGTCCGGATTGAGGATAGTATCTTCGTTTCTTATGATATACCGGCCATTCTCGAATAACGGTTCGTCCCATTCGATTTCATCGGACGGGAACTGGGTATCGAAATCCTCTATCGGATTGCCCTCTGTATCAACGAAAGTGCCGTTATCGCCCGGCCGTATAAGGCCCTGCTTTTCTAAAATATCGGGGTCCTGTGGAATGACCTCCTTTTTGTGTTCCTCACGAGGGTCTTTTAAGTATTCCTCGGATATACGGCAGTATCTAAGGTCGTCCTCCCTTTCGCCTGCGACGCCTTCATCGGCAAAAGAACTGAGAACAAGATCGAGAAGCTGGCTGGAACCCTGGCCCTGATAGACTCCACGGTCGATACCACCGGTGGCGGAGGAAGTGCCGTAGGTCGCATTGGCCGCCGTACGCCCCCTTATAGTATCACCTGTGCCTCGCTGGGCTTCAATGAATGAAACGGAATTCTCCTCAAGTGAAGACTTATAATCCGACCATAAACTTTTGGCGTAACTCAACTCGATATATCTCACCGTTCCACAGTCGCCGTCGTTAATATATTCCTTATCAGACGCCCAGAACTGCTGAGGCGGCCATAAACGGTGCCGGACCTGACCCTCCCACCGAGGTGGGAAAACCTTACGATTGAACCTTACTTTCTCTTCCCAGTAAAGCTTAGAAACCCTGTATCCGTGCAGCTTGCCGTCCAAAATGGCCTTTAACTGCTCTATCCTCATAGTATTGGGGTGAAGACCACCTTTTTTACGCCATTGCCAGTGAAGAAAACCCTGAAATGCCTCGGCGGCCTCGGAGTCACTGGAGTCGCCGGGAGTGGCTATAAACTCGAAATTCCTCGCCAGCTTCGCCATCTCCTGCATTACCGAAGGCCACAGATAATTGACGACCACCCAGTCCCACTTCTTCGATTTCTTGCGGCCCTTCAACTGATGAGACAGAAAATAGCTGAGAGAGTCCTGCCACATGGCTATCCACCTTCCGGTTATCGCCATGCCGACCTCTTCACGACGCTTGGCATAGTCCAGAAGACTGGTCGCTATGTCAAGCGGCTCTGCTTTTTCATTTTTCTTTTTCATTGCCCCGTTAGGACTTCCTGTCCCATTTATCGATTCATCCCACTTCCTCAAAAGTACCGTCCGTATGAGTCTGAATAATATTAGGCTCCTCGGCTTCGAAAGGAACCTGGTCATGCTTCAATCTGTCCATCAGCTTAACCCCCGCCCGGTGGCCACGCTCAATTACGTAAACTCCCAAGACCACCCCGCAAATGAATACTCCCAGGTAACTTAAACCATATATCAAGTACCAGTAACTCATTTAACCAACCTTATTAAAGCCTATCTTGCCGTTGTTGGATTTTTCTATCTGAAAATCCTCGACAACAGAAGAATTTATGACACCGTCAGGACCGACATAAGTAAACTCGTAAGAAATACCACTTCGAATAAATATCGCTGTTATAAAACCATAAAAACCCATACTTGTAACCTTATCGCCGACATTAAATTTTGTCTTATACGTAGACATTGTTACTCCGTAAAATACCACGCATCATCGCCGTAGTCCTCATCGTCCAAATCGTCGTAAGCACCGGATACCGCCAGACTGTCAAGCGTGCGCTCCTGCGGAGAAGGGAAAAAACCACTGTAACCACCTGACTCACCCGTAAACTCCGGATACGAGTTCCGGCCGGAAATCAAATTCAACTTCGGACATTGTAAATCGCCCTGTATAGCCAAACTTAATCCGAACATTAAATCGTCATGCCGGCCCGCCATGTGACGCGGACGGCCCAGCTTGTCGTAGGCAAAGACCTCCATCTGGTCCACTATATCACTGAACTGAACCAAGACCATGTCGCCACGTAAACAACTTATCATGTCATTCACCAAGTAATGACGAGTAACAGCAGTAGTCCTAAAGCCAATGTCCTCACCATCCTCAGGATTATAAGAAAACTCCTTTACCTGCCTGTGATATAAATTGGGATAACCAGCGTCAGCCAAGACCTGAACCACCATCATCCCCATAGGTATCTCAGGAACCACCCACGCATTGTTGAAATGCTTCGCCGCCCCCAATACCTGTAATCCCAACTCCTTCTGACCCATCTTGCAGTGTAATACCGCCTTCACTAAACGCCGACTACCACCCCGACCCAATACCACCACCCCGTCAAAGTCACGCTCACTCTTAATGTCGCCCTCATCAGATAACTTGTGCTCCCTCGTATCAACCCCTATTACATGCTCCTCACTGCCCGGAACGTCCAAATACTGCCAGCCATAACGACTGCCTCCCTTGTTCTCAATGAATGAACCGTCCCTGTGGTCAAATAAGCCGTACCTGATATCATTACGCAAAAACTTCTTCTGATAGTCTATTATACGCTTGATAAAAACAGGACTGCCACTCGCCTGAAATGCCTCCTGCCATGTGATAGGATACTCCTGCTTGAATAAACTTAAATCGCCCTGACATTTGTTCTCTATCGCCCAGTGACGCCAGTATAATTGCTCGTCGGAAAGACTGTGCTGTGACTGTACCTCCTTTTCCTCTGCGTCAGGCCGCCACCCTGCGGGTACAGGGCGTGAGTAGGCAGGCAACAAAGTCCAGGGAAGGAAGATAGGAATAAAACCGTCGAGAGATTTAGTCTGCTTCCACCTGTCAACAGCCTGAAGATATATATCATAGAAGGCTCCGCCTGTCCCGTTGGCAGTAGATTCGAGGATGATAATGGTCTCAGGGTCGTCCGGTACTTCCTGCATAGCTCCGCCGAGCTGCTTCTTGGCCTGTGACCAGAACGCAACCTCTGTACAGTGGAGATAATGAGTTAATCCGCCACGCCCGAGAACGTCCGTTCCTGCCGTCTGGCATAAATACTCGCTTCGGTGGGGCTTGGCATAGACAATATCTTTCTTTCGGGACATATAGACGGTCTCTCTCTTTATATCTTCGGGGATTTCGTCCTGAAAGAGCGTTATCATCTTAAAAACCTTGATTGTAGCGTCAATATCGGCACTCGCCACACAAGCGAATCGGTTGGACTTACGGTTGATTTCCCGGAAGAACCTGCCGGATACGTAAGTAGACACGCCCTCACGCCTTGCCTTAAGGATAATCGCCCTCATTGGGAATCCTGCTTCCCGCTGATCCTCTAAGCAGTCGTGAACAATCTTCTGGGGATAATTGAAGTCGAGCGGCACTAACTGGCCCTGCATAGTGATTATCTTCAAGGCTCTCGGAGCATAATCAGGATATGGCAGACTGTCTATGCAATCGGCTAACTTCATTGATAAACCCCATAACATGCCCTGCCTGGTAAACTCACAAAGTTATGCTCACCAGACTTTAACTCAGAAGCAGGACGATAAAATAAACGCTCCATGATAGTCAATTTCCTGTCCTTGCAATCATAAACAGGTAAATCCCTGTCTGGAGATTTGCCCGGCTGTTCCATCACGCAACTAAGACATGCGCCCGGATACTTTCTCGGCATACTCAATTTGGGTAAATCACAGCCGCAATATCGACACTTTTCAAAGTTGTTCGGTTTTGAATGTTCGGTTTTGGATTTCGTAACCATTTGTTCGGTTTTGCGCCTGTAAGATATGCGACAGGCATCATTGCAATAATGACGCTTACGCTTGCCTGTAGATAAAGGTATTAATTTGCCACAATTCCAACATATATTAGAAACACTATTTTCTATCTTGTTTACCATTTATCTAACCCTGTTATTAGACCAAAAACGCAGGTTTTCAACCCAAATATCGCTAAAAGTGTCCCATAATAGTTATTATCAGACATTTTTTATTTTTAATTACACATAAGTCTTTGAATATCCTGTACTTATCCGCCGGCTATCGCCTTCCTGTGTTCGTCGCCGTCCGTCAATCTCTTTCTCGACATTATCTCAGCCAGTTCCTCGTCGGATATCTCTCTCGATAATACGACTTTCTTAACGTTGACATTCTGCGTAGGTCTGCCAATACGTCGGTCGAGAAGTTCTTTTATGGCTGATATTTTGCTGTGCAGTTTGAAAGTTGTTTTCTCGTTGTATCCTTCAGAATCCCCATTATCATGCCTAATATCCGTCTTTATCGCCTCTATCGCTGCTGCGTGCTCTCTGGGTATCTTCGATAAATCCTTTATTGTGTTTTCCTCGCCTATGTAATCTTGGATATTTGAAAATGATAATTTCTCAAGTTCAAGCAGCGTCTCTTCGACTGAATGTTGTAATTTTTTAGTTGATTTACTTCTTAACCAAGTTAGATAACCCTTTACGTTAGGCTTGGTTAGTAGCTGTGAGGCATAGACTTTGGCAGAATCTCCACGTTGTTCTGAGCCTGCTTTTATAAGAGCTTGGGTTTGATTTATCCCGGCAATATTAAAAAGGTTTTCGACAAATCTTTGTTCTAATAGTGTTATTTCTGATAGGTGTGGGTATATATCGGCCAGTTTTATCTCTTTAACTTTCCCCTACGTTTGAACCTTGAGTTTTATTTTATAGGATTGTTTTTCTTATGTCAATGTTTTTTGTTTTGCTTTTTCTGGAGTAATCATGGTTTATCCATTGATAACATATCCATTCATTTGAATTTTTCAAAATGAATGATTGTATTTCCTTCTTTTGGTTTATTAACTCTTTCTTTTAATTGTTCCCAAATTTCATCATATAAGGATTGGTCTTTAGGCCCACAACAACTACTGTTTGCCACTGAGACGTAAGGAGGGCCAGCAATTTTATCTTTCTTCGACCAGGCACATATTCCAGTAATTGCCGCTATAACTGATTTTATAAATGTTCCGCGTTTCATTTCTGTCTTTCAGCGTCACGATTAGCAAAAATAGTAAATGTTGGTATGCTATCAACGCTCATAACTTCGGTTTTTTCTGCAAATGCGTCATAAATATGAGTTTGAGGTTCGCCACAAGTCGGGCAATCCTCATCCTCATCAATTTCAATATAAATATCATAAATATCAAGATTGTTATTCCAAGTCTTTTTAGCTGTTTCTAAAGCTTTAATTAAATCATCTATTTTCATATCAATCTATAATTAAAGGTGGTTTATTCAGCTTTTCCACTACATTTACGAGGACAGTTCTTTGGTCACTTTTACCTTTATCGTCTTTGGCTGTGAAATCTATATAATACACACCAAGTCCGTTTTGTGCTCTAAAATCCCATTTATACTCATAAACTACACCGTTCGGATCGGGAATAGTCTTATCTAATTTTATGAATACTCCGGTTGTGTTAGTTGTTAGAGTTACAGGGTCGCCGTCAGGCTCGAATATCTTCCTTGTGCTCTGTAAAGCCTGATTTAGCTCTATTTCATGCCATTTGAGTATTTCATAATTGCACTTTGAGCGGTCAAAAGTGAAGGGAATATCCGTAGGCTCAGGTGGTCTGTTAAACATTAAACTTAATAACATTAAATAAATTAGAGTTTTCATTGGTTTAAGCTACGTGGTCCCGAACTGGTACTCTGAATTCTTACTCACCCTTATTATTTGCTTAAAAATGCGGTTCATTCAGGTCCTATCCTTGTTTTTGGACTAAAAACTCCGGTCCCTTGAATTCTTATTTTCAATAAAATATTCAGGATTATCTTTCATAAAATTATAAGAATGCCATACCCCACTCAACCAACCTATGCAAAAAAACAATATTAATAAAATTATATCAATCATTCCCACAGCACCTTTTGCTTTTGTTCTCTTAGCCAGCCACCTTCAATTCAATATCACTCTTTACTTCATTGCCCCAAACGTCCCAACCAAAAGTACGTTCTCGTGCAAATAATTCTATTTTCATTAAATCACCACTAACTTGCCTTATAATATCTCTAAAAAATTGAGGCTTTTCAGAATGTCTATGTCTTTCATTCAAAAACCATGTAGTATCAATCCTTTTCAATGTTTTAAGATTTCCTCGCCTGCAGAATAATAAATGTTCTGTGGTTTGCACGAAAGCCCCAACTAATCCTAATCTATGCGCAGGCTTGCACCATGTCAATAATGTAATAGGCTTAAAACCCCATACTTTAGCTATTTCATAACCTTCAGGGATATATTTATTAATTAACCATAGATATAAATGAGCATTTTTAGCTGATATATCTTTAATTGGTAAATTCTTTATTTCTTCAATAGCCATTGTCGGATACTTTAAATCACGAGAAATGCCAGAGCTGGACCACCCTGGTCCAGCCTTAACCTGCCAAGGCGGGTCTGCATATATTATTTGGTATTTCTTCATTCAAACAACCTTTGTTGTTTTAAGGCTCTTAGCCAAGGATTCTTCTTTAAAATTCTACGCATCCATTTTGCCTTTTTTGCGTTTCTTCCATGCTCTGATTTTATCGCTTTTTGCTTTATTTCTCTGTTCTCTATGCTTTTTAACAACTTTTTTACTTTCAATGAGCGTTTTTATTTGCTCGATAGATAAGTACATTGCCTGATTATTAGTTAATCTCAATATGCCTGTATTCATCTTTCGGTAAACAAAATCTTTCACTCTATCATTTTGTTTTTGGTCTTCCTCGAGGTGATACCCGCCGTCAACCTCAATATATACTCTTAACGAAGGTATCCAAAAATCAGCTATTCCGCTTATTCCCTTATAAATAAATACTTTTTGTGTGCGATAATTATAGCCTATTTCCTGTAATTTGCGCTCAAATATGATTTCTGCTTCAGTGGGATGATTTTTTAACTCAACAGCCTTTTTGCGTAAAAACTGCTTTTTAGTTAAAGGCTTGCGCCTCTTTTTATATTTCTGACGGTCATTCTTATACATTCTGAATTTTCTTGCGCTACCATTACTTACTATATAAGAACCGTCGTCTTGTTTTTCTTTTACTCGAGTATAATCTGTTTTTTTCATACATGCCCCTGTGTTATCTGTAAGGGCAGAGCGACTTTTTACAGTTACCCGCAATAATTAACCTAAAGTCGAATACATGCCCCTTTAGTTAGAGCTGCATTTGGTTAAGCGACCAACTGAACGGTCAAATGATTCCAGGCATCCCGATTGAAATCTCCCGCGCTTTTTAGAAGATGCGTTCCATCACAAACACAGTTGGCTGTTCGTGACATTTTGAGGTCGTCAAGTCGCACAGACGTAGCCTCCGGCCTTAAGTTAATTATCAGTATTGACCTACCCATCGTGAGTTCTCCGGTCAATAAAAAAGCGGCAGGGATAGATAATTAACTTAGGTCTATCCCATACCGCATTTAAGCTATTAAAATGTAATATGCATCCTTGCATAAATTACAAACTTAACATTTTCACTTTTTTACATCAAACATTTAATTCCACTTTTTTTAACCTTTTTCCGGCGATTAGAGCCCAAAAACGGCGATTTATGAAATTTTTTTTATTTTCTTCTGGTAATACTCTAAAGAGTGTGGTACTGTGGGGACGATTTAAGGAATAGATATGAACGCCGGCAAGCATAAACAAATCAGTAAACATAAGCCCCAAAGTTTCTGCATTGACGGACATTCCATCGCTTGCCGGCGATGCCGAATCATAGTAGTTACGGCGGGGCTTTATTTTTGGCGTTGAATCACTTGACGCACCAAAGGAGTGAAAATGGAAATAAACGAATATATTTCAAGAATTAAAAAATTGAGTGCTTGTGAAGAAGCTATTAAGGAAGCTCACAATTACAAAACATCTCAAGCTTTGTGGTTGGATTGCAAGCGAGGTGACTGGATGCTGTGGCTTATTGGAAAGCTATCCGGTGAGCTTGGCAACGAAAAAAGAAAGCAGCTCGTATTAACTGCCTGTAAATGTGCCAGATTAGTTTTGTCTTATGTAAAAAAGGACGAAGAAAGACCGTTAAAAGCTATTGAAACAGCCGAACAATGGGCAAAGGGGGAAAATAATATTAATCTCAATGACGTTCGCTCTGCTGTTATTGCTGCTGCTGATGCTGCTGATGCTGCTGATGCTGCTGCTGCTGATGCTGCTGCTGCTGATGCTGCTGCTGCTGATGCTGCTGCTGCTGCTTATTCTGCTGCTTATGCTGCTTATGCTGCTGATGCTGCTGCTGATGCTGCTGATGCTGCTGCTGATGCTGCTGCTGCTGCTGATGCTGCTGCTGCTGCTGATGCTGCTGCTGATGCTGCTCGAAAGAATATATTAAAACAATGTGCAGATATAGTCAGAGAAGATTATCCAAAGGTGGATGATTTATGGTGAGCCAAGTGATTCAATACCTTATTTTTGAAAGTGAGGTATATTATGAAAGTAAAAATATGGTTGAAAAATAAAATATATAAAATTTTAGATATTAATAATTTAATAAAACAACAAAAGCAGCAAGAATTGCGAATTAAGAATATAGAGAATCTTATTAAAGTCGGAATTGATATTCATCATAAATCTGATAGTTGGGCTGTATTTTGTATTGAAAGAATTAAGGGATTTACAACAAATTATAAGAGCATATGAAAATAGATATGGCTCTGTTATTAAGGATGTTCCTCCGTTTGCAAAAGGTTATTTTCTATAATAATAGAAGATTAACCCCTATCCCTTCGGGGCTTATTAAGGAGCGAAAAAAATGAAAACAGGTACATCAGCTTATAAAATGGGATATTATTATTCAGAAAAAGCTTTAAGTGGAAATTCTTCTTTGATTCCAAATAAGGATTTTCCTTGGCCTCGTGAAGATGAAGAATTGTCTATTGATGAAAAAATTGAATTTTTGTTTGGTATGAACAATGCTATTATCAAACAAATATTAAAACAACCGCCCTATCGTTCTTAGTTCGTCCACCACAGGGCAATCTGGGGCGTTTTAAGGCTATTAGAAAGTGAGGTAATGAAAATGGATAAAACATTAGAAATTTTACCAGAACAAGATACAGCAAAAACAATAACAATGAAATATGTAAGACATAAATGTGACATTTGTGATAAAGATGCACATTACAAACATACATGGCTGTTAAAAGGAACTCGTTCTAATCCTCAAAGTTCAGCATATAGAAGGGACGATTGTTCTTGGTGCGAAGATGCCCATTCATTCACTTGTAGAATACATAAAAACAAGATTCGTCCACCAGAAGGATATGTTGAGTGCTCTATATTTTCGGCTGTAGAGAGATTTGCTCATTTATTTTTATATTGGAAAGAAATAGAAGAATAACTCGTCAATCTCCGAGCTACGGCATAGGCAATTGGCCGAAGAAATGATTTTAAGGGCTTAGAGCTAAAGCTTGACAAAATAAAAATCAGCTTTATAGAACTTCCGTATATAATTCTTTGTATCTTTAGCGAAGATATAAGCACCATCATCTTTGATAAATTTGCATGCCCGATTATATTTCAAAGGTCGTACGATATACTCGACCTGTTTTCCATGGCCGTACTTTTCGTTTCTCGAAGGCTTGATTTTCTTTACTATAATATACGCTCTGAATCTTTCGCCTTCCGTTGGCAAGTACCTCTTCTTGACAGGATGGTACTTCACTTCTCACATTTCCCTTTATTTAGCTTCCTTACTTATTGGTATAGGCTTTTTTCTTCTGCATTCAATGGGCATGTTATTGGGTCTTTTCTAAGCATATTGTATATAAACTGCTTGCGCCTTGGATGATAACAATAACTACCTGTCCCATAAACAAAGCCATAATTATATCGTTTATTACCCCCATACTTACAAATACCACTATCAGATAATGGACAGGCATATTTTCTCATTTTTCACCATTCTTTATTTTATTCCGGCCTTCCTGAATATGTCACGATTAGCATTGTAAATTATACGCTTTAGAAATGGCTCTAATCTCTTGGCTCTACTGTACTGCGCCTGGGTCTTGCTGTTTTTGCTATGGTCGCTGAGACTTGCGAATATCAGAGTTATAGGATTTTTATATTGTTGAGCAGCCAGCTTTAATTTTGTGTAATCTTTAGGTGTGAACCAACCTTTGCATTCGTGAAGCTCACAAGTGCCGTCCAGTATCTGGACACAGAAGTCCGGTAGGTATAATTTTTGGTTGTGAAAATAAGGCGTTTCAATTTGTAATAAAGTGTCCTGGGATTCGTACCACCATTCGAGTATATATCCCTGTTGCTTTTCAAGCTCAAGCCATTGTGCCCAGCGGTATTCAAGTTTGGATCTGAAAGTTATCTCCCGACCACCTACGCACTCCGTTACTCTTTCGACGTGTCCGAAATTACTTGCCATCCTTAGCCTTTCTTTTCGATTAAATCTTTAATTCCGTCGGTCACATGGCGCATAGCATCAGCGGTAATAGCGTCAAGAGTCATTCCAGCAGATTCCAATACTGTGTGTGCTTTTTTCAAATCTGGTTTTGGAAAAATATCAATCGGATATGCTTTACACCAATTCTCGATTTTATTGAATATATCCTCCAACTGCGATATTCTCTCTGCCTGCTGCTGTGCTTTGTTGTCAGCGTCCATTATATGCCCTGTGAGTATAGTATTCTCTCGCTCTGCGGCTTCGAGCTTTCTAAGTATTATAGGTATTAATTTTTCCGCATTAACAATCCACTCCCTATCTGAACAATCACTTGAATTTAATCGACTCCATTCTTTCCATAATTCACTCTCCGGCTGCTCTGGCTTGCCTTGACAGTCGGGAGGAATTACAGACATCCAGTGTGTTATTTCTTTGCCATTATCTGATGGAAAACTTTTCTCTTTATCTGCCGTAAAATACCACCAGTTTTTTGGCTCATCCATCCATCCCACATAAGCATAACCTGTATCAGCATCTATCATAAAAACTTGCATACCTCTTTTTGGCAATCTATCATTAACTGATATCCACTCGCAAGTCTCGCACTCCGGCTTGGCTTGACAGTTGGAGAGAAGGGCAAGAGCTTGACCAAGAAATTCAATAGCTATGTTTAATTGTCTTAATTCGCTTATCTTCGTATCCGCTTTTGGATAATAGTCACGGGCATATTCTATATTCAGTTTTGCTTTTTCCAGCATTTCTATCGCTTGTTTTATTTTATCTTCCATCGGAAGTCTCCTGTTTTATAATTGGACACCATTTTGGCGTGGGTACACCCCTGTCATTGCCTCTATCATAAGTTCCTATATTTCTTTCGCCGGTTTTTCTTTTTTTATACTTTGGATGTTTGCATCTTGCATAGCATTGGCACATACCACACCAAAAATCCAAATATTTACATTTGGCACAGATAAGATATGATTTTGTTTTAGTTGGACCAACTTTTTTACTCATTCGGCTTTCTCCTTTGCCTTGATAGCGGCACAAAAATTAGTACAAGCAAACTTACCGTATTGTTTCTTGGCCGCTTTATCATATGCCTTAGCTGCTTCTATGGCGGTAGCATACATACCCAAATGCCTGCACTTCCTATTAACTTGTATTCTTGCTTGCCACCTATGAAAAAACTTTCGCACACCTCTATATCCACATTTACTATTACTTCGCCTGTTCCATGCATTCTGAGACGCAGTACACACCCGCAAATTAGAACGTCTGTTGTCTAAGCCATTACCGTTAATATGGTCAGATACTTTTCCATCTTTGTATTTAAGCCCTAAAATTTCTCTGTGCATAAATATGCTTATTTGTTTATTGTTTATTATGCGGACGTATCGTTCTGCGTAGTATGTCCTTTTGTTTTTGACTGCATACCAATGATAACATCTTAATTTCTTGTAATGGTATTGAATCACTTGGCTCACCATTTTTCATTCAAATAACGCTTTCTGGCCCTGTCGGGCCTCTTTAACAGAAACGCCAGTAATAACCGCTTTAATCCGTTCTTCTGATAATTTGCAATATTCAGGGCTTATATCTATGCCGATGTAACAGCGGCCTAACATTTTCGCTCTTTTGCAGGTTGTACCGCTTCCACACATACAATCGAGAACAATATCACCGGAATTACTCCAACTCTTGATATGGTCGTGTGCTAATAGCTCTGGAAACGTAGCTGGATGCTCAAAAGCTACTTTCTCTTTTGAACTATATCCTGCCCCTGTACTATATCTCCAAATATTATTTCGGCGTCCGTATTCCCTGCCCTTCCATTCGTCTCTCGGCGTAAGGGACCCATCTTTTTCTCTTACACAACGACCTTTGCCCCACCGCTCTTTGAATCGGTTTTTTCTATCTTCTATGAAGTTTACTGTTTTGGGCCGGCCCTTACTCAAAACAAACATATACTCGAAAATTTGAAAATAACGGCAATTATCCGGCAATGCTCCGTTTTTCTCATAAATCATCGTGTCGTGTAGATTAAAACCGCATTCCTTAAAAAATAATGCTTGCTTGAAGCTCGTACCGCTTTCACTCCCGTTTATTACTTGGTCCCCAACCACCCAAACAACAACAACACCATTTTTTGTTATTCTGTATAGCTGTTTGGCAATACCCTCAAAATCAAAATGATAACCTTTATAGTCTCTTAATTCATCGTATGGTGGAGAAGTTACTGTTAAATCCAAACAATCGTTAGGCCATTGCTCCATTATTTCTACGCAATTTCCGCAAATTATTTGGTTTTTTGGTAAATTTATCATGTTTTTTTGATTTTGTACTTGACTCACCGCGTATATATAGATAGAATGAAGTTAGTTTTACACAGGTTATTAACAAGGAGTAGATGATGAAAACACCCAAAACACTTTTGCAAGCCGCCCGATACTTTGCAGACCCCGATATTTGTGAGAACTATATGCGGGAAATCCGCTGGGCTGGCAACCCACCCGTTTGCCCTAATTGTGGAAGCAAGAGAATCGGCGAAATCAAAACACGCCGGATGCTCCGTTGTAAGGATTGCCGCAAACAGTTTAGCTCCAAAGTCGGCACAATCTTTGAGGATAGCCCCCTCGGACTTGATAAATGGTTTGTCGCTGTATGGGCAATCGCCAACTGCAAGAACGGTATCAGCAGCCATGAGCTTAGTCGGGCTATCGGCGTCACTCAAAGAACGGCATGGTTCATGCTTCATCGTATCCGCAAAGCTATGGAATGCGAATCTGAGAAGTTTGACGGCCCTGTTGAAGCCGATACAACCTACATCGGCGGACAGGCAAGGAATATGCACACCAAACGCCGAGAAAAGCTCATTCAAGGACGCGGCTCGGTCGGCAAAACACCGGTTCATGGTATCCTGCAAAGAGTCGAAACGAGCAAGGTAAATGCCAAAGTTGTCAATCGCGACGATGAAGAAACATCCCTTGCCCGCGTCAAATCGTCTGTAAAATATGGTGCGGAAGTTTTCACCGATGAAGCCAGAGAATACGACAGGCTTATCAATAGTCACGCTCACAGGGCTGTTGACCATTCTAAAGCCTATGTTGATGGGATTGTCCACACAAACGGTATCGAGAATTTCTGGACTCTGCTCAAAAGAGCAATTAAGGGAACTTATGTTAGTGTCGAACCATATCACCTTTTCCGTTATGTCGCCGAACAGGTATTCAGATTCAATATGCGGGAATGGACTGATAGTGTCCGTTTTGAGTTTTTGTTGTGTATGGTTTTCAATAAGCGTTTGACTTATCGGTTTCTCGCTGGTATTGATGATGCTGGATTCATGGGAAAAGAATAAAGGAGCTAATATGAAGCCTAAAGGATTGGGTAAATTCAACGAACTTGCACGCAAACTTGTCGCTGTGCCTAAAGAAATCGTCAATGCAAAAATAGCTAAAGAACAGGCAGAGCGTAAGAAACGCCGCAAGTCCAAAAAATAAGTTATCCACATTTTACTCATATCTGTTTGCCTTTTTTTGGTGAGCCAAGTGATTCATTGCCTTTTGTTTTGATAAATCGGATATTCAATTCTTCCAAAAAAACTATTATCAATATGGTCTGCTATTTCTAATTCATCTTTACAAAAATCACAAAATTCTTTTCTCATTTTCTTAACTCCTGCTAAAATGGTATGTCATCATTATTAGATTCTACTTCCTGATATACAGGCTCTTGATATTCTTCCCAATTTCTGACGATGTAGCAATCACGGTTATACTGCTGCTCGATTTGTTCTTTCATATTGAAAGATTCCTGAGCTAATATGTTTTTATCTTCGGGCATTTTTGTAGGATGATAAAATCTCATTTTCCATTTTTCGTTGTTTTGGTCTACGATTGTATAAACCAAGACAGGCTCAGGTTTTTCTTTTGCCTCAATCAATTTAGAATATTTTTTTGCTATTCGATTAGCTTCTTTCAAAAACGCCGGCAGTAGTTCCCTTTGGAAATCAGCCAGGCCGTGACTATAAATATTCTCTATTGCCTGCATAGCGATACTGTAATTAAATGGGAAAAGTTTATTTCTCCAGATTTTTGTCTGAAGATTCGGTTGTTCATCTTCTGCCCATTTCCAATGAGGCCATAACTCTTTCAAGTATCTTAATATTTCATCAACTTCGTGATATTCCATTTTGAGATTCCTATTTTTTTTGTGACGGATGAATAGTGCTTTTTCCTTCTTCTTGTAACATTCTCTCTATCTCAGGAGAGAGAGAAGAAGAAGGTGAAGAAGAAGAATAAGGCGTTACTTTGGCGTTACATTTACGTTTCCTTTTCTCTCTATGCCTTGAAACCCTCTTTTTTACACTCTCACGCTCGATATAGTCCTTGTACATCCGCCTATTTATAATTGTTACTTTTTTGTTACGTTTTGTTACATTTGCAAATTTGTGAAAATTATTATCGTCAAAGAAGAGGGCGAGTTCTGAAATTGTACATCCTACTATTTGGCATATTTCTTCTTTTGTGCCCCTTACTTTACCCTGTTCTTTTGCCTCCCACATTCTGCATATTAAATTAATCCAAATACCTATAGTGCTCATACTGCACATTTGCAAATCCGGGTCTTTTATCCAGTCTGCCGGATAAAACTGAAACGCTGGTCTTTTATTCATGTTAGCATCCATGCTATAAATACTTAAAAATTAGTATAGGCAAATTCGCCAAATAATGTTTTTGCAGCTTTATCATAAGCGATTGCAGCACGCTCTTCTTTGTTGAAATAACCTATATGTATAAATTTTCCTTTTATTGTTATATATGCTCTCCATGCTTTTCTTCGGCCTTCCCAACATACTCCTTTGTATTTACTACTATGTGGAGGAGTTTTGCGGTTTCTTGTATTTTGTGCTATTGAACATATTCGTAAATTATTTTTTCTGTTATCAAGGCCATTTCTATTTTTATGATCCACCATTGAGCCTTTAGGAATACTTGGTAAAATGAAATGGTGCATTTTTTTTGTCGACCAATATCCATTTATTTTAGCTGATTTAGCCGCATAAAATGTATTGCGACTTTTACAGGCTATCCATTTCCACTGATTAAGCTGTTCATAATCTTCGTCATCAACAATCGCACATTTGCCTTGTGTAAGCGGTATGGTTTTCATATTAATCCTTGCGCATTAAATAAGCCCCATCGGCTTGACTGTATACGCAACACGAGGTTGGAATACACCTTTGGGGCTCAGATCCAAAAATATTAAATTATATGTTACGTATACAGTCATCCCTAACTTACTCTTTTCAGTCCGTTTTGTCAAGAGTTTTTATTTCAAATTTCTTCTTTATAGAAAAAACACGGTTCCCCGCCGAAATCGGGGTGGTCGGGATAATTCCTGCAAACTTCCGGTTTCTTATCGTGGATTAAGCAGGTTGCTATTCCATCTTTTACAAGTAGATATTCACAAGGCATACCCGTATCGTCTGAATGCATGTGCATACAACATCGACCACAACGCTGACATTCAAATTTTGGTTCATAGTTAATTTTATTTTCCAGTTCCTTTTCATGCACGAAATCACACTGGCATATATCAAGCTCTTTCGATGATTTGCGTATCTTAGGCTTGCCGCATTGGTCACAGGTCTTTATCTTCATTCGGGTACTCCTGTGGATAATCCGGAGGCATTTTTATTAACTTGCCGGCACGATGTATTTGTTTGACAAAACAAGGTACGCCTGCGGATTCGCATTGGCTTACTATTGATTTTACCCACTTTTCATTGCACCATCGTCTCTTAGAACCGGATTCGCCGCCGACAATAACCCATCCAATTTGCATCGGTGGATTATCTAATGTGCATAAACCTGTCGAACCATTCCAATCGACATTTTGCAAATCTATTCCTTCCAGCATCGGCTCGATACTTACAAAATGGATCGCCGCAGGTATCTGTAATAGAATCGGTATCTTATCATCAGCCTCTTTTTGTGTGCTTATTGATACTCCGAGCCAGACATGACTCCAAAAACCCATAGCATGACCAGCCGCTTCCATTCTGTATATGTGTTCTTTTACAACGCGATACATTCGTGTCGGCCTTTTGGTAAGAACTTGGAATATATGTTGGGGGCATTTTTTCATTACGTCCCATACTTCGTGTATAAATTCATCAGGCACTTTTTTATGGAATAAATCGGACATCGAGCAGACAAAAATCTTGCGGGGCTTTTTCCAGTGAAGGGGAGCATCAAGGACTGATTCATCACAAACAATATTTCCATTCCATTTACCATTGCTAATTACTTTAATATATTTTTCATTAAAGGTTGAGTCAGGTGGGGCATAAGTTTTAATGTCGTCAAATTTTGCTTCTTCTATCCCTTTAAGCCTGCAAGCCATTCGCTCGGCGTAACAGTTATCACAGCCAGGCGAGCACTTTGAGCAACCGATAACTGGCGACCATGTGGCAGTAGTCCATTCGATTTTAGAATTATCCGACATTTTTCCAACTTCTCCTATGTACAATATTTGCTATTTGGCTTTTGGAAAGTTTTACATTAAATGAAAAATCTATTCTCTCGACTAATTGGCTATATGTATGGCCTTTTTTTCTATATTTTCGTATCGTGCGTACAATAAGAGGATTTATTTTAGAAGCTGGATTATTTTCTCCTGATAAATCCGCTGTCTGTATATGTGGATGTCGATTTTTGGACTCTCTATCTAAAGCATTGCCTTTTGGTGTTGATAAAAATAGATGCTTAGGATTAACACATTTAGGGTTGTCGCAACTATGGCATACTATAATGTTAGGCAATATTTTTCCGTAAGTAATTTCGTATGCAAAACGATGAGCTTTAACTTTTTTATTTCTTGCCCTGAATTGGCCATAGCCATTACTAAATAATCCTGCTTTCCACAACCAACAATTCTGAGTTTTGTCAACATAACTCCAAAAACGTTTTATCAATTCTGTCCACTCTATTTTTGACTTACTCATCCTTCTTTTCCTCCGCTTGGGCTAACAATGCAGTGACAATCTTATGAATAGATTTAGCTCTCATGGCCCAAAATACATAATCCATACTTCTATCTTGGGAACCTTCAACTTTTTGATGAACATCAAGCATGGCTGAATGTAGGCCAGTACATGACATAGATTCTTGCCAAAGTCTTTCGGCGAGGTCGGCGAGAACAACTTTTCTGCCCGGAAATGTATCATTTATTAAAATATCACAAACACCATACCACCGAGGCCATTCATCAGTTTTGAAATACGCTTCCTAAAATATTCTGCGAGATATTTACACCGTTCCTCTTCGCTCATAGTCAAGACTTTTAAGAGTTCTTCTTTTTTCATGGGTTACTCCTATAAATATATCCTGCAATTCGGAAGGGCTCGGGATAGCGCAGAGACATCCGTAAGCTTATTGTCCCACAAACCCAGCCGCGTCAGGTTCGTCAGTCCCGACAGCGCAGAGACGTCCGTAAGCTGATTGTTCCCCAAATCCAGCCACGTCAGGTTCGTCAGGCCCGACAGCGCAGAGACATCCGTAAGCTGATTGCCCCAC